>CAZCGQ010000018.1:0-1680 GCA_964498425.1 uncultured Gammaproteobacteria bacterium | reverse complement strand
TTTCCTTCCCCTTATAAATAACCGCCCCTCGCAAACTTCCAATCATAAATTCATTTTAGCATTTACCATTTAACATTTCACATATAAAAAACTATATTTATTTTCACATACGTTCTTTTTGAATATTCGAACATTAGAGCATTTGAACATTATTTTATCCCCAATTACAAATTACTGTTTACAAATTGCTATCCTCGACCAGCGTAGCCGGGTCGGGATTAACCATTAATCATTAGTCATTCGAACATTTGAACATTACATTCAACCTGTAACCTCATCAATATATTTAAAATTTACAATGTCATCTTTAAAAGGAGCCTCTGCGAGTACCCTAGATATCATTGACTAATACTTGAATTTTTTGGGTACGAGTCAGCGGCGTGAGTTAGGAATATAGCTTATAAAAAAATTGTGCCTTAGCCGAACATCTCCGTTAAAGATGATGTTGTGAATTTTACACCAAGTTAATTGCCAGCACCTTGTCGAGCGTTGTTTCTAGAAAAGATTGTTTTGTGTCTGCCAACAAGCGATTTGCTAAAATCAACTTATGAAACAAAAGTGGCTATTAGCCCTCCTCCTTTTAACCTATCTCTTCTTCCGAATCTACAAACTTCCATTAAACCTAAACTTTTCAGATGACCAAGGAAAAATGCTCTTAGACACCTACAAAATCTGGCAAGAAAAAAAGCTAGTCTTAATCGGACCACCAACATCAATATCCGCCGACGGTCGTTGCTTCTTCCAAGGCCCAGCGATGTACTATCTTCTCGCCCCAGTCATGGCCGTCTTTAACTGGCAGGTCATTGCCGGCTCATACTACTTTATTAGTTTAAACCTAATCAGCCTTATTCTTATATACTTCTCGACTAAAAAATTCTTCGGCCAAAAAGCCGGTTTAATCGCCGCCGCCAGCTTTGCCCTCTTTCCAGAAACAGTCTTCCACTCCAAATTCGTTTGGAATCCAAACTTTCTACCCCTAATCTCCAGTCTCATCATCAGTCTCCTTGCCGATCTCTGGCCTATGCAGCCAAAATTAAAAATATTACTTATCGGATTACTCCTTGGCCTGGGTTTGCAGTTCCACTATCAAATTCTTGTCCTTAGTTTAGTTTTAATTGCCTGCCTAACCTTCAAATCCAAAGCCAAACTCCAAACAATTTTTATCCTCGCCGCCGGTTTTATTGCTGGCTATTTGCCAATAATCATCTTTGAACTCCGTAACAACTTTTATAACCTGAAAACCATCTACTTCATTTTCCGCCAAGGAGGTACTGACCAAGGGTTTCAACTCCATCCTTACTACTTTATCAGTTTTCTTCCCTTTATCTTTACCTACTTCTTTGGCTATTTAGCCAAGCTTTCCAAATCCCAAAAATGGCTAAACCTGATAATCATCCTCTTTTTCGGCTGGTCAGCCTTTGCCAGTTGGAAGCAAATCAATACCAACCGCGGCATGCCTGGTAACTGGCGATTGCCCTATGCTCAAAAAGCAAGAGAAATAATTCAAAATGAAAATCCAACAAACTTTAATATCGTTAATCTCATCTCCGGCGACACCCGTGCCCACGCTTTAAGATATTTGCTTACCGTTAAAGATATCGATCCAATGGGAGTTGAAGACTATCCACAAGCCACCACTCTCTACGTCATTTCACCAAAGTCAAAAAAAGAAACCCAATC
>CAZCGQ010000017.1:0-1735 GCA_964498425.1 uncultured Gammaproteobacteria bacterium | reverse complement strand
CAAGTTAATCACCAGCATCCAGCCGATTCCTAACTAAAAATCAGGTATTCGTATTTAGCTACTATTCTGTGATTAACAAGTATATAAATTTCTTTTGTTGACAACCAGGTTGTGGTATTATCCTAATATGAAGCAAATAATAGAAACGTTGATGTATCTATTCGGATACAAAAAAGCAACTATCAATAAAGAATCAGCTGTCGAATATAGTGTTGATAAATACGGTAAAACTTACAAACTACTAGAAAAATATGACCAAAGCACTAAAAAAGACACCCCGAGTCTGGCTGACCCTGAAAAAATCGAAAGAT
Organism: uncultured Gammaproteobacteria bacterium; assembly: GCA_964498425.1. Classification (GTDB taxonomy): domain Bacteria; phylum Patescibacteriota; class Microgenomatia; order UBA12405; family JAHJSD01; genus CAYSLZ01. Next base: position 1,424 of record CAZCGQ010000017.1, on the reverse strand, counting down.
ATTTTCATCAAGTTTAATCACCTGATTCAATTTGATGAGCCTATTCCTCCTTTCGATACGTGTAATATGAATAAACTTGAAGGAATTTTGAATTCTGTTAAGCAAACTTATGATAGAAAGCAATTAAACCCAACAATAGCAGAGGCTTCAGCTGCATACTTAAATCAAATAATTAGAGGGCATCCGTTTCTCAATGGAAACAAGAGAATTGCAATTTTGTTAACACATGTATTTCTATTAATGAATGGCTGTGACCTATCATTAACATACAAAGGTTTATATAACTTTACAATTTTGTTAGCTAAAAGCTCAGAATACTTGTCTCCAAATGAAACCAAAAGTATATGTAAAAGAGTAATTTTAGATTTTGGAACTAAATACGAGAAAGATGAAGACTAACAGATTTTCCTATTCGTAAACAAATGCGTCAAACCAGCCGCCGCCGCATCAACGGCATGATCCGGCTTAATCTCCTTATCCGACTTAATAATCTTTTTAACCATAAACTGAACCTGTTCCTTCTTTGCCCGGCCATAACCAGTAATCGCCGTTTTAATATTCAACGGCGTATAGCCAAAAACATCCAGTCCAGCCTCAATTCCTGAGTACTTAATTACCCCAACCGCCTGAGCCACCTTAATCGCCGTTTTAACATTTTTGGCAAAAAATATTTCCTCAACCGCCATATCCACCGGCTCATATTTTTCAATTACCGCAATCAACTCATCATGAATAATCTCCAACCGCCGGCTGATATCCAATCCTGCCTTGGTTTCAAAACAACCGGAAGCAACCAGCTCAACCTTATCCGGATTTCGCTCATCCTGATCCATAACCGCCCATCCCGTCGACGCCAAACCTGGATCAATCCCAATCACTTTCATGAAATAATGGTAACATGAGAATAGTTAATAGTTAATGATTTATAAATGGGAAAATATAAATCCTTTCTTGACATACCTGCTTGGAAAAAATCAAGGGAGTTAACACTAGAAATTTACAAGATTTCACAGACATTTCCTAAACAAGAACGGTACGGATTGGTCAGTCAAATTCGTCGAGCTGTAACCTCCATAGAAGCAAATATTGCAGAAGGATTTTATAGAAATTCTACAAAAGATTTAATCCGCTTTCTCTATATTTCAAGAGGCTCCTGTGGTGAAGTAATAAATTTTGTGACTCTTTGCAAAGAGCTAAATTATATTTCTGAAGAATCTTGTTCAAATTTGCTCAAAACTGCAGATGAAGTGGCTCGCCAGCTTAATGGGTGGATTAACAGCCTTAAAAAACGTTTGTAACTTCGATCATCAGCCATTAACCATTATCCATTAGCCATCAATCATCAACCATTAGCCATTAGTCATTATGCTTGGATGAGGCTGGAATAGTTTATGAAAAGCCTCTGTGAGCATCCTAATATGACT
>CAZCGQ010000016.1:0-1794 GCA_964498425.1 uncultured Gammaproteobacteria bacterium | reverse complement strand
ATTAAGCAAAATAAAAGACGCGGATTCAGTCAAATGAATTCCGCGTCGGTTTGGTTTTTAGTGGGAGGAAGGATTAGAATTTTTAAAAAATTCAAAAGCCTTTTGGGCGGTAAGTCTTCCCTCCAGTCCGTAGATAAATCTAAGTAGCCCCAAAAACTGCCTTCTTTTCCAGGTTTTGTTAAATATGCGTAAACGCAAGGAAAAGAGGTTGGCTGGCACTAGTTGCGGATTCCCAGACCCTAGTTCAGCGCTCAGTTTTTTTGAACAAGCCGGATCATTACAACAGGCAAAGTGATGGCTAATGACTGTGCCTGATTTTGACCGGCGAATGGAGATATAGGCGATCGGCCTTTCTTGGCAAAAACGGCAAAGCTTTATTGGCTTAACTTCTCGAGTCCGAGCCATAATCCATTCTAGGTGTTTGTGTAATTCATTTTTACCTTGGAGCCCCCTATAATTTTCCTCCATTTTTTTATAGAGACGATCAAGATAAAAGAAATCTTGAAACATAAGAATTTCCACTGCTTTGCCTTGCTTTTGCCCGTTTTTAAAAATATAAGGTTCTTCAGGTTCGTAAATCATGCCCCCTCCTTTTTTTAATTGTTTAAAAGTGCAAATTGACTTTTCAAATTAGTATATTTTTCCTAATTAGTCAAGTTATGTACACTTGCAGGGTTAATGTTACCTTTTCCCGAGGAATAATGCAAAGTGAATTAAACATACTTGAAACCAATTTATTTCTAGGGGTAATATTGTTCATTCCATAACCACCGTGCTTTCTCTCCGTATTATACCAATTCACCCATTGATTTAATTTATACTGCAATTCATCTTTCTTATCATAGAATCCGCAATGTCTCCAGAAAAAATTATGTTTCAAAGTTTTGTGAAAACGTTCAATTTTTCCGTTTTCTGTCGGTCTATGAGCATTAATAGTTATTATTTCAATGCCTATGGATTCACAATATTTTCTCAATTCCTTCCCATATCTATTGTCTACCCTGATTCTCTGGATTCTAAACGGGGCCTGTTTAACCAAATGTTTAACAAAATCAATGGCATTAACAGCGTTTTCCCGATTATACAATTTAGCTATTACCCACCTAGAGCAATCATCAATAGCGTCAAAACAGGCTATTTTGCGGCCCCGTCCAAATGGATAACAAGCATCCATCTGTAGTTCTAAACCGGGAGTTTCTAAACAATATAATTTAGGTTTAAATTTAGGAACTCCCCAATATTCTCGACAATATCTGATTTGGTTTCTTTTCAATATGCGGTACACAGTAGTGGGGTGGATACTTATTTCCAGATCGTCAGTAAAATAATCGGAAATTGTATTAATTGTAGCTCCTGGATTTAATCTGGCTATTTTACAGATAAATTTTTCAATATGAACTGGGGTTTTGTTAGGAGGGCGGTTATTCTTAGGGCCTGTTTTCTTGGAAACCAATATGGCTTCGCCATATTGAATAAATAGCCCTTTTAAGCGAGAAAATGATTTAGGATGCATATGCAGGAGCTTCGCTCCTTCATAACACTTCATTTCCTTGTTAATGCATTTAATTAATATTTCCTTTTTCATAGCAATTAGCTCTTCCTGGGTGTTTCTTTTTAACATATGATTGGCAATAATTATTAATATAATAATTATGCCACCAATCAACGTGTGAACGAAACCCAAAAGGTAACCCTAATTGCTGCAATTGGAACACTAATTAGTCAAGTTATTTAAAATATTTTTTGCCTTTAAGCTCCGGAGGCAGATAATCTTGTTCACTGTCGTCGTGATGG
>CAZCGQ010000015.1:0-8801 GCA_964498425.1 uncultured Gammaproteobacteria bacterium | reverse complement strand
AAACTCTGATTTATTATTAAATAATTCCCTAAAATTATTAAACTTTATACTATCGTCTCCTTTTAGCCACCAAAAATACGAGTAAATCATCTCGGCAGGATTTCTTAAGCAGGCAATAATTTTTACCTCGGGAAAATGTTTGTGAATACGGCGAGCAACGCTAGGTGAACTTAGATACTGAACCGAAAACTCCCCGATAATTGGTTTTTTATTTAAAAAAAAGGATTGGTAATAATTTATACCCTTATTGTAAAGCTGGTCATTTGAAAAAAACTTGGTTTCTTTTATTTTTGAAAAACCAATTTCAGAATGCTCCTTCAGGCCTTCTGCTAGCCAGGTAGTTGCTGAACGAGGTGCACCAATCCCGATAAAATCTACCTCGAAGCCGTTATTATTCATTGATTAAGTATATCATTCAAGAAGTTCTAATATTGTATAATTCCTCATGAAGTCGATTAGTGTTGTTATGGCCACTTATAATAGTCTGCCAATAATTGAAAAGTCCCTCCAAAGCATTCGCAATCAGGATTACCCCCAGACTAAAATCGAAATTATCGTTGCCGACGGCGGTTCTACGGATGGAACACTAGAAACTCTTCAAAGATATGATTGTAAAATAATAAAGGAAAATACCGGTAACCCGGACATGGCTAAAGCCATATCCCTATCTAAGGCCAAAAACGATTTAATTCTTCACTTAGATGATGACAATATTTTACCTACACAAAACTGGTTAACAACCATGGTTAAACACTTTGAAGACGAGCCCGAGGCAACCGCCTGCTACACTTGGCGTTATCGCCATCAGCTCAATGACTTACCCTTAAACAGATACTTTGCCCTAATCGGAGCTAATGATCCCCTAGCTTATTTTCTTGGCCGGGCAGACCGACAGGACTATTTGCCTCCACTAGATGAATATAAACTTGCCGGCCAATCAACAGATAAAGGTGAATATTATCTAGTTAAATTTCATCCAGATAACGTGCCTACTCTAGGAGCTAACGGTTTTTTGATAAAGAGAAAATTACTTCAACGGGTTACTAATCCAAAATGCTACTATCATATTGATGATAATCTTCGCTTAGTTAAAAAGGGTTATAACCAATATGTAGTTGTTAAAAATGATATTTTTCACTCCTCAGGTGAAAAATTTTGGCATTACTTTAAAAAAAGAGCACGGTATTTGTCTATAGTCCATCTGGATAAACTACCAGAAAGGGAATATTTCACCTTTAACCTAAAAACTGACAAGCTTAATCTAGTTTTGTTTGCCCTTTATTCAAATACGTTTATTTTTCCAATTATTCAATCCATAAGGGGGTTTTTGGCTGTTCCAGATCCAGCCTGGTTTTTCCATCCCCTAGTTTGCTTTGGCATTTTTTGGGTATATACATTTACCGTTATTAAAAATTTCATTACTAACCTCCAAGGTTCAAACCTAAACAACCTTGAAGGTTCAATAGGTTCGAACCTTAATGAAAACTAAATTATCAATAATAGTCTTAACCTATAACCGTTCCGATAGTTTGTCTGAATGTTTGGAAAGCTTAACTAAACAAACTTATAGAAATTTTGAAGTAATTATTGTTGATGGTGACTCAATAGATAAAACTCCTGAAATAATTAACAATTATTCTAAAAAGCTTGATATCAAAAAACATATCGTCAAAACCCCTAATATTGCCAAACTTCGAGATTTTGGTTGGCGGCAAGCCAACGGCAAATATTTTTCTTGGATTGATGACGACGTTGTTGTTACCACAAATTGGGCTAAAGAAATTATAACTACTTTTGAAACAAATCACCAAGTATGTGGTGTCAGTGGCCCAACTCTAATTAGAGATGAAATTTTAAGCGAACGAGATGTTTTTAAATGGGTTAAGGGAAAAGGCATAATTGCAAAAATCTGGCAAAACTATTTTCTGGAAGGCAAGGTCAAAGAACCTGGTTTATTTCTTAAAAACGGTTGGTGGACACCCGGTTCGAATTTTGAATCATCAACTAAACTTAATGGCTTAAAAAAAGTTGATAATTTAGAACCTTGCAATATGACTTATTCTAAAAAGGTAATCGAAAAAATTAATGGCTTCGACCACAGCTTTTACAAAGATTGGTCAGAAGCTGATCTGGCTTTTCGGGCAAGAAAAACCGGTTGTAAACTTGTTTTTAACCCTAAAGCAGTTGTTTATCATAATATCACTCAAACAGGTGCTTACTCCGGCCGAACAGCTGCCAAAGAAAGAATTATTGACTTCTACCGTTTTTACTTCAGACACATATATCAACCTCGATTTCTATTCAGGTTTATAACAATGGTTCTATTTCAAAACCTTTACTATACCTATAAAGCAATTACTGATTCCAACTTTACTTGGTTAGGCAGCTGGCTGGGCAGCCTTGCAGGATTAAAATATCTATGGCCGAAAAACCGTTAATCTCTACAGTAACCATTAGCTACAATGGTAAAAAATTTCTAGAGGACTGTCTTGGATCAATTTTTAAAGAGAAAGGAAATTTTCAGGTAATTTTTGTTGATAATGGCTCTACGGATAAAAGTTTTGAATTTGTCAAACACCGTTTCGGTCACCGCAAAAATTTAAAAGCAATTAGACTAGAAAAAAACATTGGGCCTACAGAAGCAAGAAATTTAGCTGTAAAAAAAAGTACAGGAAAATATATTCTAATTTTAGATAATGATACAAAGATAAAGCCTGGTTGGTTTAAACATATTCCAAAATTTTTCTCAAAACACCGGAAAGCAGGAGTTGTTCAACCAAAATTAATAACCATGGGAACAAAGAAATTTAATTACGCAGGGGATTACCTAACTCGGTTCGGCTTTTTATCTGAAAGAGCAAGATCGCAGATTGATAAAGGGCAGTTTGATTATCCAGAAAGAATATTCTCATTCAACACCGCTTCCGCGTACTTTCTCAGAGATCGATTTCTAGAGATTGGTGGATATGATAATGACTTTTTCTTTTACTGGGAAGAGCCAGATCTATCCTTTCGAACCTGGCTGAATGGATTTGAAGTCTGGTTTGATCCTCAAATAACAGTTGAGCATGCATATGGAACACCAGCAAAAGATGATAATTATCGAGAAACTAGTCGCCACCAGCAGGCAACATATTTTGGCTGTCGTAATATGATTACAACTTTAATCAAAAACTTGTCTCTAAAAAATTTATTTATAACTTTACCATTAAATATTTTTTGTTGGATTCTAATCTCAATTTTATTTTTTATAAAAGGTAATTTCACCCGTTCAGCCATGATCTGGAAGGGTTTTTACGAAAATATTATTTTTATAAGAAAAACTATTCAAAAAAGAAAGAAAATACAAGAGAAACGCCAATTAACTGATAGAGAATTATTTCAAATTGTTGGTGCCAAGCAAAAACTCTATTGGTATTTAGGTAAAGCCTTCAGTTATATATTTAACCTACCGTTTTAATGTCAAAACAAACACCGGCTGATAAACTTTTTAGAAATATTGAGGTTAAGCTGTTAAAAGCAGAAGCTGAAAATATCCTTAACGCTAAAGGAATAGTCCTTGACCTTGGCTGTGGTGACGGCCGAATAGCCAACCAAGTTTTTAACCGTCAAATTGATTTTGGCTTAGATATCAGCCAATCTGCCCTAAAACAGGCTCGTCAAAGACAGATATATAAAAAGTTACTCTTAGCCCCAGCTGAAAAAATTCCTTTAGATAACAATTCTGTAGACCTGGTTTTTTCCAACTGTACCCTGGAACATATCAAAGACCTAGAAAGGGTTTTAAAAGAAGTAAGCAGAATTTTAAAGCCGAATGGAATTCTTGCCTTTACCGTGCCCAGTAAATTTTATACTGAATACAATTTTTGTACGAAAATAGGTTTTAAACCATTAACAAGATTCTATGGTTGGTTAAGGAACAAAAAACTTAATCATTTTCATTTATATTCTCTTAATCAATGGGAAATGTTGTTAAATAAGCATGATTTGTCATTAAAAAATTATTACTATTACCACCAGCTAAGTACATTAATATACTGGGATTCACTTTTTTGGCTCAATCCCCTTTTTAAACTTCTATCTTGGCATCCTAGATTACTAGAAAAAAGGATTACCAAAATGATCTCTCAAGCTAAATTGTCGAAAAAGAATGGTGGTACCTTATTTATTGCTGCCCGATCAAATAATGACTAAAAAACCCTTGGTCAGTCTAATAGTCGTTAATTATAATGGCTTTTTAATCACGAAAAAAATGATTCAGTCAATACGTAAAAATACCAAATATTCTTCTTATGAAATGATTGTTGTTGATAATGCTTCTAGTGACCAAAGTCCTATAAAACTTAAACAATATCTTAAATCTATTGATAATACTGTTTTAGTCAATCGCCAAAACAATGACTTTTTAACCGGCGGATATAACGCTGGCTATAAATCGGCTAACGGGCAAATACTCATATTTATGAACAATGACTTAGTCATGACCAAAAACTGGCTTGACCCCTTAGTTTCTGCTTTGCAAAAACCCGATATCGGGATTGCTGGTTCAGCCATGCTTTCCTTCAGTCAAAAAGATACAATTGACCACCTGGGCAGTCGACTAAATTGGCTTGGCTTTGGTTTTAGAATTGATGCCGGCAAAAAGTTTAAGCCAATAAGCAAATTAAAACAAGTCGACTTTGTTCCCGGTTCTTTAATTGCAATAAAAAAGAAATTATTTGAACAACTCGGCAAATTTGATGAAGATTATCTGGGTAATTACGAAGATGTAGATCTTGCTTGGCGGGCTAAGAAAGCTGGTTATAAATCAGTAATTGCCTTAAATTCAGTTGTTTACCACCGCGGCTCGTGGACTGTCAATAAAGAACAAAAAAAAGCATATTCTTCATACCTGTGTCGTAAAAACCGCTTAATGACATTGATCAAAAATGCTTCACTCCTTCGCTTAATTTTATCCCTGCCAATCTATTTAGTTACTCAAATTGGAATTTTTTTCAAAGAATTAATTTTTAACAGAAATTTTAAATTAGCTATTGCTTCAATTAAGGCAATTGTTTGGAATGTTATAAATCTACCTAAAAATATATCAAAACGGGTTAATTTAACCTATTTGTTTAACCTTTATAGATATTGGGAGCTCAAGAAAATATTGAATCAGTCCCACTTCTCATTATTAGACCTCGGCTGCGGTAGGAGTGTATTTCTACGGATAGCTGAAAGAGAGAATAATACAGTTATCGGTGTCGACAAAAAAAAAGAAAATAATGATAACATTATAAAATCAAAAATTGAAAGCTTCTCAATCGATAAAAAATTTGATGTTGTTACCCTTTACCATGTACTCGAACATTTAAAAAAACCTGAAATTGGAATAAGGGTTGCTAAAAAACATTTAAAAGCTGATGGCTTAATTGTTATTGAAACTCCCTTAATTGGAAACCTTACCGAGAAATTTTTAGGCAAAGATTATTTTGCTTATTTTGATCAATCACACCTTAGTCTATTTAGCTTAGATCAACTAATACAACTATTAAACCAAACAAATCTAAAAATAATTTCGAAAGGTGTAACCTGCCATGAATTCCCAATAACCTTAATTACTACTAGTTTCAGGCAAAACTTTTTTAAAGGGATTTTATCAATTTTCCTATTTATTCCTATTAAGACATATAATTGGCTAAACAAAAAACCAGATATAATTCGCCTTTATTTAAAACCAATAAATGGCTTTACTTTGACATAATTCTTGCCCCAAATAGGGTCCTCTTTCCCTAATGGTTTAGCAAACTCCATTTCAATCTTTCTTTCTTTACGATTAGTTAAACCATGAATAGAAGTAATGTCAACCTTTTTTGAAAACTGCTTTTTACTTCTAATCCAGGAGAAATGGTGAATCATTGGCTTGCCATCAAGACCAAGAATTCCTTCTTTTTTTGGCGGAGTGGATGTCTGATAAAACCGGCGCCTTATTCGATAAGTAAAAAAATCCTTTTTTTTGATTTGGCGCTTTTTTACAAGAACCCCCTTCTTACCCCAATTAATAGATCGATATTGAGGTGACCGAACATACTCGTAACAGTTAAAAATCATTGCATTTAATTTTCTATTCAAACCATTTTTCAACCACTTTAGAAATGCTTCACCATCAACAATTTCGTCAACGTCTAAAAAGAAATAATAATCTGGAGATTCCTTTTCCGCTTCTTTATAGCCCCTCCATCTAATTAGGCCTTCAAAGTATCGTGGGCCGTAAACTGGACGCAAAAGACATCTCTTAGGAATCAGTCGGCAAAAAAATTCCGGTATCGGCGGTTGTTTTTTTTGATACTCGACTCTTACAAAGGTTGCTTCCGGGTTTTCTTTGATTGATTTATCAATTATTCCTTTGTTTTCATTTTCACCGTTCCAGAATCGATTAGAATAAATAATATAGATATTATCTGTAAATTTTAATAGCTGCTTTATGTTTGGTCTTAAAAATTGATAGTCATTAGAACAGTAAGGCATAATGATCGATATTTCTGGAATTATATTTTTAGCCATAGTGACAAATCTTGACCAATTAATTCCTGGGTTTTCAAAATATCTTCTCGATAATGATTAATCAGGTTCAACCGGGTCCTTGTCATCATCGGCGGGTATTTTGCTTCCTCCTTATTAATCTTGGAATACAATTGGTATAAGCTTAAATTGGTTAGCAATTTTTGTCTAAGCCTCTTTAAACCCCTTCTATTTAAACAATCAGCAACTAAACTTAATGCTTCCTTAATAAGATTGTTCCTGGTTTTTTCAGCCGTATTAATTTTTATCGTTAAATTTTCGGGTAAATAATCTGGGTTCACGTCTAAGAATTGATATATCTTTTTTATTACCGCCTCCGGTTCTTTTTCAATGTCATCAAATAATATTAATAAGATATTATTTCTGGGGAATAGGCTTAAATACTGGGCAATTCGCTCAGAATATAAGGCTCGATAAAGCTTTAAGCCTTCCACTTGATTTTTACTTACAGCCTGATCAAAACTATCTGGCCGGTCAACTTGAATTGCGTTATAGCCCATCCAGTAAAGGGAATAAATCATGTCCACCGGGTTGCGTAAAGAAATAATAATTTTTGCATTCGGGAAATGCTTTTTAATTCGTTCTGCAACCTTATCACTCCAGAAATATGTTGGGCTATATTCGCCTCGAAGCTTAGAATTATCGTTTGGAAACAAGCTTAAATACCAATCAATACCCTTGTTGTAATTTTTTGTAAAAAAATTAATTTCTTTTCGGTAAAATCGCGAGGAAAAATTAATTTGAGGATGATCGGCTAGACATTCGCCTATCCAGGTAGTCGCTGACCTTGGAACACCAACCCCAATAAAATCAATTTTTTTCATGGTTGAAGTATATCAAACTTATTCTGTACAATTAACTAAATGCTGATTAAAAAAATAAACGAATTTAATTTAAAGAAGTGGCTGGCCAAAAACAAAATACATCTTATTGTTCTTGCCGCCCTAACCTTAATCACTTATGCCAATTCAATTGATAACGAATTTCTGTCCGACGACATTCGAGCAATCGTTAATAATCAACAGATTACAAATTTTAGTGAGTACGTAAACTTCACTAGCTTTCATTTCGTTAGACCGTTAATTTACTACACCATTGTTCAGGTTTTTGGTAAAAATCCAGCTCCCTTTCATCTTTTAAATATTACCTTTCACCTTGGAACTGTTTTAATTGCTTATCTATTAATTAACCTGCTTCATAATAAGCAGGTTGGATTCTTTGCCAGCTTGCTTGTTGCTGTTCACCCGATTTTAACGGAATCCGTAACTTGGATTTCCGGAAACCCCTATGTTATGTATACTTTTTTCTCCCTGCTTTCTTTTTTGCTTTTTCTTTTTAGCTATCGCAAAAAATATTTTATTTATCTTTCACTTTTATCATTCTTAATAGCCTACAATTGTATGGAGCGTGCCATCTCTCTGCCCTTTATCCTTGTATCATTTATCATTTTCTGGCCAAAAATTAAACTACGTCGTAATCTTAAACCCTTATTTCTTGGCCTTATCATTGTTGGACTGGGATTAACAATTTATACTGTTAGGTTTATTCCTCAACGTCTGAATAATCTCAGAACAAATTTCTATCAAAATCCCGAAATGCTTAATCCTTTACATCAAATACCAACGGCCGTCGGTAAATACCTTGAACTTATTGTCTGGCCAAAGCCGCTTACCCTTTACCACACAGAAATTAATTTTATTAATCGCCAACAGTTTATTATCAAAGCTATTGAATTTGGTATCTTCTTTGCCATCGGAATTTATTTCTTTTTTAAAAACAAAAAGATATTTTTTTGGTTTACCTTTATTGGTTTGGCCTTAGGCCCAATGCTTACTCCCTTTGGCATTTCCTGGTTAGTTGCCGAAAGATACGTTTATTTTGCCAGTATAGGCTTTTTTACTTTATTTGCCCTCCTCGTTGATTACTTAAATGAAGTTCCAAAAATTAAGAAAATTCCATTCGCTATTTTTCTAACAATCATCATACCCTTGTTGACCTTAAGAACAATCGTCAGGAACAACGTCTGGCAGAATCAAGACCGGCTTTGGTTGTCCGCCGCCAAATATTCACCCCATAGTGCTCAAAACCATAATAACTTAGGAGATCTTTATGCCCGCCACGGCAATTTTGAAAAATCAATCTTTCACTTTCAAAAAGCAATAGAAATTCGGCCCGGTTATGCTGACGCTTACCATAATATGGCTAATATCTATTGGCGTCTTAATCAACCAAAAATTGCC
>CAZCGQ010000014.1:0-9126 GCA_964498425.1 uncultured Gammaproteobacteria bacterium | reverse complement strand
CTTACTTATTTGGCCGGTTGGTTAACCGGATTGATTTTTTTACTCACTGAAAAAGAGGATAAATTCATCCGTTTCCATGCCGCCCAGAGCGTAGTAGTTTTTGGGGCATTAACAGTTATCACTCTAGTTCCCTTTTTAGGTCAGCTGCTCGGACTTTTCCTGTGGCCGGTAGGATTAATCCTCTGGATTGTCCTCATGGTTAAGGCCTACAATAATGAAAAGTTTGAGCTGCCAGTTGTTGGCGATTATGCCAAAAAACTGGAAAAGCAAATCGGGAAAAAGTAAAACTTGGCTTACTCCAGAAACGGGTATGTTTTTCGTACCACTCGTTTACTTGTCTAGTTTATTTATAACATCACAAAAACTCGTTCGTGCCTTCGTACCCATAAATCAAAAAAATCTATCACAAATAAATGCTGGGTACTCAGGGGCTTACTACAAACACACCCATTTCCTTCGTAAAATTATCTCTTTCACAATTTTATTTATCAGTTTTTGAAATAATTACTTCTATCCCGGGAAGGGTTTCGTCGCGGAGAAATTGGAGAGCAGCACCGCCTCCGGTGCTAATAAAGTTAAATTTATCCCACATATCCAACCAGGACAATACCCGGTGGGTATCCCCGCCAGCCGCCAATTTAAAAACCGGCATCTCGGCAATGGTTTGGGCAACTTCGGCAGTACCCCGTCGATTTTCCTCTTCTTCATAAACTCCGAGCGGGCCGACCATAAAGATTGATTCCGCCTGGTGAAGGGCATTCTTAAATTTTTCAATATCTGCTTCCGATAAATCTCGTTTATTATCTTTTAATTCTGCCCATTTGATATTCGGGTATTGGCCGTCGACCAAATCCCTTTGCGTGGGTAATTTCCCGCCGACAAGCAGGGTATCCGCCATCTGGGCTAAGGAAGGAATATAATCCATTTTTCCCTTTTTGCTGCCGCCAAGGGCAATGACCAGTGGCCGCTTGGCATCCTTTTTAATTTTAGTCAGGTTATTAATTTCTTCCTCAAAATTTAAGCCCAAAAAAGCTGGTAAAAGTTTAGGGATACCGGTTATCGAGGCATGGTCGCGATGAGATGAACCAAAGGCTTCGTTAACATAAACATCAGCTAGATCAGCTAACTGCTGAACAAAGTCCGGATCGTTGTCTCGTTCGCCAGAATGAAAGCGGAGATTGTCGAGAAGTATCAAACTGTTCGTTCCACCTCGGAGGAGTTCCTTCGTAACACCATCCGAGGAAGAACCTTGACTGACTAAAGAACATTTTTTATAGTTCTCGGAGAACCATTTGGCTACAGGCATAAGAGAAAGGGCTTCGTCAGGCTGACCGCCCGGTCGGCCGAGATGACCGATCATAATGATTTTTTCTACCCCGGCTTTCTCTAGAAGCTTCAAGGTTGGAATAACCTGAGTCAGACGGAAAGGCTCATCAACAACTAATTGACCGTCTTCTTGACGAAGGTCAACATCACAGTCAATTCGAACAATAACGGTTTTGCCGGAAAAATTGAAATTAGAATCAGATAAATATTTATTCGCTTCGCTCACTATATTAAAACCCCTTTGCTAAATCTAAAAGTTCCTTTTCAGGATTGTCTGCCTTAACAACATCAGAACTAACTAAAACACCTTTTGCACCCAATTTCAAGGCTGTCTGGACATCATCCTTACTATTAACCCCTGCCCCAACAATAACCTTATAGTCGGGTAACATCTCAACAATTCGCTTAATAACCTCCGGCTGGGCCTGACTGACCGACACATCCCCGCCAATTAATTCTGGCGGTTCATAGGCAACAAAGTCCGGCTTTGGCTTAACTGATTTCAGCCAGTTTTCAACCTGACCTTTAGTTTTAAAGCAAACAGTAAATTTAAAATTCGAATCTTCAATGTTCAAATGTTCAAAATTAGAAATTATTTGGTGGATTTGACCAGGAGGAATTTTGTGCTCGGAATGATTAAGAAGTGCCCCACCGGCGCCAGCCTCAAGCGCAGCTAGGGGCGAAATATAACCGGTATACTTACCTTGGAAATGAATATCAACATGTTGGAGCCAAACCTCATCGCAAATTTCTTTAACCGCCCGCAAGTCAAGAGCGGAAACAACTGGGATAATTTTTACACCCGTTTTGTCGGCAACCTTATGACAAATTTTAGCTAGGTTTATAGCTCCTTGGCCGAAAGTTTGCTGGTAGATTTTAAAGTTAATAAATAGCACTAGACAATGATACCAATCACAACTTAATTTGACAACTTATACATTATGATGTATAAACCAATTATGAGAAGAACTCAAATATATCTAAAGCCAAGCCAGATGGAATATTTAAAGGAATATTCTGAAAGAAAGGGCATTTCCATATCCAAAGCAATCAGACAAGTTATTGAAGAATATTTTAATAAAAAGGCTCAAGACTCCTCTGTTCTTGATGACATTTTAGAAATTAGTCAAGATAATCAAGCTAAAGGACCGAAAGATTTGTCTGTGAATCACGACAAGTATATTTACCACAATGACTAACGCTTTTTTTGATACAAGTTACATCTGCGCACTTTACAACTCCAACGACTCTCAACACAAAAAAGCAATACAACTAAAAAACAAAATCAGTAAAACAACCCATCCCTGGATTTCGAATTACATTTTTTTGGAAACAGTCACAATTCTTTCTCAAAAAATTGGCAAAAAGGACTCAGTTGATGTTGGCAAACTCATGTTCTCAAGCAATAAATTCAACTTTTTACAGATAACACCAAAACTCAACTTAAAAACTTGGCTGTTGTTTCAGCAAATCGAAAACAAAAACATAAGCTATGTTGACTGCAATACAGCAATACTGATGAAAGAGGAAAAGATTTCAAAACTAGTCACTTTCGATAAAGATTTTGAAAAGATACAAAAACGGCTTAACTACAAGTTTGAAATCATCCCCTAACCCAAACCCATAGATTTGTGAACCTTTTCAAGTGTTTTTTCAGAAATTGGTTTGGCTTTGGCAAGACCCTTTTTCAAAACCTGGTCAAGATAATCCTTGTCTTCTCGTATTTGGTGATATTTTTCCTGTATTGGTTCCAAAAAGTTTACGACTACTTCCGCTAGATCTTTTTTAAAATCTCCATAACCCTTACCCTGATATTGATTCTCCAGATCCCGGATAGATTGACCGGACAAAACCGAATAAATAGTCAGGAGATTAGTTATTCCTGCCTTGTTTGGCTTGGCAGTAATTTCACTGCCGGTATCAGTTACCGCTGACATAACTTTATCGCGAATAACCTCAGGTTTGTCTAATAAATCAATTGTTCCCTTCGGGTCATCAGCCGACTTACTCATTTTTGACTCCGGATCCTGTAGAGACATCACCCTTGCTCCAGCCGTCATCAGTTTAACTTCTGGAACAGTAAAGACTTCCTGATAACGAGAATTAAACCGCCGGGCTAATTCCCTAGTCAGTTCAACGTGCTGTTTCTGATCATCACCAACCGGAACTACTTCTGTGTCATAAAGCAAAATATCCGCCGCCATTAAAGCTGGATAGTTAAACAGCCCAACGCTAACGCTTTCTTTTTTATTCTCAGACTTGGCTTTGTACTGGGTCATTCGCTCCAATTGCCCCATCGTCGCAATGCAGTCTAAAATCCAGGCTAAACTGGCATGGTCGGGGTTATGCGACTGAACAAAGATCGTTGATCTTTTCGGATCAATGCCGCAGGCTAAATACAAGGCTGTTAACTCCTGAATTTTTTCAGATAATTCTTTCGGGTCTTGATGGACTGTTATAGCATGCAAATCAACTACACAATAAATACACTCATAGTCTTGTTGAAGTTCAACCCATTGTTTAATTGCCCCAATGTAATTGCCAATGTGCAAATTTCCACTGGGTTGGATTCCCGAAAATATTCTTTTTTCAGCCATTTTAATTTCCTTCAAAATTATAACACCTCAACTTTGTCTCGCAATTTTGTGAAATAAACCGGCAATGCGGATCGACGCTTACCTCCAATATATTTGTTCTGGTCTCCGTAATCCTCCTCAATTAACATAATCGTTTTATCCCCTCCATTTTCATCCAGCTTCAAAACTCTCAACGCCTGTAAACTACCCAATTGTGCATAAACTCTCTCTCTAGCAAACTGCCGACCCGGGCTGTTGACAAAGATCATTTCATTTGATCGACAACGATAGTCAACGCGTCCCTCAACAAGTGACTCTGGATAAACACTTTTGCCCCTTCGTAGCTCCCGAATTGTTTTTTCACGTACTTGATCGAACTTGGCTAACTGATTCTGCTGTTGTAAATAGTCACGAAAATAACTAATTTGACAGAAATCAACTGCTTTTTCAAATGCCTTCTTGTATTTAACAACTGATTTCCCCGCCTTATCAATGTCCTCAGCTGACAGAAAAGGACAGTCTCCGCCAGGAAAGTAATCAATTAAATCCTGGTCACTCAATAAAACAACCATCCTCACCGGAACATCAAACATGGTAAAGATATTGAAAATACTTCTCAACCTATTAATTGTTCTTTTTTCACTTAGCGGGTTATGGACACAGCCATTTTTAGTCGGAACGGCAGTATCACTTAAGTCTTCGATTATTCGTAATCTTTCACCGTGAGGATAAGTAAAACGCAAGCATTTGATATGGATCAATTGCAAAGAGACGTTATCTCTAATCGCAGTAACAATATTCTCCCGTAACCTACCCGAGTTCGTCGGAACACTTTCCTGAAGCTTTCTTAACTCAAACCTCACTGCCATGTATCTTTTCGCTTCTTCTGGCGATAAGCCGCTGTTAATACCATAAAACAAATCTTGGGCAATAACTCTTAATTGAGTTAGTAATTCCTTATGGCGAAGGTATAACTGATATTCTCTACGTCCAATCTCACTTCTTATTTTGCCAACTAAAAGTGTTTCTGCTTTTTTAAATTCTCCCGGGAATGAATCTGGTAAATCAGTTACGCCGATTTTTCCTCTTTGAAATTTGTCCAATTGCTTCCTAAAACTAGCCCCTTTGCCATTCTTAACCAAACGAAGAGTCAAATCATGATATAAAGAATCTGCTTGACCCGACGGCTGGGTCTTCAGTCTCTCAATATAGAATCGCGTCGCGAGGTCTCTTTGCTGAGAATCAAGTTCACCGTCCGGGACTTTGACTTTAGTCCTAACTTTGTCAACAATCTCTTCAAACCTTATTTTTCCCACTAAAGATCTGCCATTTAAAAAACCCCTCATCATTCGTCTTTCCTCTTTCCTCTCAATAATCTCCCCAAGCTTTTCGTCATAATATTTGTCTCTTACACTTATACGCGGGACGTCAATGGTTTGCCCAAAAATATTAATAGTCATGCCAAACTACCTCCTTCCTACTTCTTAGCCGAAGAGAATGATTATTTGATTGCTCAATTAAACCAATTACCGATATTCCCCTTTCTATCATAGGTAGGAACGGAGGGAATTGAACCCTCATCACTCGTTTTGGAGACGAGTACTCTACCCTTGAGCTACGTTCCCAAATAAAAAACCCTCGCCTATGCCTCGACTTCTTAGGTCGGGCCAAGGGCGAGGGTTCTCGCTGTGCCACCTTGATTTGTCTGAGTTTTGCAACTCAAAACCTCTGTAACCGCCTCGGTTTCTATCGTGACAGCGGTCTGAAATATGATTACGGATTTCTGCCGGCTTGCCTACTTAAGATTTTGTTCAACAAGCAACTCGCCAAGTCAAACTTGGCTTCGCTGGGCCCATTCTCCCAACTCAAACGTTGTTGAGGGGATTATAAGACAAAGGCAAAAGAAAATCAAATCTACTTCCTGGGTTTAAAGGAAACTTCGTGGAGAGGTTTGTAAATCGGGCCGTCGGGGGTCAATTCACTTTCGTAAAGAACCGCCTTTTCAACAATAAAGGTTTTGTCCCGATCGCGAAAGAAATCTTGAATCCGGTCAACCGTTTTGTTGCTGAAGAGAGATTTTCCCTGAACTTGGCGTACCCGCCCAAGGGTAATGTGAGGCGAAAATCTGGTGTCAAATTCGATGTCAGCCAACTGTAAAGGAAAACGAAGCTGATGATAATAACTGGTCAATTTTTCATCTTCTTCACTTAAACTAATCCAGACAATTCTCGCCCGCCGCTGGTCAGGATGAAAATCCAAACGATATAGCTCCAGCTTCAAGGCTTCCAAACTTTCCAACTCCTCCATTATTTCTTTAATTTCGTCAATTTCGTCCTTAGTTTTGTGACCAAGGAAAACAAGGGTTTGGTGTAAGTTTTCTTTTTCAACCCACTTAACATCTTCCTGGTCAACATCTTTTTTTAGCTCCTCCTGAATATCAATCAAAACCTTCTTTGTTTTTTTCGGAAGTGGCAAACCAATAAAGACTCTTTTTTTCTTGGCCATGATTATTCAATGTAATCGCTTAATCCCTTACGCTTGGCCGGTAAACGCAGCTTGCGAATAGCCTTAGCTTCAATTTGTCGAATACGTTCACGGGTAACTCCAAATATTTTGCCGACCTCTTCCAAAGTTTTTGGTTCTTCACCTTCCAAACCAAAACGGAGCTTGAGAACTTCCGCTTCCCGCGGATCCAAACTGTCCAACACATCTCCAACCGCGTCTTTTAACAACTCTGACGAGGTTTGTTCATAAGGTGACGGTTGAGATTCGTCTTCAATGAAATCTCCCAAAAAGGAATCCTCTTCATCTCCTATCGGGGTAGATAATGAAGTTGTATCCTGAGAAATTCGGTAAATCATTCGAATCTTTTCTTCAGTTAGATCGCTTTCTCCAACTATTTCCTCAATTGTCGGTTCTCGACCCAATTCCTGGGTTAATTTACGGGAAACCTTGTAAACCTTGTTAATTGTCTCAACCATATGAACGGGAATTCTAATTGTTCGAGCCTGGTCAGCAATTGCCCGGGTAATTGCCTGTCGGATCCACCAAGTAGCATAGGTTGAAAACTTATAGCCCTTTCGCCAATCAAATTTCTCGACTGCCCGCATCAACCCTTTGTTACCTTCCTGAATTAAATCTAGGAAAGATAGTCCACGGCCGATGTATTTTTTAGCAATTGAAACGACTAAACGCAGGTTAGCTTGAGTTAATTTGCCCTTAGCATCCTGCGAGCCTTTCTCTATTTGCTGAGCCAGATCAACTTCCTCTTCAGCATCAATTAGGGGAATTTCACCAATTTCCTTGAGGTACATTCGGACTGGGTCGGTTGACCTTGTTTCGGAAATCAGGGATAAAGCCGAAATGGTAATATCACCCTCATCACCAGTTAGGGTCTTGAAAACATCGATTCCTTTTTCAAAAAGCTTATCGTAGAATTTGTCGAGCTTGCCAATGTACAGATGAGGATAGGCTATTTTGTCAAGGACTTCCGTTTGAGTTAAATAACCCCGATCGTCTCCTTGTTCAATTAATTTACTTGCCACACTATCGAAATCTATATCATTTGACATGACCTTTGCATTATAACACGAAGTTAGGTTGAATTAAATATGGCAAAATATATCAAAACATGCTAATCATTCTTCTCTAAATTTGACAATTTTTTACTAATTTGAACGTATTTTTGCTCCAACTGTTCTACCTTTTCTTCATTTCCTTTCTTTTCTTCATCAGTCAATTGGTTAGAAATTTCTGTTAATTTCTGACGGCAGTCTTCCCGGGACAGCTCCTGAATAGTTTCTTGGACATCGTCCTCGTCAAAGCTGGTGTCCTCTTTAACTAAAAAGTAAATATTTTCAAAACCTGGCTTAAGTTCCTCGGGTAAGGTTTCAAAAAAAGCTTTGATATCCATTGCTTCTTTTTCTTCTAGGTATTGCTGAGCTTGGACCAAAATCTTGGCCAGTCGGGGATGTGAAATCAAGTCAATAACAACTTCCTTATGTAAGTAATCCCAAAGCCGGGAGGAAAATATTAAACTAATTAACTCCTCTTCAAGCAGTAAGCGGCGATCCTTTTTAGTTCTATTCTTTCCCACCTCTTGTTGTGTCGATTTTAGTTTTGGCGACTTGCTCACTTCGGCCTTGTTTGCCTCAACAATGACTGATTCTAAACTAACCTTCATCTCATCGGCTATTTGTTTCAAATAATGCTGTTTAACAACTGCATTTTCAATTTGGTTAAGAAAGGGTAAAACTTCCTTGAGTATTTTTCTTTGGTCGCTCGGCTGATCAGATTGATAATTGTTTAAGGCATTCTGAATAACAAAGTCATAGACAGAAACAGCTTTATTAATTACCTCTCTTAACAACTCCGGCTTATCTTGAGCCAAATCATCTGGGTCCTTGTACCCTTTCGGCAAAATGGCTACTTTAATTTCCAAATCTATTTCCTCAGCAATGCTGCTGCTTCTTTTTACCGCTTCACTTCCGGCAGCATCAGCATCCAAAGCAAAAACAGCTGTTTCGGCGTACCGCTTCAATAGTTTCGCCTGTTCCGGGGTAAAAGCAGTTCCTTTAATAGCAACGATGTTAGTTATTCCCTCCTGATACGGAGAAATCAGGTCAAACTCACCTTCAACAATCACTGCCTCTTTTTCATCCCTGATTTCGTTTTTTGACATCCACAAACCATACAAGTTTTGTCCTTTTTTATATAAGGGTGTATTAGGAATATTGACATATTTGGCAATATTTTCCGAGGAAATTCCCGGAACAACCCGGCCGGAAAAACCAACAATATTTCCCCGATGATTATAAAGCGGGAAAACCAACCTTGAATAAAACCGTTCATAATCACCTCTTTTTCCCTTAGCCGTTAAGCCTGTTTGTCGAATTTCTTGATTATCATAGCCTCTTTTTTTAAGAAACTTAATTACCGCGTTCTGATGTGACGGTGAAAAGCCAAGCTTAAATTTTTTGATCGTTTCTTCCTCGATACCTCGGTCCAATAAATATTCCCGTGCCTTTTTTCCTTCCTCACGTTCAGTTAGAATAAAGTGATAGAAATTAGCCGCCAAGTGGTTAATTTCATACAAGCGCTTCTTTTTTTCCTGGGCCTTTCCCAAACCCTTTCTTTCTAGCTTCACTCCAACCCGTTTAGCTAAAATTTCCAGAGCCTCCCAGAAGTCAACTTTCTCATACTCCTCAACGAACTTAATTGCATC
>CAZCGQ010000013.1:0-11892 GCA_964498425.1 uncultured Gammaproteobacteria bacterium | reverse complement strand
TCCGTCACAAGTGCAACCCTCAAAACAATCGCTATCTTCACCATCTGTCCAGCCATCACCATCGTTGTCTATTCCGTCAGAGCAGCTGCAGGTACTTTCGTCCGCTAACGGACAACTTGGGTCACACTCATCTATTGCGCCATTTCCGTCATTATCCAATCCGTCACTACAAAGATCACCTGTTTCAGTATTTCTAAAGGAGATATTTAAGTTTTCTAAACTTAAATCTCCGTCAAAATTTAAGGAGTTGCTCATACTTGAAACACTGCTGCAGTTTGTAGCCCAGTCACAAGACCCTGCTCCGTCACATTGAGCCTGGCAGTTGTAAGCATTTCCTCCGTCATTGTAACAACCGTCTCCTTCACAAGAGGAGTACTCAGGGGTATCGTTACAAATACTAATGCTATCACTGCAAGAACCCTCGCTGCATGTTTCCCCCTGCGAGCAGGGGGTTGTTTCACACGATCCTGCCCCGTCACAGTCTCCTGTTTTAACCGAACAGCTACCAGAACAACTTGTGTCACATTCATTATCTGGATCATTGCCTGAGGTTACATCTGTACACGTCCCCTCTGTTCCGGACAAATCACATGCTTCACAAATCGTGTCACAAGCCGTATCACAGCAATAGCCGTCAACACAATTGCCGGAGGTGCAGTCACTTCCTGCTTCACAGGTTTCACCATTTGCCTTGGTATAGGTAACTTTTAGTTCCACATAATCTGTATTTAACCCGGCAGAAGCTGATTTTGGAAATAATATAAATCCAAAAATTAAAACGAAAATTATGGTTAGTGTTTTTATGGTTGTTTTTGTTGTTATTTTTCTTTTTTTCATTACTTAAATTCTAAATTACCAAATTCTAATTTTTCTCCTAGCGGACACACCGCACATAGTAGGCGAAGTCCTTATTGGCGGTGAATGTACTACAACCGTAGAAACCCACATTCCAGGCATGGGTGCTGTCGTACTCAGTAGACGACCGATAGTTGGCAGAGAAGCCATCTCCCCCAAAGCAGGTGTCTGAGCAGGAACCGGAGTTGCATAGGTTTCGGAGGGTGCTTTTACTGGGTAGATACCAGTCATCAAAGCCTCCGTGAGTTAAAGTATCACAGTGGTGGCAGGCTTCAAAGTCGCTGCCTTGACCGACGCAGGAAGATGCGTCGCTAAGATTAGCTGACCAAGGGTATTCACCTTGTGTCGGAGTCCAGCATTTGTCAGTATTGCAATCAACATAAACTGTGTCTCCCTCTCTATTAATTTCTTGATAACTGGTTCCATCACAAACACAATCTAAGGAACAATCAAGATCTTCAAGATCTGTCCAACCATCACCATCGTTATCAAATCCGTCAGAGCAGCAACCTGATTCATCGCTAATAGCACCACAATCTGGGTCGCAACTATCAGTTGCGCCATCACAGTCGTTGTCTATTCCATCAGAGCAGTTAGCCTCTGTTGCTCCACAGTCAGAATCATTACTGTCTGTACATCCGTCACAATCGTTGTCTATTCCATCAGAGCAGTTAGCCTCTGTTGCTCCACAGTCAACATCATTGCCATCTGTACATCCATCACCATCATTATCTACTCCGTCAGAGCAGTAACCATCCTCACTTCCAATATACTTAGCACTTTTTACCATTAAGGTAACTTCACCGTCACCATCAACAAACTTGCCCGGATCAGTTGACTCGTTAAAGGTTAAATCTTGATCTGTAGTGGAATTGAAATCAACTTGAGAAAGCTCTGTCCAAGAGCCGCCATCATAGTCCCAGGCGTAAAAAATTGTGTTGTAACCTGACTCTGTTTCACCGTAACCGTTCCATTTAAAATCAAGCTGAGTCACTGCTGATTCTGTTTCATCAATAAAGAACTTGTAAAGCTGGGCATCAAAGTGGCCGTCTACTGTTGAGTTTGATGAGTCCCATCTGGTGGCGTTGTCGGATTCAATATTGTCATAATCAGTGTTTGTTGCTTCTGATTCTCCGGTGTCATCCTGGTCGGTAAATACAGTTGCTCCATAGTCCTCGTAGGCATAATAGTCGTTTGTGTCTTGGGTTACTCCGGAGAAAGTGTAGGTTGTGCTTCCGGGAGCGTTGTAGGCATAGTCTATTTCTCCTCCAAAGTTGAATTTAAGGCGGTGGGGAGCGGCGCGGTTGACATAGTGTGTTACCGTAGCTGTGCCTTCACATTGGAAGTTAGGAACATAAATAATATCGTTTTCAAGAATTTCTACTTCCACAGGAGATTCTTCGGTCGTTCCTCCCTCAGAATGACTTGAGCAGGTAAGGTTTACAAAATCTATATCTTCTATTGTCGCTTGGTCATCAGGGATAATTCTCAGGTCTGCTTTTCCTATTGTTTCAAAATCAACTTGCCATTCTTCTCCTTGTTGGGGGTGGGAGTGGACAGTGAGAATTGTTAATTGCAAAGAAGGATCAATTTTTATTGGATATTTTCTTTCCGGGGAAAGAAGCCAGTCCTTGTCGGCTTTGAGAGACAAGCATAAGTCACCCTCTTTGTCATTCCGAGCGTTAGTCCCGACCTGGTGTCGCGGACTAGTCGAGGAATCCCTTTTTGGTTCAGAAAGAGATTTCTCCACGCGCTCGCTTTCGTTCGCTTGGTCGAAATGACATGTGTCTATAGTTATTTCAACTTTTTCACTCCTCACTCCATTAGCGTCTTCCATATATGGCTTGGGAATAAAGAAGAGTTCTTTGCCAGCTTGTGGTGAGCCTGCCGAACCATAAAAGTGCCAGAGTCCGTCTTGACCTTTTTTAGGTATAAGTCCCTCAAGGTCTAGAGTGAATTGGAATGTGTTTTGGTCAGTTGGCTCTTTGAGGATTATTTCTTCTTTGAGGCCAAGAGCTTCGTTATCTTTATTCTTAAGCAGTGAATAGGAATATTCTTTTCCTTCACCTACATCGGCTATTAATTTCTCTCCCTCTTTTTTCCACTCGATATTTTCATAAGGAAGGTTGAAGGACAATGTTGAACCGTCTTTTTTAAACACCACTCTAGTTGGATTATCTTTGCCGGCGAACCCGGCCTCAAAAGCAGTGTCTTTAGTGGTGTAAAGGCTTTCACTACCATCAGCCCTAATTATCTGAGGCTGATTATTTTTTAAGAAAAATAGGCCAGCGATTAAAACCAGTGAAACTGCCAAAATTATAGTTAAAGTTGACTTTAATTTCATTGCGAATCTTCAGGAGTTACCGTCGGTGTAACGTCATTATTATCTGTTGCCTCCTGCGTCGGTGTCGGCTCCGGAGTCTCGGTTGGGCTTGGTTCCTGGTCGGATTTTGCCTGACAAGCGCCTTCTTCTGTTTTTATCCCTCCATTTTCAACAAAAACACAATAAGGTTCACCGGTTGACTTATCTTTAATAGTTACTCCTGTTTCAACTTCCAAGTCTTTAATTTCTGCTTTATCAGCTTTAATTTGCTTAGCAACAACAACCCCTTCCGGCGTTAACAAAATTTTACCGTCAAAAGCATTTACTGCACCTGCTCCAGTCATTGCCTGAAGCTTAAGCTCTCTTTCTTTGCCCAAAACAGTTATTTCGCCATCTTTTATTTGCGTAAAACCAACATTCAAATTCCCTGAAACCGTGGTATCGGCTAAAAAGGTTTCGCCATAAACACTTAAATCTCCACTCAAATCTAAACTTTCAATCATTTCCAAATCAATATCTCCAGCAGAAACCTCTGTACTTGCTCCCGAAGGCAGCAGCTGGTCGTCTCTGCCGTTATACCACATTGGATTAATCAACAGATTAATCTTTTTAACCGGATATTTAACTTCGCCATCATCATCTACCCAATCACAATTACTATCTTCCTGATCACAATCTTCAACTGAAAAAGCTTCTAATGCTGTACCTAAAATAAGGCCTTCCTTTTTCGCCTTTTGGCCAACACCCTGATACTGAGAAGTAGCAATATAATCTCCAGGTTCAATTGAGGTACCCACCGGTAAAACAACTTTCACTTTAACCCGCCCGGCAATACCAATCCGATAGCCTTTGTCAACTGATTCAACTACCGCTCCGACCAATCCTTTTTCAAACTCTTGAGAAGACTTTTTGACTCCATAACTGGCTTCCGGCTGGTCATCAACAACCACAATTTCTCCCCCGGACAAATCTTCTTGGCTTTGATAAATCTCTGTCATCTCAACAGTGGCTGAAGATTGTTGATTATCAATTAGCTGGGATAACTCACTCAACTTAACATCTATCTCCTCAACCTGATCTTGCAATTGCCCAATACCGACACTGCCGGAATAAACATCTTCAACTCCCAAAACAGTTGCTAAATCAGTCTTAGTAACAGTTTCTTGACTGTTTGCTCCCTTAACATCGCCTTGCACGGTCAAATTTCCTCCCTGATCAACCCGCATCAACTCGTTGCCTTGATCATCAGCAAAAATCAACCCTTTAGTAGTAAACTCTTCATCAAATTTAAACGCCTCAGTAATCACAAACTGGTTGGCAAAAGCTAAGTCGCCAACGTTAGAAGTAACCACCCAAAGATTTGACCATTTGGTAGATGCAGACCCTAAATTATCAGTATCATTTGAACCTGGTAAAATATCATTGCCTGTCGGATCTAAAACAATATCACCCGAAGTATTAGAAATTGTACTCGTACCACTACCGGCAATTTCCAATTTTGCTCCCGGATTTGTTGTTCCAATACCGACATTGGCATTAGTTACCCCTAAAACATTGGAATCAACATATATTTCCGGATCGGTTGCCCCGACATCCATAGTCCAGGTAAAAGCTGAACCTGATC
The DNA here is from genome assembly GCA_964498425.1 of uncultured Gammaproteobacteria bacterium. Classification (GTDB taxonomy): domain Bacteria; phylum Patescibacteriota; class Microgenomatia; order UBA12405; family JAHJSD01; genus CAYSLZ01. The sequence continues at coordinate 7,090 of CAZCGQ010000013.1, read as the reverse complement.
CCCAAGTTAAATCTGAAAGCTCAGTTGCGTCAAAAGCTAAAGTCAGCTCATCTGTTGCCGCAACCGAGGTATCAATTCCTGTCCCACCAGTAAAAAGAGCCGTATTCCCTGAACCAATCGACTGTGGCGTGCCTGAATCTCCATTTAAAACCCAACTTAGATAATTATCAAATCCAGAAACTGAACCTGATGTGTAAAGACCATCTTTAAAAGTCAACCCATCAGTAGTTGTACTCGCTCCCTGTGTACCGTCACCGGAATAATAATTATCAGCTTGTATATTTCCGGCCACGTCCAAATCATAATCCGGGCTAGTTGTCCCAATACCCACATTGCCTGATTGCGGGGCATAAAGTAAACCATTATCTATTGCTAAATCATCAGATACTTCTCCATCGGACCAGTCAAAGCTTAATGTCCCGGTATTGTTAAGATGATTTTTATCCACTGAAGTATCATCAGTTATAAACCCATAGGAATTGTCCCAGTTTGTATTGCCGTCTGTAATAAAACCAGAAGTAGAGTTATCGTAGAGAGAAAGGTCATCATTGACTACCAAATCCATCGCATCGTTAGCATCATCATAAGTTAGAGTTATCAAAGTATGAACACTTTCTGTGTCATTAAGCAATTGATCAATATAGTCATCTACTTCCTCCTGACTTAAACCACTTTCCGTCCAACTGATTTCATTATCTTCAGAAATATTTATTCCAGTACCGGCAGTGTAAGTTTCTCCCTGCGAAGTCAAGTCAACAAAACCTGCTGAAGTGTAAACATAGAGATTGTCGTCGTCTGTGTCGTAATAAAGAGCTCCTTCGCTTGTTGATGAAGAAGATGCTGAATTATGGATAACCAGCTCTCCGCTCATTGTATCTCCGCTGTCAGAAACAAAATTGTCGTCGACATTTAAAGTATTGCCCGACAAAGATAGATTATCTCCGGCGGTTATATTTATATCCGACAATGACAGTTTGGCTGATTGATAACCTGCGCCGTCAGCTCTTAAAACATAGCCTGCACTATAATCAAGGCCACTGACATCAGTTAAATCCACTAACTTTTTGAGCTCGGCTTCTTCCTGTTCAACCCAAGTAAAACCATCTCCGCCATCAGAAGACAATAGATAACCACCAATAGGGGGATTGCTGATTTTTAAATCCGGCTCAGTTATTGTCCCGTCTTCTATTTCTGAACTGTCAATACTTTCTCCAAGTACACTTCTTAACGTCAATGTCTTATTTATTCTTTTAACAATAATCCCCGGATCGCTGATAATCTCCGTTGTTCCCTTTAGTTCTACTGGCTGAGGAGTCGGAGTAGGAGTTGTTTCTTCTTCTTGGTCTTCATCTTCCCCTTGATCAGGCCCCTCTCTTTGGTCATCCTGTCTTTCTTGATCCAATTCAGGCTGCTGAGGAATATCTTGATCTGGCTCAGGCTTGATATTCAAAAAATCCCTTATCCTTTTTTTAACATCCTCTAAATTAAAAACTAAAGCTAAATCTCTCGATCCCAAAACTTGACCTTGAGTATTTTCAGAAAGGGGCTTATTCGACAGTGGGATCTGGTCCCTACCTTTATTTTTAATATAGCTAGCCAAAAATAGTGAAGACTGGCCAATCGCTAACAAAGTAAGTAAGATAACACCAGCCACGCCACGGGATTTCTCTTGAACAAACATACTTATGTCAGGGTACACCAAACCTAACCTAGGTGTCAACTTTACTATATTATTTTCTAACCAATCAAATTGTGTTATGATGTAAATTGAAATGGCTAAAATTGCTTTCTTTGAAGTCAGTGACCGCGAAAAGGATTTAATCGCCAAAGCGGCAGAAAAACTTGAAGCTGACGTCTATACTGAGGAGGTTGAAGAAGCGATTGACCAAGCAAAAGAATATGAGGTTATCTCCACCTTCGTCTACTCCGATATGACCAAGAAAACACTTGAGCAGCTGCCCAACTTGAAAATGATTGCTACCCGGTCAACTGGAATGGACCACATCGACCAAATTTACTGCCGGGATAAGGAAATAAAGATTGCCAGTGTCCCAGATTACGGCCAAAACACTATCGCTGAGCACACATTTGCCTTAATCCTAGCTTTATCTCGTCGAATTCCGGAATGTCTGGCTAGGGTCCGCCAAGGTGGTTTTTCTTCAGCCGACCTAACTGGCTTTGACCTTAAAGACAAAACCATCGGAGTAATCGGAGTTGGAACAATCGGACAATATGTAGTTAAAATCGCTAATGGCTTTGGCATGAACGTCCTCGGTGTTGCCCGAGAACCAGATGAAAAGTTGGCTAAAAAGCTAAATTTTAAGTATCTAGCCTATGAAGAAGTTCTTAAACAAGCAGATATTGTCACCTTCCACGTTCCCCTGACTAAACAAACCTTTCACATGATGGATAGAGAAAAAATTAAGCTAATGAAAGACGGTTCAATTTTAATTAACACCAGCCGCGGACCGGTAATTGAATCGGAAGCTATTCTCTGGGCAATCGAAGAAGGCAAATTAGCAGGCGCAGGGCTAGATGTGCTAGAGGAGGAAGAAAATCTTGATAATTCCAAAAAATTATTTGAACCCTACCAGTCAGAAGATGACCTGAAGGAATTAGTTTGTGCCCACCTTCTCCGAGAAAAAACCAACGTTATCATTACACCTCACAACGCTTTTAACACCAAAGAGGCTATCGGCCGGATAGTTGAAACAACGGTGGAGAATATTGAAAACTTTTTAAAGAAATAATTAGCTCTCTGGGTCAATGCCAAGAAAACGAAGAACAACTTCTCTTCGGTAGCGGCGGTCACCGCGTTCATTTATTCTAATTGCCGGAAGTTTACCCTTCTTCCCCCAACGCTTAAGGGTAATCACTGACACCCGAAGAATTTTAGCGACTTCCTTTGGAGTAAGTAAAGCCGGCAAATTTTCTAAATCAACTTGTTCAATTGGTTTTTTCTTCTTTTTATCACTCATATCTACATATACTATATCAGACAGCGTCAACAAACACAACACATAAAAAGCGGCTGGCGACTAGTGGCTAGTAGCACCTAACCCCTACTTCGTACTCTCAATTCGCTTCCAATTACCAGAATAAGGCTTTTTCAAAATCTTTCTCTCCAAAAAGACAGCCAGCCAAACATAAAGCCGGGCCATTAATAATAGTATTGTCCAGAAATATTCCTTAATATTTTGAGGATAGGTCAAGGCCAAGCGCAAACCCCTAGCTTCCTGGAAAAATCCACGCATTTGCCCTTCGACGGTTTCCATCCCCTTCAATTGAACATAACCGCTGGTTGTCCGCTTTTTTTGTGTTATCCAATCGGCAAGGTTGGTTGGGAACTTTACCCTGACTTCTGCCTTTGGGGCATAACCAATTTTCTTACCCTGACTCCATACTTGATGAGAAATATAGGCGTCGTCAACTAGAATGTCTTCCGACATTGGTGAAACTAATTCTTTTTTAACGGCATAAAGATAACCGCTGGCATCAAGGTAATTTCCCAACTGAGCCCTTTGCTTTCTTTGCTGATCAGCGGCATTAGTCAAAAAATATGCCCAATAACCAAACAGGCTATTTCTTTCATTTACTGGAACCGGCCGCCCGGTAATTAGCCCAACACTTTCATCCGTAGGGACAATCCTAGGATTGTCCCTACAATTAAAACCTCGGACCAATTTATCTAACGAATCTTTTCCTAACGCCACATCACCATCTGTTAAAATAAGTATGTCCCCTTTTGCCCGATCAAAGGCCAAATTCAACGCTGCCGGCTTACCCTTTCCTCTATCCTTTACCCAGGAAACCACTTGAAGCTTGTCGCGACTTATAGCCGATTCTTTGGTTTTTTTATCAGGGCAAACCACCAAAATTTCAAATTTCTGGCTAATTTTGGGCATCTGGGTCTCTATTTGCTCGACCAACCCACCAACTGTTTTTGGTTCATCTTTGGCGGTGATAACTACGGTGTAATCCATCTTTTAGCAGTAGAAAAGAAAGTTTGCTGAAATTAATAATTTTATGCCTTTATCCATATGTTTTGCTAAAAAAAGCAACTTTTTGACCATATTTTAAATCTCAAACGTAGCCTTTCAAACTTATAACCCTTACCCTTATCTATTCTAACAACTTTATTAAGCGGTTAGCAACTGCATTTTTCGATCAACAAATTTCGCACGTTTGATACTAAACCTATAACTTTAAAAAAGATAGCAATAAAGCCTAAAAACTATAAGAACATGATGAAAAAGATTTACCTAAACAAACCCAACAATATTTAAATATAATACAGGATATTAACAATCAATGTAACCAACTGCCAAATAAGCTAATCGTATCATTTTTTTTAACACTTTTTCAGGGTTTAAATTATGCTTGGAGGCCCATTAAATATTCGAATCTAACTAAAATTAATAGCCAACTTATATCGGATAGCTCAAGGTTAAGGTTAATTGGACAAGCCGTTAATTGGAAGCTAATAGTTAAAATATTACAGGATTTAATTTTTTCTTATTGCCTGCTTATATAGGTCTAAATTTTCTAAAGCTAAAGCGGTACCTTTGACGACTGAGAGCATTGGCTCATCAACTCGGTGAACAGCCACATTTAACTCCTCAGACAAATAAGTATCCAAACCATTCAGAAGTGATGTTCCCCCGGACAGAACTATTCCCTTATCAACGATATCCGAAACCAATTCTGGCGGTGTCTGTTCAAGAACTTCACGAATAGCAGTTAAAATTTGGCTTAACGGCTGGTTTATTGCTTTATTTACCTCTTCATTAGTAATTGTTACTGTTTTGGGTAAACCGTAAACCGAGTCCCTACCCTTTATCTTTTTAGATTTTGTTTTTTTTGGTTCAACTGCGGATCCAAGCTCAATCTTTATTTCTTCCGCTGTCTGGTCTCCAATTAACAAATTGTGTTTTTTTCTTAAATAATCGGCAATGGCATCATCAATTTTATTTCCGGCAACCCGAACACTTTTATGAGCAACTACACCCCCCAAACAAATAACTGCCGCTTCCGTCGATCCTCCACCCATATCTACGATCATATTCCCAGAAGCTTCGGCAACCGGAATTCGGGCACCTATTGCTGCCGCCAGTGGCTCGTCAATTAAATGAACCACTCTTGCTCCAGCAGATTTAGTCGCATCTATAACCGCCCGCTGTTCAACCTGGGTTACCCCGGCTGGAACACAAATCATTACTTCCGGCTTAATAAAGAAAAGTTTGCCGCAGGATTCTTGAATAAAGAACCTAAGAAGAGACTGGGTAATTTCATAATCCGCAATTACTCCATCCTGCATCGGCCGGCAGGCAGTGATAAACTCCGGTGTCCTCCCCAACATTTTTTTGGCCTGATGTCCAACAGCCAAAACTTTTTGGTCCTCAACCGAAACGGCAACCACCGTCGGTTCATTCAAAATTATCCCCTTGCCCACTTCCCAAACCAAGGAATTAGCTGTGCCTAAATCAATACCTAGTTTTTTAAATATTGCCATATTTTGATACCTTTAATACAGATTGTGTATGGTATTAAAAAATTATACCATAGACGAACAAAACCTTGTCTAGAGATGTTAAACCTGATATCATAAAAAGCGATGGATAAAAAAGGCGCCTGGAAAACAATTCTCATTTTGTCCACTATATTAATAGTAGTTGGAGCGTTAACCTATGTAACTACCCTCTTTATTCGCGGCTACCGACCAAACCTGCAGAAACCGGGCTTAGGCTTTGTTCCTACCGGACTGCTAGTAGCTAATTCCGACCCAAAAGGAGCCTCTGTTTACATCGACGACAAGCTAGCAACCGCTACCGACGACACTCTTAACCTGCCGCCAGAGGAATACAACATTCGAATTGAGAAAGACGGCTACTTACCCTGGAACAAAACTCTAACCATCAAAAAGGAGGTTGTTACCCAAACTAATGCTACCCTTTTTAAATCAACTCCTGACCTCTCACCATTGTCAAACACTGGGGCAATTAACCCAACTGTCTCCGCTGACCGAACAAAAATAGTTTACGGTGTAGAAGCAGCTTCCAAAGAAACCAAAAACGGAATTTGGCTATTGGATTTAGCAACTAATATGCCTTTAAACCGGGCCAATACCCGGCAGCTAACTACTCCAATAGAAGACCTAGATTGGGAAAACACAAAATTTACTTGGAGCCCAGACAACAAAAGCATCCTCCTAGTTGAAAAGGGGCTCTCCTCCGAGGTGGCACAAAGTGACTCCTCGGATGGCGAGACAAACATTAATCGGGCCTTCCAAATCGACGCCACCAAATTAACCTCAAGTGACGATTTAACCGATGTCAGTTTTCGGCTAAGCCTTATTTTGGAAGAGTGGGAACAGGAAAGACAGGAAGACTTGGCTGTTAACTTACAACAAATGCCTGAAGAACTGGTTAAAATTGCCACGAAATCAGCTAAAAACATTACTTTTTCACCAGATAAAGAAAAATTCTTTTACACCGCCACAGAATCAGCAATGATTGCCGAGAACTTGCTCCCACATCCACCGGCAAGGTCAACTCAGAAAGAAGAAAGAAATATTCAGCCGGGAAATGTCTATGTCTATGACCTTGAAGAAGATACCAACTTTAGGATCGGGACTGAAGAGGAGCTCTATCAAATTGCCTGGCTGACACCAAATCAGCTAGTTTACATTGAAGAGGAAGGCACGGAAGTTAAAAGCATCGAAGCGGATTCAACCAACAGTCAAACCATTTACTCAGGCCCATTCGCTAACGGATATGTTTTTCCATCCCCAACAGGAAAAAGCTTAATTACTCTGACCTCTCTCCATCCCGACTCCCCCGGGAATTTGTACGAAATAAAGGTGAGATAAAATTTTGTCGGGGATGCCGGACTTGAACCGGCGGCCTCGTGCTCCCGATGCACGCGCGCTAGCCACTGCGCCAATCCCCGCCTACGCTAAAGCTGTGGCGGGCAGGCCCGCTTACAGCTATGTGTACGTGGCGGAAGGGGCGGGATTCGAACCCGCAAGCCCGGTAAAGGGCGCTGGTGTTCAAGACCAGTGGAATGCCGTTATCCGACCCTTCCCAAAATT
>CAZCGQ010000012.1:0-12435 GCA_964498425.1 uncultured Gammaproteobacteria bacterium | reverse complement strand
GTGTCCCCGGAGGGAGTCGAACCCACGACCTTCTGCTTAGAAGGCAGACGCTCTATCCAGCTGAGCTACGGGGACCTTTTCCTATTTTATCATTTATCAGAGAACATTTGAAATTGCAATCCTTCTCATCTCATGTAAAATTTAACTATGTCTGAAGTAACTAGAAGAGATTTTTTGAAAAAAAGTGCAGCGGCAGGTTTATCTCTGAGTGGATTAATCTCAGCTTGTGCTAAAATCGACGACCAAAAACCCGAAGAAACCCCGACCAAATCACCCGAACCTACTTCTACAACTGAAAAGAAATCCCCGATACTTGAACTCTACCATTCACCACACAAAAATTTAATTCTGGAAGGAGCAAAAACCTTCATTGATGTCGATGTTTCGGAAGCCAGCAGAAGCGAAAAGGAAGCAGAATTTATGCATAAATTAACTGAAACTGAAAACCTTCACCCTGGAGACGTTTTACTCGCGCTCCAAGCCTGCTGGACAATCAAGGGAAGGGCGGCGGGAATGGAAATGCTTTGGAGAATGAACCAAAGCGACCAACTTCGACAATATGGCTTAGAACCAATGTCTCAAGAAAAAATAGACTGGGCAACTGACAACGGTGTTGATCCAAGAACCTTATTAATTTCAGAAACTGCCCATAAAATTGCCTTCGAGTTATTCGCAGCTAGAACAGACATATTTCTTGAACCATTAGATGAAAATAAGCGTAATAATATTGACTTAGTTTATCGCTTACCTGGCCCAGGAGTTATCGCAAAACTGATGATGACTGAAACTGGAATTGACACCGGCGAACTTGATCAAAACGGACAGAAAAAAGACCCGCTTTATCGCTACTGGGGTTACGTCAACATCGGCAGTAGCCCTGCAATCAATCAAACAAACACAGATCCTGCCTATTTTCCAACCTCTGAACAAGACCTGAAATGGATTGCCAATTTTTGCAAGACCAATATCGGAATTGAATACTCAGCAGATAAAATACCTGGTTCAACATGGCGCGAAGAATACCGGGAAAAAAATGAAGCTAGTGGGGGGGCAATTGGCCCTCAATTTATGCCAATTAACGCAAAGTTATTTATGAAATGGTTCGAATACGCCAACAGCTCTCTTGACATGAAATATCCTCATCCCAATCCCTTTGATCCTCTCACCGGAACAGTGATGACCTACCTCTACGTTGCCAGTGAATTTCACGCTCATCACGGGGAAATTCAAAACGGCCAAGCCGTAACCAGAGTCTACAAGGATGATCAGTTCATTCGACCAGGGTACCTGGCTGGAAATGAAACTGCAATGATTGCCGCCCTCCGTAAGTGGAACAACTATACCCCTCAAGTAAATATTGCTATTCAGATTGGTGAGGATTACTATAACAAATTTTGGGGAACGGAAAATGATCCGCGCCCAGCGATGATGAAGGCCTTAGAAAACTAATCGTAGATTTCGTCTTCCTTAAACCAAAGTTTACGTTCAAATTCCGCCTCTTCCGGAGCTCCAGAGGCATGAACAATATTATGGATAGACCGTTTTTCAGTATTGGCAACCATCGGTGAGTCATAGCTATAATCACCGCGAATTGTTCCCGGCTGAGCATCTCTGGGAAAGGTTGGCCCAACTATTTTTCGAACAATTTGGACAGCGTTTACACCTCGCCAGATCATTGCAACCACCGGCCCGGCAGTTAGGTAGTCAATATTCCACTGATGAACTACTTTCCCAATTTCCTTGGGCTCCTTGGCCCCAAGTTCTTCCTCTGGGTCCAAACCATGTTTATTGTAAAACTTCAGAAATTTTTCACCGATATTTAAATACCACTCTTCGGTTTGGCCGTAATGATCCATCGCTAACTCTTCTGGAACAACCACCATCTTGCAAGCAATCAATTCCAACCCCGTCTTTTCAAACCGGGAGATAATTTCGCCAATTAACCGCCGGCGAACGCCGTCTGGCTTAACTAAAACTACCGATATTTCGTCCATAATTAGTTAAAAATGCAAAGTGTAAAATTAAAAATGATAATATTTTCCTTAACTTTTAACTTTTAATTTTAAATTTTTAACTGTCTATGTGGGCCAATGGCGGCTAAATACAGCTCTTCCGGCCGAAACAACTCCTCCGCCAACGCCCTAACTTGATCTATTTTAACAGATTCAATTCTTTCTAAAATATCCTCAACCTTTCTAACCTCATTTTCTCTAAGCCAACTATCAGCAACGGTTTCCGCCAAGTTGTTAGTCGACTCTAACGAAAGCAACAGCCGGCCATGAATCCCCTCTTTGGCATCACTAATTTCCTCTTCAGAAATTGTCTTGCCAACCTTTAATAATTCCTCTTTAATTACTTCTACTGTTTCTTGTGTCTTGTCATTTCTTACTCCTGCCCCAACCCCAAAAAGTCCCGTTTCCCGATAATACCCAGCGTGTGCATATACATAGTAGGCCAGACCCCTCTTTTCCCTAATCTCATTCCAGAGTCTTGAACTCATGCCCGTACCTAAAACTGTTTTTAAAACTGCCATCGGCCATCGTCGCTGATCACTCAAACCAAAAATTGGCCGACCAAAGATAAGGTGAGTTTGCTCAGTTTTCCGATTCTCAATCAAAACGTGGTTTTCCAGCGACTGCCAACTTGCAGTTTTTGATTCAACCGGATAGCTTTTAATCTTCCCGAACCACTCCTCAGCCAAATCAAAAACCCTTTGCTGCTCGGCATTACCGGCAACTGCCAAAACCATATTTTCAGGTGAATAAAGACGTTTCTTATAATTGACAAAATCATTACGGGTAAAACTTGAAACACTTTTTTTTGTTCCTAAAACTTCCCGGCCCAAACTACTGTTGCCATAAGCCAGCTTCATAAACTGGTGATATATTTTTTCTCGCGGGCTGTCCTCATACATATTTATTTCTTCTAAAATTACACCCTTTTCAACCTCAATTTCCTTTTCAGGAAAAGTAGGGTTAAAAACAATATCACTTAAAACGTCGAAAAGAAGTTCTAGATGCTCCTTTGTATTTTTAATCCAATAAGAGATATAACCCTTGGAGGTTGAAGCGTTGTAAATTGCGCCGATTTTATCTAATTCCTTAGCCATCGTCATCTTATCTGGGCGTTTCTCTGTTCCCTTAAAGGCCATATGTTCAAGAAAATGAGCTAGACCATGTTCATCTTCCTTCTCATTTTTTGCTCCGGAGTCAACAAAAAGATCGACCACAACTGAAGTTAAATCCATTGGAACAAAAACAACTCTCAAACCGTTTTCCAATGTTTTCTGATGATAATCAAACATAACGTCAAGTATATAATATTAAGTAATTAGTATCTAGTGCCAACTCTACAACCGACAACTATAGTTCTCGCCGTGCCCGCCAAAACTGGAGCCAAAGGCGACTGTGGGTGGGATCGAGAACTCATCTCAACGGTATAGTTGAATGTTGAAAATCTGTTATAATATATTTCATTGCGGGAGTAGTTCAGTGGCAGAACGTCTCGTTGCCAACGAGAAGGCCGCCGGTTCAAATCCGGTCTCCCGCTCATAAAGAGAATGACTTCTTAATTTCTTCAAAGTTAGCCTTGAAATCACACTTAAATCTGGTTCAAACCAGATTTTTTTGTTTTTGGAGCTTAGCCTGGAGTCGATTTTTACCCCCTACGAGGTTCGAACCTGAACTTTTTATAAGTCAACGCGAATAGCGTTAACTCTTTGTTTTATTCTAAATGTGTGTTCTTCAGTGCTGTACACTACTGTTTCTATTACATCTAACTCTTTTTCTCCAAACTCTTTAAATCTGAATGTTAATAATATATCAATTAATCTAAAGACATCTCCGAGTGAAACACTTTTGTCATTTTTCAATTTCTCTACAGCAGTCTTAAGTCCCAAATTCAATTCTCCGATTTCAAACAAAAAGAAAACAATAAAATATACAACATCCCGATATTCTTGTTCCGCGTCAATTCTATCTTTTACAAATTTTATTATTTTTCTTTTATCATCTTTTGGAGTTGCTTTATACAGCTTCACAAGCTTAGTTATCTGGTCAGATTTAACACTAGATTTATTTGAATTTTCGTTAAGAAAGCGGATATATTCTCCTTCTTTTCTCCATTCCATTCCACCACGGGGCCATTCAACCGTTCCTAATCGCCCTTCCTTTCTCCCGCGAACTTTGTATTGTTCAATTTCATTTTTTAAAATTGATACAACTTTTTTTAGTGTTCTATGTTTAATTTTTGTTGGATCCTCAATAGAAAGAGGCTCAACCTCTTTTTTATTTGAGCACGTTCTGATATTCCTAACGGAAATGCTTTTTATCTGATGACGTATACCAATAGGGTCTTCAATTTCGAGGTTTAATTTAAGAATCTTGTTCTCGTTCTTTGCATACTTTTTATCTATAACGAAACTTATGCTCATGTCAGTTGTCACATTTTGGGGAATAGGGTAGTGCCCATGGTACTGGCTATGAGGATCTTTAACCATAACGCTACCCTTAGTCTTTTGAGGTTTTGTTAAATATGCGTTTAGAGCAGTTAAGTTATAAGACAAAGTGTTGGTTATTTTCCAGTCAGTGTGTATTAAAACAACTTCCTTGTCACCACTTTTCCCATATTTCCAATAATGTTCTCGCCAAGTCCCCTCGATTAGGCCGAGTTTCTCTTTTTGCTTTTTTAAGGTAAACGGCCATAGCCATTTAATAAAACGCAACAGCATTTTCAACGGCCAGGTTATAAGACCTATTACATTAACAATAATACCGATGATTGTACCTATAGTAGTAAGCATTTTGAGTTATATTGACCTCTAACATTATAACATCAGTACAGTTTCACCAGTTTAAATGGTAAAATACACATATGAAAAATCTATTCAAATATTTTGATGACTACATTGTAAGAGATATTGATTCAATGTATAACCTTTCTCAAAACAATGCCTCAACAGATGGTTTAGGTAGATGTGGATTTCAGATGGTCATGACCCTTTGCACTTTCTGTGAGAGCCTTGGTGCCTTAGAAATGGGTAAAATAGATAAAAAACATGGAGACGAAAAGTTCGAACACTTTGTCTTTAATCATCTTGACAAAAAATATTACCCATATAGAAAAGTCATTTATGATTATGCAAGACATGGCATTGCACATGGATTTGTTACACCCCCAGGTTTAATGGTTCTTCTTAGTGGTGATGAGGAAGCACATTTGGGTAAGTTTGAGAACTATTTTGTGTTCGATGTATTTTGTTTTAAAGATGATGTGCTATCAGGTTATGAAGAAATAAAAGAGAAGTACAACAAAGACAAAGAGTATAGAGAACAAATGAATAGTAACTATGAAGCTTTTTTGGCTTTTCTGTCAAAGTGGAAAACAGGCATGGAAGGGCTTGTTAATAGCACTAAGCCTAGAGAGATTAAATTTAATAAAAATCAGGGTGATACTGGAATGGCAGTTCCAAGTGGTGCATATATGGATGACAAGGATTTTGAAAAGTTATCGGACGATCTAGAAGGTGACTTGAATATGACAAGGGCTCCTCTGAGCGGAGCATCTGGATGCAATGAAACACCTGAATTTACTCGTTTGCCAGATAACATATTAGAGCAAATTAATTCAAAAATAAAATATAAAACTACTGCTTCTGGTGTCAAAAAATCTTAATTCTAGCGGTTGGCAGGCCTCCTCACAACTAAAGGTTTAAGAAAACTAACAATACCCATATAGCACATTTGCTCCTTAAGTTGTACACTAATGTCATAGGTAATTAGCTCTCGCAAGCTAGTTTACAATTGATAGATCAGAATGGCTTTTAAAATATTTCTTACCTCATTTATTCAGTAAAATTTTCAAAAGGTTTTTCGTCTATTCAATAAGTAGATAGGTAAAATTAATGCTATAATTAGTAGTGAAATCAACTACTCAAAATATAAGAAATTTGGAAAATATTCCCTGGTATTTAAAGGAATTACTTTTGCCTCTAATCGTTACTTTTCTAACATACATAGGTACCAACTTTTTCTTTACTCCTGTTTCAACGTGGAGAAAATTAAAAGAAGAAGTGATAACAATTTTAATCCAGTACGCTAACTATACGGCCTACTCCTACGAAGCAAAAAACGGAAAAAGGAAATTTGAAGATAGAGGGTTATATAACATTATTGAACAAGACTTAAGAAGACTCGCTGGAAGAATATATGCTTTGCCAAACTATTTTTCATATAAAATCTGGAGGGCTTTGCGTCTACTTCCAAGTAAAGAAAAAATTGAAAGAATTCGGAGCGACTTGATCGGTTGGGCCAATTCTTTAGTTGAAAAGGATTTAAAATACGACCCAAGTAGAAATGTTAGAATTGAAAGCCTTAAAAAAAATCTAAACTTACCCAATAACTACAAGCAAATGAAGAGAAAACAAGAGCTAGAATGGAAACGCTCTTAAAGGAACAAGCTTTTTTAATTTTTATCTCTTCCATTTTATAAGTAATCTGAAAAATTGATTAAGCTTATGCCGAATGATACAATATATCTTAATATATGGGACTAAGAGAGCGGCTAATGAGAACACCAAAAGAACTGGAAGTTGACCCCAGCGGAAATGCCTTTGAACTAATTAGGGCAATCCAACAAACCCCTTCGGATTATAGCCGGGCTATTGATCGCCTCGGAGCTCTATTAAAAGAAAATGATTCTTGGGAGATGAAATACACCGAATTACCAGACGTAAGTTCATTTCTTGACTTTGTCAGAGACAAACGTGCGTTTCTTGATGAAAATGGCAACTTTGATCTTCCCGACGGGCAAGTACCCCAATATATTCAAAATTACCTCCAACGAATAAACTCTAGAATGCTGTGGAGGGTGGATATTAAAACTATAGTAGATAAAGCGATATTTATTCTAGTCCCTCCTGATGGCTGGGCAAGCCTAGGTCACCATTATTTTAATACCTACCGTGGAGATACTTATGGGCCTGGTTGGGCGGAACCCAAATACGGATTGTTCGGTGATAAACCACGAGGTTTTGAAATCAGCTTTAGGATCGCTTCCGGCTACGATTCTCGAAATATAATCAGAAAGCATTGTCCAACTGTAGGAGGTTCTTCAAGACTGACTGTCCTAGGACAGGGTTTAGAACAGTTTAGTTTTTCCAAGGACGAATCCGGAAACTTCGAAGTAATCTACGTTCCTATTCGAAACAAAGAATGGCGAACTTCTGATATTGTTGGCGGCGATTGGGGCAAAGGCTGGCAAGTCTTCGGGCTTTTTGGAGAAAAACTAAACCTCAGCCGACATCGACTCAGCTCGGATGGCCCAGATATATAATAGTACCCAGGGGTAGAAAAGAGAGTGGTTGAAAAGGGAATGGATAACTATCGGTAAAATTAACCACCACGGGCGGAGCGAGGAAATTAACCAAATAAAGGCAATTAAACCAAGAATGCCCGTTGTTGCCCAGACAAATAAAAAGGAATTATCGGCTCCCCCGGCAGCGTGATTGGTATCAATATTCTCAACTGGAAAACCGGCTTCTTTGACCGCCAACCGGTAATTGTTGAACCCAACCCCGACAATAGGATATTTTCTGATTATCTCCTGTGATTGGTTGATGTTATCTAATCTTCCCACAATTGAGGCAGTTCGAGCTAAATTTCCCCCTTCTCCGGCCGGCCGAGGCAAAAGGATAAAGATTATTGCTGATACGGTCAGCCAGAAATAGACGGAATAAGCCGTTAATGATCGAACAAATATTCTCAAAGGTAAAGTTAAAATTTTAACTAAACCACCTCCAAGGTGTTTGTTGACTTCCCGACCTCGTCGCGTCGCGGACGGGTCACCTTGGAGGTGAATCGGTGCAAAAATTTTGTTTATTCCCCAACCAAAAAGCAGGACCAGCCAGGCAATGTAGGATGATCGGGAATAAGTCAGGCCCAAGGTAATCAAATAAAAAGTCTTCTTAAAAAAACTGGCTGCGTCATTCTGAGCCCTAGCGAAGAACCCCCCAGGGGATCCTTCACCCGTTATTCCGGGTTCAGGATGACATAATTCTAATCCCAAGCCAATAACCATTAAAGCACCGAAAAAATTCGGATCAAGTAATGTCCCAGTTAGCCGATAGAAGTGATCATCCCAACCAAAATAATCCATTCTGGTCAGATCCGGAAAAATTAGGTACTGCAGCCAGCCAAAGAGAGTTAATAAAAAAATAGATTTTTTAAGCAGCTGCGTCATTCTGATTCCAACCCCAGATTGTGAAGAAGAATCCCCCTTGGGATCCTTCACCCGCTTCTGCGGATTCAGGATGACAAATAAAAACATTGGGGCGGAAAGAAGGAACCAGCGAACTAGATAACCTAACCCAATAAAACTGGCCTTCCCCCAGTGGAAATAATTAATTAACCAAGATAACAAGCCGATTACTGTAAAAACGAAAAAACGCTTAACCCACCTGTCATTCTGAGCCCTAGCGAAGAACCCCCCAGGGGATCCTTCACCCGCTGCTACGGGTTCAGGATGACGGATCATTTTCACCAAAATCCACAGCCACATTACCGCTAGAACAAGGTCATGAACGTAAATGGAAACACCGGAAATGCCTAGGGGTAATTCCTGAAGCTGACCTAAGGGCAAAAGGAGAAATAAAATTGTGATTAACCAGCCAGCAATACTCATTGCCTTCATTTTAGCAAAAAATTAATTTCTGGGGATAACTTGATAACCAACACGTTGATAATTCTCATCTGAATAAAAACCCTGAACAATTTCTATTGCCTCCCCAGGCTCATAAACGTACCTGAAATAACCATTTGATCGAAAACAGTCTATGCCTAGTCGTGAACAAATCCTACTTATACTTTCTTGAAACCTATGCACACCAATATCTAAACAAATCTTGAAAAATTCCTTATCTGCCTTTCCCCCATATTTTATAACCTCAGCCATTCCTTGAAGTGCCTCCTCCTCGGACAATTCCTCCGATGGCCTACCGTTAAAAACCATGTCCAAGCGCATTTTCCACCTGGCTTCAGCCTCAATTTGACGAACCCGTTCTCGACTTAGATTAAACTTGAACCCAATATCGTCCAAACTCAATTCTTCTCCGCGCAAACCAAGACGCAATTTAATTATTTTCTCTTCCCGGGGAGTTAATACTTTTTCCATTGCCGCAAATAATTCTCCACCCTTTTCTTGACTAACAACTCTCGCCAGCACCCGATCTTCGAGATCAAGTTCCTGATCGGGATCAGAAATATATTCGCCTAATTCTTTGTCTCCGTCTTCATCAACAGGCAGCTGCAACGACATTGAAGATCTTACCCACTGTAAAAATTTGGTTAACTTCTCCCGCGCCTTTACCTGGTCATCAGGGAGTGTAAGAAGGCTTCTGACCTCCTGGTCAGCAGCTAACTCCTTTGGGGCAATCTCACGCCCTAACTCTTGCTTTTTCTCAGCCATAATTGCCTTTAACCTACCCCATCTTTGCAGTTGAGTATCCGGCAATCTAACTGTCCGACCCTGTTTCTTAACACTTCTTGATACAGCCTGTTCAATCCAATCTCCAGCATAAGTACTAAACCTGTAACCTAATTCGTGACGAAATCCGGGAATTGCCTTTCTGACTAAAATCTGATTACCTTCTTGAATTAAGCCTAAAAACGGCACTCCCCGACCGCGGTATCCTTTGGCAATCGAAACAACTAAACGCAGGTTACTTCTAACAATAACTTCAAAGGCCCTTCTGGAATCAGGTACATCCTCTTCATCCCAATTAAAGGTTGTCAAATATTCCCGCCACTGATCACTCTTATTACCGCCCAAGACTGCTGATTGAAATTCTCCGAAGGACATTTCCTCCTGGTAAACCTTAAATAGCAAAGATTCCTCTTCTCCATTTAACAGCAATGATTGGTTTAATTCCTGAAAGTAAATACCAAGAGTATCATCAGGCCGAACTTGGTGTTCTCGAGGTATTCGCTGTGAATCCAGATGGTTTTTTAGCCTTTCTGATGTAACCATATAATTTTATTATTTAACCACGAATCTGCCTAAAAGGCAATGAAGTAATTACTCGTTTGGGTATTGAATAGCGTTATCAGGGTGTTTGCCTTGGCTCTTCAAGCTTTCCTGAACAGAGTGATCCAAGTGTTGAAATAGGGCATGTAATTGAGCACTCATCCCAACTCGCTCCTCGGGAATCAAATCTTGAATTTTCCTACCTGATTCCAAATCCTGTCTTAATTCTTTGATTCCTGGAATAACCCGTTCTAAAACGGCTACTTTTGCTCGCTGTGCCTCTAACTGCTGTTGAAAATTCACATTGGAATTAACTGAAGCCTGAGCAGCCAAAAACAAAAATTCATAGCCATCTTTCAATAAACCCTTTAATTCTTTTTTATCCCCCTCTATCCACTGGCATAAATTGTCTAAATGTTTTTCATGGTCCGGCCCAACGACCAGCTCAACTTTACCTATTTCTTTCGGAGTAATTGTAATGGCAGAGTGATCTAAAACCCTAGACGGGACAGCCACCATTAAGGCAGCTACTGACGTCGGGATATCAACCTTGCTCGTTACCCCCCGCTCTGCCAAACCAACCTGGTTTTGCTTCTTTTCCGCCGCCCACTGAAGTGAAACTACTTGCCCTTCCTTGCTCATGAACCAATTATACCAAACCTACATTTTATCGAGGACGTCGATGCCGAGAATGTCGAGGCCCATTTTAAGAATTGAGGCGGTTGTTTCGGTTAAAAACAGCCTGAAAGATTCTACTTCTTCCGGCTTTGGGCCTTCGGCATTTTGCCTTGGGCCAATTATTCTATGTTTCTGGTAAAAGAGGTTAAATTTTTGAGATAGGTCAAACAAATATTGACAAACTAAATGCGGTCCGAAATTTTCAGCGGCAGAAATTATGACCTCCGGAAACCGATAAAAAGTCCGCAGCAAAGCCTTCTCTTCTTCATTCAAATCGTAGTTAGTAGCTTGCAGTTGGTAACTATCAGCTTTCGAAATTACACTAAAACATCTAGCGTAAGTATATTGCAAATAAGGTGCGGAATAGCCATCCATCGACAAAATCTGGTCCCAATCAAAAAGAACATCTTTTTGCGGCTCCTGTTTAAGGTCATTAAACTTAACTCCGCCAATACCAACCGCTTTGGCAATTTCCTGCTTTTCTTGTGAACTTAAATCCTTGCTTGTCCCGCTTTTTTCAACTAAATCCCCAGCTAAATTAATTGCTTCGATAAGTACTTCTTCTAAACCAATCGTATCCCCTTTACGTGTAGAAAACTTGCCGCCTTCTCCACCAATTAAACCATGAGCCACGTGATAAAGTTTATCGCGTTGAATATAGCCAAGCCTTTCAGATAGAGAAAAAACCTGATTAAAGTGAAATTTTTGTTCCCCGCCAACTTCGTAAATAACCAAGTCCGGATCCCATTTGGTTTTTCTAAACTTTAAGGTCGCTAAATCCCGGGTTAGGTAGGTTGTTGCTCCGTCCGACTTGATAACCATTGCCGGAGTATCAAACCCCTCAATTTCAACCACTTTTGCCCCCTGACTTTCCTTAATCATCTTCCGTTCTTTTAAGTCCGCCAATACTTTGTCCATCCAGCCTTCAAAATGGTAAAATGCCTCGCCATAAGCCTCATCAATTTCTACCCCTAAAATCTGATAAACCCGGTCAAACTCTTTCATGCTGATATCAACACACAACTGCCATATCTCTTTCGCTTCTTGATCGCCTTCCTCCAGCTTTTTAAACCACTCCCGTCCCTTGTCCTCCAGTTCCGGATTTTCTTCTGCCTCTTGATGGAACTTAACGTAAAGTCCCTGCAGGTCCTTTAAGGTTAATTGGGCTAACTCCTTATCCCACCATTTCTTGATGGCTACAATCAATTTGCCGAATTGAGTCCCCCAGTCACCCAAATGATTATCACCAATTGACTTCCAACCCAAAATTGAATAGATGTTATAAATTGCCTGGCCGATATTGGTTGACCGCAAGTGTCCAATACCAAAGGGTTTGGCCACATTTGGGGAAGAATAATCAATGATCATTGTCTTACCCTGTCCAACTGATTTTATTTGTTGCTTAAACTCCTGTTCACTGCCAATTTTCTTGGCTGTTTGAAGCAGGTACTCTTCCTTTAACCAAAAATTAATAAAGCCGGGAGGTGCAACCGCTACGCGGTTAATGATTGATGATTCATGATTAATGATTAATGATAATTTTTTCGAAATCTTTTCTGCCAACTCTAGCGGCGACTTTACTTCCTTAAACATTTGAACATTTGAAGACTTGAAAATTTTAAATTTGGCTAAGGCTAAATTGGTTGCATAATCACCGTGACTGTCATCAGCTGGGTGTTCCAAATGCACTTCTCCCGGATCAATCTCCACACCAAACTCACCGCAAACCTCTGCAAT
>CAZCGQ010000011.1:0-16738 GCA_964498425.1 uncultured Gammaproteobacteria bacterium | reverse complement strand
TGGCTGGACAGATGGTGAAGATAGCGATTGTTTTGAGGGTTGCACTTGTGACGGAACAGGCTACGAGACACACACAGTAGAAGGTGACACAGTTTACATCGACTGCAACGCTGATAATTGCTGGGCTCCTTCTACGTACCCCACGAAATACGCCTGGTCAGCTAATAGTAGCAACGCATCTTCCTGCGTCGGCCAAGGTAGCGACTTTGAGGCTTGCCACCACTGTGATACTTCAACCCACGCAGGCTTTGATGACTGGTATCTACCTAGTAAAACCACCTTAGAAAACCTATGCAACTCCGGTTCCTGTTCAGGCTCCTGCTTTGGCGGAGACGGCTTCAATCTCTTCTATTGGTCGTCTACTGAGAGCGGCAGCAACGCCCGGATCGTGTGGTTCGACGGTTGCAGTGTGTTCAGCTACAATAAGACCTACGAATCCTACGTGCGGTGTGTCCGCTAGGAGAAAAATTAGAATTTAATAATTTTGAATTTAACTTCAAAATTAATCTAACCCCGACATTGTAAAAATTGTGCTACTATTTTAGTAATGGCGGCAAAGTTTCTAAAACTTGGTCAAAAAAATTACCCCCAACGTCTTGCTGATATTAAAAAACCGCCGGAGAAGCTCTTTTATGAAGGCGACCTGGATTTGTCTATTTTTAACCAATGTTTGGGTGTTGTTGGTACTCGGCAAATGACAGACTATGGTCAGGAGGTTGCTGATAAGCTGATTAGACCAGTTGCCAAAGCCGGAATTACAATTGTTTCCGGGTTTATGTATGGAGTTGATGCCGCCGCTCATCGAGCTTGTCTGGAAGTTGGCGGCAAGACAATTGCTGTTTTGGGTTGCGGCATTGATATTGTCCGGCCAAAACGTCATTTAGAGTTAAAACAGCGGATAATTGACAACGGGGGATTGCTTGTTTCCGAACTGCCCGATGATCATCCGGCTTTCCGTTGGACGTTTGTTAAGCGCAACAGAATTATCTCCGGACTTTCCCAAGCGGTATTGGTTATTGAGGCCCCCAAAAAGAGCGGCTCATTGATTACGGCTGACTTTGCCTTTGATCAGGGTCGACAGGTTTTGGCAGTTCCCGGACCAGTGACTTCATCGGTGACCGAAGGGACTTCAGCGTTAATTAAAAAAGGCGCTGCTTTGGTTAGCAGTCCAAGTGATATACTGAAAGTGTTTAATATATCTTTTGAATATACTGAAAAAACTCTTAATAAAGAAGTTAGCAATTTAACCTCGCAGGAAGAACTAGTGTTTGCTAATTTGGAAAAAAGCAACATGTCCATTGATCGGTTGTCACGTGAACTCCAACTGCCGGTTGGAGAAGTTGGACAAGCGATTTCTATGCTGTCACTAAAGGGACTTGTCGGTCAAAATTCGCGCGGTGAATATTACCTAATTTAGCAATTTTCAATTTCCAATTTTCGAATAAATTATTAAATGACAAAATTAACAAATAATAAATACGATCTTGAAGAACGAACTGCTAAGTTTGCCGAAGAAATAATTAAGTTAGTAAAGAGTATTAAGATAACCTCAATTAACAAAAGAATTATTAGTCAACTTGTTGGTTCGGGTGGTTCGATTGGTGCGAATTATTGTGAGGCTAATGAGGCAGAAAGTAAACGGGATTTTATGCATAAAATTTCTATTTGTAAGAAGGAAATTAAAGAGACTAGACATTGGTTAAGATTATTACGTAATAGTAATCCGGAAATTAATAGCAAAGTAAAAATCTTGCAGAAAGAGAATCAGGAATTGTTACTAATTTTTTCTAAAATTATTTCATCTTGCCGAAAAAAGCGACATTGAAAATTGAGCATTGTAAATTGGTAAATTATTATCATTTATTGTTAAATTGAAAATTGAAAATTTGTAAATTATTAAGGTGTTAACCGAAATACAATCAACGGCCAGTTTTGGTTTGGATACAGTCGGGGTTAATGTTGAAGTAAATATCGACACCAGAAGTTTTCCGGCTTTCAGTATTGTTGGCTTGCCGAACAAAGCGGTTAAAGAGGCCCGCGAGCGGGTGAAAACCGCTTTAGGCAATTCCGATATTGATTTTCCTCAAAAACGGGTTACCGTCAATTTAGCACCGGCAGACATCCCCAAGGAAGGGTCATGTTATGATCTGCCGATCGCTGTTGGGATAATGTCTTTGGTTACCGGCTGTCGGATACCAGAAAAAAGCTTGTTTTACGGCGAGTTGTCCTTAAATGGTGATTTGCGTCACACCAAAGGTGCCTTTTTAGCTGCTCTTTGGGCAGCTGATAACGGTTACCAGAAACTATTTTTACCAGCCGATTCAGCTAATGAAGCGGCGGTAGTTGAAGAGGTTGAGGTTATTCCGGTTAAAAATCTAGCTGATTTGGCTCTTTGTCTCTACGGCCAAGCAGAAATTCCGCGGCAAGTTTTGGCTGGTTCGGATTCGTCTGGGGATGAGATTGCTGAGCATGAGTTTGATTTTGCCGATATCTTAGGACAGGAACAGGCAAAGCGGGCAATGGAAATAGCCGCGGCCGGCGGTCACAATATTTTTCTTCTTGGCCCGCCGGGAGCAGGGAAGACGATGCTTGCCCAGGCTTTACCGGGGATACTTCCTAAGTTAAATCGGGAAGAAGCCTTGGAAGTGACTAAAATTTATTCTGTTTCTGGTCATATTCCCCCCGGCGGTTCTTTAATCCGCACTCGGCCGTTTCGAGCTCCGCATCATAATGTTTCCAAAGTTGGCTTAATTGGCGGGGGAAGTACGCCGATGCCGGGTGAGATCTCTCTGTCTCATCGAGGTGTTTTATTTTTGGATGAAGTGCCGGAGTTTGGCCGGTCAACTTTAGAAGCCTTGCGCCAACCGTTAGAGGACGGGAAAATTACCATTTCCCGATCAGCTGGTCGGGCTTCTTATCCCAGTCAGTTTATTCTTGTCGCGGCGGCCAATCCCTGTCCTTGCGGCTATTCCACCCACCCGGAGAGGGAGTGTACTTGTACAGCTGGAAGCATTTTTCGCTATCGGAAGAAACTCTCCGGCCCTTTAATGGACCGGATTGACTTGCACATCCAAGTTCCACCGGTCCAGGTAAAAAAGTTAACGGTTGATAAAAAGGCCCAGGCGATGCTTGAAAAATCATCCCGGGTTCGCCAGCGGGTAACTTCTGCCCGTCGAATTCAATCCAAGAGGTTTAAAAATCTGCCGATCCAGACCAACTCTGAAATGCATAATAAACAATTGAGGAAGTTTTGCCAATTGGATAATGAGAGCGACAGGCTGCTTAAACAGGCGATTGACCAGTTTCAACTCTCCGCTCGTGCCTACTTTCGGTTAATTAAGATCGCCCGGACCATCGCCGACCTCGCTGGCGATGAGGATATTACTTCCCAACATATTGCAGAAGCGTTGCAATACCGGGTAAAAGGGTAAACTGACCAAATTTAGCTTAATTCGGTCAGCTTATTGACTAAATTTAGTTAATTATGTATAATTCAATACAATGAGCAACGATAAACCGAAGTTTATAACCAGATTTTACTCAGATAAAATTGAAAAATTACTTGAAAAAGGAAAAGTGTTAGTTATCTACGGTCCGCGGCGGGTAGGTAAAACGACTTTAGTCAATGAATTTATAGATAATTACACTGGGAAGTTTTATTTCGCTTCGGGGGATAATGCTGAGTTAAGGGATGTTCTTGAGTCTCAGACTTTTTCAAAAATAATCCCATATTTCAAAGATTACGATTTGGTAGTTATTGATGAAGCTCAACGGGTCAGCGAGATTGGGTTAGGGTTAAAAATTGTTGTTGATCAAATTCCGGGTTTGAAGTTAATCGCTACCGGATCGTCTTCATTTGATTTGTCAAATAAGCTCGGTGAACCTTTAGTTGGCCGTCAGCGGATAATAAAACTCTATCCTTTCTCAGTCTTAGAATTAAAAGATAACTTTGGCGGTGCTTACGTTTTTGAAAACCTAAATAATCTCCTTGTTTTTGGTTCTTATCCACAGGTGATTACGTCCTCTAGTTTTGACGAGAAAATTTCTTTTTTGAATCAAATCAGGGATGCTTATCTATACAAGGATATATTGGAATTAGAACAGATTCGCAATTCTCAGAAAATTTTGGACTTACTGCGGCTGGTTGCTTTTCAAATTGGGGGTGAGGTTTCCTTACACGAGTTGGGAACGCAGCTTGGTATGAGCAAAAACACGGTTGCAAGGTATTTAAATTTGTTGGAAAAAGCCTTTGTTTTAATTCGTGTAGACGGTTTCAGCCGTAATTTAAGGAAAGAGGTTAGTAAAATGTCCCGGTACTATTTTTATGATAATGGTGTTCGAAATGCTGTTATCGGCAATTTCAATTTTCTGGATAAGAGAAATGACGTTGGCCAACTTTGGGAAAATTTTTTGTTTATTGAGAGGTTGAAAAAGAGGGAATACAAAGATATTTATGCTAATAATTATTTTTGGCGGACTTATGACCAGAAAGAGATTGACTTAGTAGAGGAGAGGGAGGGTAAACTCTATGGGTTTGAGTTTAAATGGGGAGAAAAAAAATCAAAACCGCCGAAAGAGTGGCTGGAGAATTATGATAATGCCGAGTTTAAGGTAATCAACAAAGAAAATTACTTAGACTTCGTGACCTAATTAAAATCGCCCGAACCATCGCTGATCTCGCCGGCGATAAAGATATTACTTCCCAACATATTGCAGAAGCATTGCAATACCGGGTTAAAGGTTAAATCGTCGAGATGAGTTCGCGATCCCACCCACAGTCGCCTTTGGCTCCAGTTTTGGCGGGCACGGCGAGAATTTAACTAGACGGTTGGTTTGTTGGTAGAATTTGGTTATGAAAAAGAAGCGGGTGGGGGAGGTTGGGGAGAAGGTGGCGGCTAAGTTCCTGCGGAAGAATGGTTACAGGATTATTGATCGGAATTTTTCAACTCGTTTCGGGGAGATTGATTTGGTTGTTAAAAAGAAGGGGGTTTTAGTTTTTGTTGAGGTTAAAGCGAGGCTTGGTCGGGGTAAGCCCGAATGGGGGATCAGTCGGAAGAAAATTGGCAAAGTCAGAAAAATGGCTGAGGTATATTTAGCCGAGGAAAATCCTAAACACGATAATCTGCGCATTGATGTCATTTGCGTTGATTTAGATCTTGACCTTCAAACTGAAGACATCCGCCACTATGAAAATATGACCCTTGATATATAATTATTTATGGTTAATTGGGCAAAGGTAATCGGTGTGACAGTTGGGGTAATTTTAGTTGTCTTTCAAAGCTTCTTTTTAAGTTTAGGCCTAACTGTAATTTGGGCAGTTATTTTTTCTTGGAAAATTGATGAGCCTTGGTGGTCGCTTTTTGGTATTGGCTTGCTGACCGATATTTTCTACCTTAATCCCTGGGGGAAAACAAGTTTAATTTTGATTGCCGTTGGGTTGGTGACCAAGTATTTAAAAAATATTCTTGGGTTCAGAGAAAGTTATAAAATGCGAGTAAGTCGGTTTTAAAATGTTACGGGTTTTAATTTTTTTGTTTTTTTTGTTGCTGCCGGTTGGTTGGGCCAAGCACTGGATTGTTCCGAACAGCCTAGTCAACGGGGTCTTGGTTGATTACCTCATGCCGGACGTTTGGGTTCAGGATTTGTTTGCGATTATGATCATAATCGCAAAAGTTCAAAGTTCAAAGTTCCCCGGCCACGCCTCGGGCTTGCCGAGGGCGGGCAATTTTCAAAATATCTTTCCTAAACCCCGATTACTTATTACCAATTACTTATTGCCCGCCCGCAACGCCTTGCTTACATGGCGGGCGTGGCCTATTACCTTAGTTGTAATCTCAATTCTCTTATCTCCAATCCCATTAATTTCAGCAATTAACTTTGGCAGATTTTTATTGGCTATTTCTGTTGGGTGGATAGTACTGAAAAACAAAAAATTACATCGTCCCGCAGCTGCGGGGTTAAGTGGGGCAGTTGTCTGGACGAGTTTTTTGGCTGTTGGTCAGTTTGTCAATCAGGGAACGGTTATTGGCTGGCAGTTTTTAGGAGAACCGTTTTACTCTCTAGGTACCGGCGGAGTAAAGAAAATCTTTATTTTCGGTCAGCAGTTGGTTGCTCCAATGGCCACTTTTCCTCACGCTAATGTCATGGGTGCTTTCGGTCTACTAGCTTTTTTGGTCTTATCTCGTTATTCCGCGGAGGTTGACAAGTTTTTCAAAATAGCTAGGTATTTCAGCCTAATTTTGATTAGTTTGTCGTTTTCATTACCGGTGTGGATTTTAACTTTTATTATTTTAATAATCGGTAAAAATAGTACAACAATCATGGTACTATCTCTACTGATTACGGCAGTTGTTTTTCTACTTACTATTAACTACCAGCTGCCAGCTACTAGCTTCCATCGAAGATGGAGTTTGGTTAAATATTCGTTGACAATAATCAAAAGCCACCCTTTCTTTGGAGTAGGGTGGGGGGGATTTGTTCGACATTTGCCGCCGTCGACCTTTCTTCAACCAGTTCACAACGTTTTTCTCCTCATTCTCGCCGAACTGGGAATAATAGGTGCTAGTGGCTTGGTGTTAGTGGCTAGGGAATATCTGAAGAAATTTGAATTAAAAAATTACTTATTACTAATTACTGTTTACTTATTACTTTTTACCGTTGACCACTATTTCTGGACCACCACCCAAGGCGTGTATATGTTGTTTTTTATGTTATCCTTTTATCAATTATGGGAGTAGGAACTGAGCCTGTACCGAGGGGGATTCAACCTGAGGTTTCGGGCGAGGAAATTAGGGAAACTGATAGTTTTTCTTTCCTAAGGAAAAATGAAGGGTTGGAGGTTGAACTAGATGTATCCAAATTTAGAGTAAAAGACGATATTTCTTCCTACCAAACTGAGGTTATTAATTTTCGTAGCGGACAAAAAGGCTGGTTGGTTAAAGTTGGTGGTGAAGCTGAAGAGAAATACGGAATGATAATTGATATTGGCTCTGACGCCGGGGCAACAATTTCATTTTACGCAGAGGATGAGGAAGGAAGGAAAGATTATTTAATTGGTCAAGGTTGGCTTAGGGGCATTCCAATAAATCGTCTTTTACCTGGCGAAATTGGGTTGTTAGATAGAAAAAACGTTCTTAGTCTTTCCAAATCGATAAGTAATCAAGATATAGCTGGTGAATTGAAAGAAAAATACAAAGAAGCAGTGGAGGTTTGGGAAAATTCAGGCGTTGAAAAAAAAGAAGCTGAGAGAAGATCAATGGAAATTTTGGCCCACGCAAAGCAGAGAGAAAAATTTGAGGAGAAAATTGCTCCTTTACGTAAGTTGGTAGAACAAATTTACCAAAGAAAAGAATCCTATGAAGGGTTAAGCTGGGATGAAGAACTTACTTTAAGTGAAGGACGGCGGCATGAGAAAAAGATTCGCGAAGCACTGGGCTTGGGTACACAAGGAGATATTGAGTGGTACTTGGCTAGTGATATCTGGTTTTGGGATGATGGAACTGTTCCTGTGGGAGTAGTTAGAGATTTGGGAGAAGGAACTTTGGGCGAAAATCAGATGTTAGGCGCAGTTTTTGTAGTTGAAGAGGATGCTAATCCCATCGCCATATTTGAGCAGAATTTAATTACCTTAAAAGGGAAGATAGAAAAGGGCGAAATATTAACGCAAAAAGTTTTAGATCAAAAGGGTTGGTTGTCGGAAAGTTTGGGGGATGAGGGAGACATTAATCTTGCGAGGAAACGAATATATGGCGCTTGTTTAAGGAGGGTTACTAGGGAGCGGATTGATTTGCTTCATGAATTGGGCAGGCGGGTGGCCTTGCATGAAATTTATCACGAGTATTGTCGTTCACGGGGTGATGAACCGGATATGAAACCTGAAGGCTATAACCAGACATATGTTCTCACTCATGAGGTATCGGCGTATTTAGCAGAATTAACTGCACAAGATATTTCGGTGGCGATTTTGTCCAGGTTGGGATCCCGAATTGGTTCTATCAAAGAAGTAAAAAGTAAAGGGGGTAATTTTTGGGGGAATGTTACCAAGGGAGTAGAAAGTTCAACAGCAGGGTTAATTGCAGTAGAAGTTGTCTTAAGAGAGTTTGGGTGGGATTTTGATACGGGAAGTTGGGAAAGACTTGAGGAGATAGTTACAGAATTAATTGATTCGTCTGGTGAAAAGCTTAATGATATTACTCGAAAACTTGTTAAGTTGGTAAAAGCTTATGAGACTTATTCTTCCGACCAAAAACAAGAGTGGCTAACTGATAGGGTTGGGTTTGACTTGACTAGTTACTACACGAAGAAAAAACCCGCGCAAGGTTAACTAAAACCAGTAACGCGGGTTTATTTTACTTTAACTCTACGCTTGCTCCTGCTTCTTCTAATTTCTTCTTGGCGTCTTCGGCTTGTTCCTTTTTAGCTCCCTTGAGAACATCAGCAGGTACATTTTCAGTTAAATCCTTGGCTTCTTTAAGACCTAAGTCAGGCTTAACTGTTCTTAGTGCTTTGATGACATTAATTTTCTTGTCTCCAGCACCGGTTAAGACGACGTCATATTCAGATTTTTCTTCAGCTTCAGCTCCATTTCCGCCATTACCTCCAGCGGCTGCGACTGGTGCAGCTGCAACAGCTTCAACACCAAATTTGTCTTCTAGAGCTTCAACTAATTCTGACAATTCCAAAACTGATAGTTCTGCAATTTCATCAATAATTTTGCCCAATTTTTTATTTTCAGTGCTTTTTGCGGTTTTTTTTGTGTCTTTCTGCGATTCATTTTTCTTCTTAGCCATTATGCGTCACCCCCTTTTTCTTTGGCAACTTGTTTTAAAACTAAAACTAATTTCTTTTGATTGAATTCTAAAGCGTTAACTAATTTAATCATTGGTGAGGCCAATCCGTTTACAACCATTGACCGCAAAGTTAATTTGTCAGGAAGGTTAACTAATTTTTTGACCTTTTCCAATGGTAGAAACTCTCCGTCGAGAACACCAAATTTAAATTTTGGTTTTTCTAGTTCTTTAGCCATTTCATTAATGGCTTTTAAGGGTTCAATTTGGTTTTCCTCACTTAAAACTAAGGCGGTAGGTCCAGCAATTTCTTTCTCAAGTTTAATTCCAATGTTGGCTAAAGCTCGGGTGAGAAGAGTGTTTTTAGCAACTTGCATTGAACCTCCGGCTTCTTTGATTTTTTGTCGAAGCTCGGTGTTATGACCGGCATCAAGCCCCTGATAATCTATCAAAGCTGCCGACTTGGCTGACTTTAATGATTCAGTTAAATTTTCTACTTCGTATAATTTAGATTGTTTGCTCATAATAAAAACCTCGGTTGCCCGAGGTTACACCAGCCGCTAGTCACTAACATCTAGCTACTAATTTACCGCCTCGGCGGGATTTTTAACCCCGCTGCTCGCGAGCGGCGGGGACCCCTGCTGTCTCTGGCTTGGTGCTAAGTATAACCAATGCTATAATATTTGTCAATATGGAACACTCACATGTTAATAAAGATTGGCGAAAAATGATTAAGAAGCGGAGTGGAAATATTCCGATTGAGATTGATGACGGCAGTCAGAAAGAGGAGCCAAGAGAAGTTCATTGTAGCGATGTTTGTCGGAGTTCTTTAGTTAGGCTTATTTGCCCGACTCGTATTAGCATGTCTTTTGACCAGGAAAACTACTTGGAATTAAATCCACTTAAAACACGCAGGTGTATTAGGAGCAAATCAACCGTTAATTAAATCTTCTAAAATTTGCCAACGTTTCTTTTTAATGGGATGAGGAACATTGTCTTCAAATTTTTTGGCAGCAGCTGTGCCTGGCCGAGGCGAATATTTGTTGATAAAGGCCCGTTTGAAATTGACTTTACGGCAGAGATCAACAGTGTTTACAAAGGCTTGGTCAGTCTCATTTGGAAAGCCAACTAAGAGGTCAGTGCTGATTTCTACTTCTGGAATTTCATTCTTTAATTTTTCAACTAGAGTTAGATAGTCTTCTCGAGTGTACCCACGGTTCATTGCCTGCAAAATTTGATTATCCCCGGATTGGACGGGTAAATGAATTTCGCGCGAGATATTTTCATTTTCAGCAATAACGGTGATTAGTTCGTCTGAAAAATCCCGTGGATTGGCGGACATAAAGGTGACTTTTTCGACTCCGTTAATTTGGGCTACTAGGTTTAATAACTCGGAAAAGTTGGTTGCGCTATTCACCTCCAAGGTGTCTGCAGATTTCACCTTGGAGGTGTTTGAGTTTGAGCCTTTGCCTTTCCAGGTATTGACGTTTTGGCCGAGTAGCATAATTTTGGTATAGCCTTGTTTAAGGGTGCAGTGAACATCTTTAATAATTTCTTCAGCTGAACGATAAACTTCACGACCGCGGGCATAGGGAACAATGCAGTAGGAACAAAAATGATTACAGCCGTTGGAAATGGGTACATACCCCCAGTCTTCACTTTTTTCCACCAGAGGCGGACCAGCCTTTGGCTGGCGTTTAGGCTCTACATCAAAATCGGCAATGTTTTCAATTAATTTAATTTCAACTTTGTCTCCAACCCGTTTTCGAAGTTGGTTGAGGTTATTTCTGCCGTTGCGTAATGCCCACCCAGCCAAACAACCAGTTAGAACTAGGTGCTGGGTGTTAGGTGTTAGTGACTCGTGAAGGTTGTTGATTAATCCGTAGACGCGGTTTTCGGCTGATTCCCGGACGACGCAGGAGTTGATAACAACTATGTCTGCCTCTTCAATTTTTTCGGCTGGTTGGTAGCCCTGGTTTTCTAGAGCACTCGCCACCCGCTCCGAATCAGCAAAATTAAGCTGACAGCCAAATGTGCGTATGAAATAAGTCTTTTTCATATTTACGTATTTTATCACCTAGCCAGAGAAGAGGGTTGATAAGTTTTTTATATTTAATTTTTATTTTCAACCGGATTTTATTTTGCAAAAAAGAATTTTCTTGACTAATTTGGTTTTTCGATCCATGTTGAAACAATAGCACGTTCAAGTTTCTGTTCACGCTAAATCTTGTTTTTTACTATAACTTATGTTATAAAATAGCCAATGCCCTTAGGGGCATGTTTTTTTAGATTAGATAAAATGTCAGAAAAAGCTATTCAATCAATTCAAGCAATGCGAGAAGCTGCAACTCATAGTTTAGAAATAATGAGAAGAGTAAATGGGATTGAAGAACGAATATGTAGATTGGTTGAGGGTATGGGAGAAGGCTTTGGTGGAACAAAAAGGGCCAGCGTTAGCCTTGAAGAAAAGCCAGCTTTACACTTGGAACTTGCTGAGGTTAGGGTTCAAAAGGATTTTCAACGAACTGGCGGTTATCATGAAATGGACCAATCGGTATCGTTAAAAGTGATTGAAAATAAATCAGGAGATAGTTTTCTTTTTTTAATAGGGACTGAGCGGAGTGGTGTAACAGTGGAGTTGAGGGATCGAATTCCAACCCATTACGGGTTTGAACCTAAATATCTGGACTTGTTTGAAGTGTCTTTGCAAAGAGCGGAGGATACACTTCAACATCCTAGTTCCTAGTTGCAAACTTCTAATTGAAGATATTTATGAAAGAAAGATTTAACAAAATTGTTGAAGATAAAAGCGGGATTACGAAAGAGGAGGAATGTAATCAGAGATTAATTTTAAGAACAAGTGAGATAGCAGAGGGGTTGCCCAGGGGGAAAAGAGGGATGATTATTGAGGACGAGGAAGGAAGAGGATACTGGGTGCGGGTGTCGGAATGGAGTTACAGCATGGCTTCAGGACGAATAGCAAGGGTGGACCAAAAAAATGATGGTTTATTTATTCAGGTAACTGACAGGGAAACTGAAGATTGGCTTAAGTTTTCGCATGCTCCGTCTAGAGGGTGTTTTATTGAAAGAGGATGGGGTGCTGATTCTAAAACAGCACTGCCAATAACATTTGAGAACCTAATCTTTTTTTATGATGTAATTCGGCGGGTTGAAAGTTCTTCTTAAGTAATGTTTGGTGTTATTTTCAAGGTGTATAATGTTTGAGTATGAATTTTTGGTCGGGAAATCAAGCGATTGTTGAGGGAGCGTTAGCCGTTGGGGCAAAATTTTATGCCGGCTATCCGATTACTCCTGCTTCCGAAATTATGGAAATGTGGTCGAAAAAAGCAGTTGATGAAAAAGAGTTGGGCTTTTTGCAATCAGAAGATGAACTAGCCGCCATTCATCAGGTTATTGGTTCAGCCATTTCTGGTGTTCCAGCCTTCACTGCCACTTCTGGACCGGGGTTAAGTTTAATGCAGGAAGGCTTAGGCTTGGCCTTTACTTACCAAGCCCCAATAGTTGTTGTTGATGTTATGCGGTCGGGACCGTCAACCGGCAAGCCGACTAGAGCCGGACAAGGCGAGATTTTAGGTTCAAAGTATGGTACTCATGGAGACGTTTTTCCATTTGTTTTTTATCCAACTTCGGTTCGGGAATGTTATGACTACACGATTAAGGCCTTTCAAATTGCTTGGGAGCATCACGTTCCGGTGATTTTGCTTTCCGATGCCTATCTCGCGCATATGCGTGAGCAGACAACTTGTCATTCTGGGGAGATAAGCGACGAAGAATCCCTTAAAGGTTCAAGCGTTGAGGGGATCCTTCACCCGCTACTGCGGGTTCAGGATGACGGGATTGAGCATTATTCCGGTCTCACTGACCGTAAAACGAACGCCGAAAAAATTAAAGAATTAACAACCGTTGGTCAGAAAAATTACCGCGATTACACTTTGTCGGGAAATAAAAACTCGAAGACATTATTGGTCGGTTTGGGTTCAATGGCCCGGGCTTTAAGAGCCTTTGAAGATGAATATCAGGTTTATGCCCCGATTCGAATTTGGCCCTTTTTGGATAGGGAACTAGTCGCCGCCGCTGAAGGAAAAGAAAAAGTTATTATTGTTGAAATGAACGAGGGGCAGTATGTTAAAGAGGTTAAACAGGTTTTGGGTGACAAGGTTGAGTTTTTACCCTATCGGGAAGAAATAATAGATATTAATAGATTAAAGAAATTGCTAGATGGCTAAATGGTTAAAATCTACTGATTTTATCTGGTGCCCGGGATGCACAATGTCTTGGTTGACAATGTCTTTGGCCAAGAAATTTGACCAGCTGGGCTTAAAAAAAGAAAATACCTGGGTAATATCTGGAATTGGTTGTGTTGGTCGGGTATCCAACTATTTTGCCTGTAATTCTGCTCATACTACCCACGGTCGGGCGATACCGGTAGCCGAGGGGATAAAGACGGTTAATTCTGATAACGATGTGTTTGTTGTTTCTGGTGACGGCGATTTACTTTCGATTGGCTTATCGCACTTGATTCACGCCTCCCGGCGGGGGACACCATTAAAAGTAATTTGCGTTAACAATTCTATCTATGGAATGACCGGTGGGCAATCTAGCCCGACTACCAGCACTGGTCTGAAAACTAAGTCATACCCAGGGGGAACACCATACACCCCTTTGTCTGCTAAGAATATTTTGGAATCAATTGATGAAGTTTATTATCGTCAGGTTAAAGGATATGATTTAAAGGGTTTTGAACAAGCGGTTGAGGAGTTGATTAATCATCAGGGGTTTGGCTTCGTGGAAGTAATGACGGTCTGTATTACCAATGATCCGCGTACTAAAGAGACCCATGGAAAAAATCGGCAAAAAATTATCAATAAGATATTAGTAGAGGAGGGTAACGGTTAGGAGGCTCGTATCGGTAATGTAGTACGGTTACGTAACCGAAAAACGAAACGAGCATCGTAACCATAACCGAATGAACGTGACCAAAGTTTTAATTACCGGTCAGGCTGGGCAAGGAGTTTTGTGGTTGGGTAAGCACATTGCTGACAAAGTTTTGAAGAATAATCCACAGAAAAATGTTACCTTTTTAGCTGAGTATGAGGCTGGAGTTCGAACGGGTCAAAGCCGGGCCCAAGTAGTGGTTAGTGACCAGTCGATTGGGTGTCCGTTTGTTGACGAAGCCGATATTGAAATTGAGTTGGAAAATGGTAAGTTAAGGTGTGGTTGTATGACAGAAGAATTGGAAGCTAAAGGCCGCTTAAATGAGGCTGCTTTGGAGGAGTTGTTTGATAAAATTGAATGCAAGGAATTATTGGGAATAAGTGATTAATGACTAATGGTTGAAAATATTTATGATGTAATTATTCTTGGTTCGGGGCCGGCGGGGTTAACATCGGCCATTTACACCTCCCGAGGTGGGCTAAAAACCTTAGTTTTAACTGGCAATCAGCCTGGAGGTCAGCCGACAATTACTGATGTGGTTGAGAATTTCCCTGGTTTTCCGGAAGGAATTAAGGGCCCGAAGTTAATGGAACGAGTAAAAAAACAAGCGGCGAAATTTGGAGCTCAAACAGAATTTGACGCTGCAAGTAAAATTGAGCAAAAGACCACCTTGGAGGTGAAATCTGCAGACACCTCCAAGGTGATTTTCGAAATTAGCACAAATCAGGGAAAAGAGTATTCAGCTAACTCAATCATTATTGCCGTTGGAGCTTCGCCGAGATGGTTGGACGTACCTGGTGTTGACGACTTTAAAGGCCGAGGTGTTTCTGTTTGTGCCACCTGTGATGGGCCATTTTTTAAGGATAAAGCAGTGGCGGTTGTTGGCGGCGGGGATACTGCTTTAACTGAAGCTGAGTTTTTAGCCAAATTTGCCAGTCAGGTCTATTTAATTCACCGCCGGGAAAATTTGCGAGCCCAAGCAATTTTGCAAGATCGAATTGCCAGAAATGACAAAATAACCACTCTCTACAATTCAGTTGTCAAAGAGTTTTTTGGCCAGGGTAAATTAGAAGGAATAACAGTTGAATCTCAATATCAAGTTAACAGCGATATACGACAAGCGGAGGTCAAAGGATACGCTGAAAAATTCGGTCAACAGATAGTTGACAAAAATGGAGATAAGGCGGTATGGAAACTTGGTCTTGATGGGGTATTTTTGGCAATTGGCTATGTTCCCAATACTAGCTTTTTGAAGGGTTTTGTAAACTTGAATGACAAGGGTTATGTAAAAACTGACCGAGATGTATTTACTTCGGTAAAAGGAGTTTTTGCCGCTGGGGATTGTGTTGATTATCGCTACCGCCAAAATATTGTTTCTTGCGGTATGGGATGTAAAGCGGCACTGGAAGTGGAGAAATTTTTGAATGAATCTACCTAAATCACTGCAGAATTTAATTAATTTGTTTCAGCAACTGCCCGGGATTGGCCCAAAAACGGCCGCTCGGTTGGTTTTTTATTTGTGGCAGACGCCGGATCATTACGTTGAAAAGTTTTCTCAAGGATTAGTTGATTTGAAAGAAAAAACTAAGCAGTGCTCAACCTGTTTTAATCTTGATGATCAGAATCCTTGCTCTGTTTGCAGCGACCCTAATCGCGATCAAACTCAAATATGTGTTGTTGAACGGCCATTAGACATTATTGCCTTGGAGAAGGTTGGCGATTACACCGGCTTGTATCACGTTTTAGGCGGAGTAATTAATCCCGTTGATCATATTGGACCGGACGAACTGCATATAGCTCCACTGCTTAAGCGGTTAAAAAATGGAGAATTCAAGGAACTGGTTTTGGCAACCAACCCAACAATGGAGGGTGAAGCGACAGCGAACTACCTCGCACGGAAAGTGCGAGAGCTTAAGGCCGAAGGCTCAGGGCTTAATGCCGTAAAAATAACTCGGTTGGGTCAAGGTCTTCCTACAGGGGCCGACCTTGATTATGCCGACGCCTGGACGTTAAAGCAAGCCTGGCAAAACCGCCGTCAAGTTGAATAACTTAACTTTCAACATATTCTTTAATCTTCTTGACATTTAATTTTAAGTAAGCAGATAAGTTGAACAGCAATTGTTCTTTGATTCGCTGTTGGGTTTCTTCACTTTTGGTTTGAATAGATTTTTGAGTTATTTGCCAGATTTCTCTAGCATAATTTTTTACCCAATCTTTTTCCTTGTGATATTTCAACAAGTGATTAACCTTATGCCCAATAATTGGAACTACAACAACTTTTTTTTCATTAAATATCTGATTTAGCAACACCTCGAAACCATATTTTGATTTTGATAGTTTTTTCAGATGGGGTTGAATTATTGATTTTTTTAGACAGCGTTGCCCACAAAAAGGTAGTGTTCCAATCATCCATCTTGGTTTTTGTAATGAGATTTGAGGCCCAATTGTCATGTCGACTTGTTTATTAATTACTGGTTGAATTAGGGATGAAAGATGATAAGTTTCTAAATTAGTTAAATCGGCATCAAGGAAAAGAAGATAAGGATAGCTAGATTTTTTGACGCCTTGGATAACAGCATTGCCTTTACCCCGATTTTTTTTCAAATGAACAGTTTTAAGCATTAAGCCTTGAGCTTTGAGCTTATTTATTTTGTCTTTCGTTGTGTCTTCAGACCCGTCATTAACGACAACAACCTCACCAATTTCTGGTGTTTGTAAAGCAACTTTTATTGTGTTGACAATTGTCTTTTCTTCGTTGTAAGCGGGGATAATGCAACTTACCTTTTTGTCCATAAGGATGATTATACATGGTAAGATTACTTCGTGGAATATAACATCCTGAAAACATTAGTTTATGCCGATATTTTTGATTATCCTCTTACTGAAAAGGAGATTACTGAGAGATTGATTGTGACTGAGGGGACGGACAACCCTAGGGTTATCCCTACAAATATTGATAAGGGTCTCGATGATCTTGTTGCGAAGCGGAAACTGGA
>CAZCGQ010000010.1:0-17274 GCA_964498425.1 uncultured Gammaproteobacteria bacterium | reverse complement strand
AGAGTTTCTTGAGCAGGGACTTTATTTTCAGCATTTAAGTAAATATTATCGACTATTTTCTGATGACCAAATTCAAATTGTTTTATATGATGAAATTAAAGATAAACCAGAACAAGTCCTAAAGCAAATTTATTTATATCTAGAAGTTGATGCTGAATTTATTCCGACAACAGCAGACAGAATTATTAACAAACCCAGGGAGATTAGATTCAAACAGTTAACGAAAATTGGAAATATAACTCAATTTTTTTATGATCGGGGGGTTAATTTTGATTTACTCAGAAAAACCGGAATTCATCAAAAATTAGTTAATCTTTATAATTTTATTAACCGAAAAGAAAAAAGATATCCCCCAATAAACGAAGGATTAAGAAATAAACTTGTAGATTATTATCAAGATGATATTAAGAACCTAAGTAAACTGATTAACTGTGATTTAAAACATTGGCTGAAATGAAAATTGTAATCGGATATCCACCGTTGGAATCTCATAAAGGTACGGCTTTGCTCGGTCAAAACAGGCAGTTTCAGTGGGCAAAGACTAATTGGTCGGCTTATCCGGTTGTACCAGCCTACGCGGCAACGATGCTTGATCAGGCCGGACATGAAGTTTTATGGCTGGACGGTATTAATGCCGGATGGACTTATGAAGAGTGGGAAAAGAAACTATTGGATTTTCAGCCGGATGTATTAGTTATTGAGACGAAAACGCCGGTGATCAAGGCCCATTGGGCAATAATAAATAAGTTAAAAGTTAAAAGTGCAAAGTGCAAAGTTATTTTAGTTGGTGATCATGTGACGGCACTTCCAAAAGAAACACTGAAAAAATCTAAGGTTGATTATGTAGTTACTGGCGGGAATTTTGATTTCGGTTTAGTTAAGCTCATTGATCGGATTGAACAAGGAGTAAGCACCTCGGAGGTGTTTGATGCAAACTCCTCCGAGGTGGTCTTAGACGACTTGCCATTCATTGATCGGGACCTAACCCAATGGCAGTTGTATGCTTATCAAAATTCAAACTACGGTCGCTTGCCAGGGACATATACGATGTTTGGCCGCGATTGCTGGTACGGCAAATGTACGTTTTGTTCTTGGGCGAATACACTTTATCCGCCGGGAAATTATCAGGTGATGAGTGTAGAGAAAGCTTTGGACGAAGTTGGCTATATTATTGATAATTATCCAATCAGAGAAATTATGGACGATTCTGGAACATTTCCGGTAGGGGAGTGGTTGAGAAAATTTTGTCAGGGAATGATTGATCGGGGTTATAACAAGAAAGTTAGAATTGACTGCAATATGCGCTTTAATGTTGATTTAGACAGCAGTGATTACCAATTGATGGCCAAAGCCGGCTTTCGTTTTTTACTCTACGGGCTGGAATCAGCTAATCAGAAAACGTTAGATAAAATTGCCAAGAATTTAAAAGTTGAACAAATTATTCCAAATTTAACATTAGCTAAAGAAGCGGGGTTAAAACCGCACGTAACGGTGATGTCGGGTTATCCCTGGGAAAAAGAAGAGGATATTAAAAATACATTAAAATTTGTCAAAAAGCTTTTTCGGTTAAGGTTAATTGACAGTCTGCAGTCAACAATTATAATCCCCTACCCTGGAACTAAATTGTACGACGCTGCTCAAGAAAATGATTGGTTGAAAACTGAGGACTGGAATGATTTTGATATGTCTCAACCGGTTTTAAAGACTGAACTTAATGACGAGGAACTTAAGGCCTATGTTCGCAAATTTTATTCGGCTCTATTTACACCGGAGTGGTTGATAATGAAAGCAAAGGAAGGACTAACCAATTGGGAAACATTTAAATATTATCTTCGTTTTGTTAAGCGATTTTTTACTAAGCAGTTAGACTTTATGGAATGATTAAAAGGCTGAAAATTCATAATGTGCTTAAACCCATTTTGGATGAAGTCGACGGTTTTTTAATGGATGCCGAAGCTGTTATGCTCTACCAATTGGCTAAAAAAGTTGATCACCCAATAGTTGAAATAGGCAGTTGGAAGGGAAAATCAACAATTTGTTTAGCTAAAGGATCAGAAAAAGGCAAGAGGGTTAAAATATTTGCTATTGACCCATTTACAGGAAGTTCTGAACACGGAAGAGTATGGACCTATGATGAATTTAAAGAAAATATAGTCAGCGCCGGAATTAACAATTTAGTTAAACCCTTAGTGATGACTTCAAGTGAAGTGGTTAAAAATTGGCAGAAGCCAATTGGACTTTTATGGATTGATGGTGCCCATGAATATGAACACGTTAAATTTGATTTTGAAAATTGGGTACCATTTTTAGTTGAAGGCGGGATAATAGCAATGCATGATACTAAGCCTGGTGGAAAGGCCGGGCCATATCGGGTTATATTAGAAAACATTGTTTATTCAAACAAATACAATTTAAAATTTTTGTATTTTACTAAGCTTACAGCATGTTTTAAAAAAGTTGAAAAAGTTTCAATTTTTGATCGCTTAAATTTCTTAATTCAGTTTTATTTTCGAGCATTTATTGCCTTACTTCACATACAAATACTTAAACTTATCCC
Organism: uncultured Gammaproteobacteria bacterium; assembly: GCA_964498425.1. Classification (GTDB taxonomy): domain Bacteria; phylum Patescibacteriota; class Microgenomatia; order UBA12405; family JAHJSD01; genus CAYSLZ01. The sequence continues at coordinate 14,717 of CAZCGQ010000010.1, read as the reverse complement.
GAAGTGGCGTACCTAAACCACCTCGGGGGTGGAATTACATAGTCTTATTGTTATTTTCAAACTTGCCCGAGGTTCAGTTAGTAATTAACCACGGTAGTTCATATGGAGAAGTACTTCTAATCTGCAATGTCAGCTGAAAAGTTTTTTGAAGAAGTCTAGAATTTTTTGAATAAATCCCTTAGATTTTATAATTTCTGGTTGAGGAGAGGGGATTGGCTGAGTTGCTTCAGTTTCGGTTTTTATTGTTGGTTCAGGCTTTTTAGTTGGGGTAATTTCTTTTTTTTCGGTTTTTTCTTCCTCAGTTTCTTCCGGTTGAGTCGGTTTTGTCATTTTAGTCAATTCTGATGTAGGTTCAACTGTTTTTGCCGTTTGGTTTGTTTTAGATGCAGAAACACTTTTTGTCTTTGTCATTACCCAATCCGACCAGGGCCCGGAGGCACAGCCATTGCCTCCGCGGATTTTGAAATAATAAGTTGTATTTGGTGCTAATGATTTTATTGTTCTCGTTTCAATACCTGATGATAAGTTCGCTGGGAATTCGGTTCCGAAGCGAGGACTTTCCTCAAAACCATAAGAAATAAAATAGTGGTTCAAATGGTCATTAACAGGCGAAAAATACAATTTGGCTGTACTGCTGGTTGTATCAATCCTGAATAGATTGGGAGCGTTACTCGGCGGTTGACGACCACATGTCGGCGGCCCGGCAGAGTCACTGCTTGCGGATAAAACAGAAGATTCCACTGCTTTAAATGTCGTAAAATGATTAGCATTAAAACTTAATTCACCAGTAGAAGAATTATAAGACAAACTCGAAACTATACTGTCATCGCCTCGTGACCCGTCTGAGTTGTAAACTTCTATAGTTGGATTGTCTAAACCTAAGTTGTACATTGTAAGGCTTGCTTCAGTGTTTACCAAACTAGTTATATCATCAGCGTTTAAGCCGAGAGTTCCTGTTGTGGTCATGTCCAAATGTGTGCTTAAGTCTCTCAGCCAAATTTGAACATCCACATCCGTCATGTTCATTTGATTGTTGAAACTTATCTTGCCGTGCAAAGGATGTTCAAAATAAAGATTGTCCATTCTACTCAGGTCATAGTCTTCACTAAGATTAGTGGTTATTGACATTGCAGAAACTCGAGGAAGAACATCTTCATCTATTGAAGGAAGGGGAGACCCTTCCCATCCTTTACTTGGGCTGGAATCAGAAATCCAATCAGCAGAATAGGGAGTTGTTTCATAATCAAAACTCATTTCAGCGTTAATCGATTTGCCTTCTTCAACCGCTTTTTCTGCATCGATCGGAGTATCCCCAGTATTACAGTGACTACCAGTGCCGTATTCAAATTCAAGAACTGAATGGTTTAAACTGGAAAATATTTTAATACAAGCCCCATCGTCCGGCAAAAATTCATCATCTAACCCCGAACTAACGTCAGGAGTTAACTGGCCTTCTGTAAGTGGGTAGGTTGGGAATGTTAAAAGACCACCCTTAGGAATTGTCCCACTAAGATTAAGTTTTGCTTCATAGGTGCGCGTTTCACTCTCATTTAGTTGATAAATTTCTATCCACAAACCGCTTAAATCAGCGGAAGTAGTTGTTGATTGGTTAAAAAGTTCAATCCATTCATTCTCGTGTCCGGTGGGATTGACCATTAATTCATTAACTAATACTTGACCATCATCTACAGCTTTAGCAGGTACAGTAATTATATAAAAGAGCAGGCAGACTAAGAAAGAAGCTTTAATGGCTCTTTTCAAGTAAGAAATCATCTATATAATTCAATATAATTGATTTAAATACATATTGTCAAGTTTTAAGAATTAATATGCTAAAATAATTTTTGGAGATGCTATTGCCGATTATTATTGTTCTTGAAACCATAATTGTTTCACTTGTTCTTATCATAGGAGCCGAATACCTCTTAACCGAGGTCTTTTATCTCATGCGGTATCTGAGGACTCCGGTTAAGACAGAAATATTTTTAATTACTTTAGTAATAGTTTTTGCCCTGAATTATTTTTGGCCGAAGTTTAAGAAATTAGGCAAAGAAATTATTCCGCTTTTGATTGTTGTCTTCATTGGTATGCTCTTTGGTTATAAGAAATATCAAAATTTCTATAACAAACTGCAGAGAGAACCGAAAATTTACTCAATTAGCTCTGATTGGTCAATTCAGGCGAAAAGAATTGTCATTGAGGGGAAGAACTTTGGTTGGGCTCATGATTATTCTAAAGTCATTGCCGATGATGAGCGTTTTTTAGTTGACTCATGGACACCGGAAAGAATTGTAGTTTCTGGACCTTTAACCGGGAATTTTGGCCAACACGAATTGCAAGTAGTTCTTTTCAACGGCCAGAAGAGTAGGAAAATCCCGTTCAAATTCCGCGATCCTGCAGAATTATCATGGAAAAAATAAGAAACAATTTGGCAACAATCTCCTTTTGTCTTGCCCTCTTGTTAGGCCTGAACATTGGTCTTCAATTTTTTGAAATTAATCTCGGTATTGAAAATAAATTTCTAATTTGGCCGTTAGCTGTAACTTCATCAATTTTATTCCTGTATTTCATCGGCAATTTTGTATTGTACGGCCCGGAGTATTTTCGGCAGTTAATTAAATCTATTCAACTTCTATGGTTGTCCTTTATCAGACTGTTGAATAAATTAATGGGAATTAAGCTAATTAAATATGGGCTTTTTCCAGTCTTAATTTTTGCAGGTAGCCTCTTTTTATCTACGGTTGTTATGTTTTTACAGGGTGAAATGCGGTCAGTCTTAGCTAAACGGCACGGCCAAAGAACGTTTGTTAACTATGAGGGGGATACCTTTGTCCGTGGTGATATTGCTGCGGCAATTATAACAGCTGATGATAATAATTTGGGGATTGTGGCGGTGAAATTTGACACTCACGATAGAATTAATGACGATGTTTTGGAATTCCGGATAAAGGAAGAAAAGGACGATGATTGGTATTACGTCAATGAATACAAGACGGACCAGTTCCAGGATGAACAGTTTTTCCCATTTGGTTTTCCGAAAATTAAAGACTCCGCCGGCAAGGATTATCTTTTTGAAATTGAATCGCTTTACGGTGACAGCCAAAATGCGGTTAGTCTAAGCACAAAGGGACGGGTTATTGAAACTCGGTATCAGTTTAAAATGGAGGAGTTAAAGTCAAATAAGGTCCTTTTGGCGAGATTTATCACCAAAAAGCTGATTCGGGCTTTAAATACACTTAGCTTCTGGATATCCAGTTTAATTTTTCTAGTGCCTTTCTTTATTTACATTGCCTATATTTTCAATGAAAATAAGTTCAAACAATCGCTGTCGACTATCGAAGATTATTTTTCACTTTCTTTATTGATTTATTTAGTAATTGAAATTGTTGTCCAATTGTTAAGGCTGGGTAATGAATATAATCTTTGGTCGGCTGAACCCAACGGCAGTTTGCATACAACTAGCAATCTTTTACTAGGCTTAACCTTAGTTTTGGGTGTGGTTGTTGCCTTAGGTAAACAAAACCACTCCGCTAATCCTTGATTGTTAACAAATTTCAACAAAGCGGGTTACGGGTTTACTTAAAATCTGCTAGAATAAAATATGGAATTACCTAAATATTTTCAACCGTTATTTTGGGACTTAGATTTCACGCATTTGGAGCCTCACCAAAATAAACAAATAATTTTAACAAGAGCAATAAATTACGGTAATTTGAAGCATTGGAAGTGGATAAAAGACTTCTATGGCAAGGATTTAAAAAAAAGTTTAGAATTAATACCTAGATCTGAATTTAGAAAACCTGTTCAAAAATTAGTAAAAGTTATTTATAATTTAGATGATTTCAAATATGCATCCAGAAGCGATTACATCCGAAGCCAAAAAGCTAGTTAAGCCTCTTTCTCAATTTGATAAATATTACCTTGCCGGTGGTACAAGCTTAGCTTTACAAATTGGACATCGAATCTCTATTGATTATGATTTTTTTACTCCAAAATCTATTCAGGGAACTATGGTTAAATTGGAAAGTTTGTTTGGCGAACAGAGCTTGAGGATAATTGTAAATCAAGATGACCAATTAACTGTTAGTATAAAGAATGTTCAAGTCTCTTTTATCCATTATCCTTTTTCAATATTTGTTGATTACATTAATTGGAACGGAATTAACTTATTAACTCCTGAGATTATTTCTGCAATGAAGGCCTATACCTTGGGGAGGCGAGCTACATTCAAGGATTATGTAGACCTTTATTATGTTATTAAATTAAAAATTGCTAAACTATCAGAAATAATTGAATTAGCCAATAATTTCTATGGTACGAATTTTAATGATCGTCTTTTTCTTGAACAACTTATTTTCTTAGAAGATATTTCTGATGATAATATCGAATTTCTTAAGAATCCTGTCTCTAAGGACGAAATTGAAAATTTTTTTGAGAACCAAGTAGAAAAATATGAACTACATTAAAACATTTTTAATCGCTGGGGGAGTTTACTGGGTGGTTGACTTTATTTGGCTGGCTTTGATTGCCCAAGGCTTTTATCAAAAACAGCTTGGTGGTTTGCTGGCCGACAAAATTAACTGGCCAGCGGCGGTTATCTTTTATCTACTCTTTCCAGTTGGGGTAATTATATTTGCGGTTATTCCGGGCGTGAAGGAAAACTCATTGGTCCGGTCATTGATTCTTGGTGCCTTATTCGGTTACTTTACTTACTCAACTTATGATTTAAGCAACTATATTACTTTGGCCAATTGGCCGTTAAAGGTAGTTATTGTTGACATCATTTGGGGAATCTTCGTCTCTACTCTGGTAGCGTTGGTGGGTTATTGGGTTGCAAGCTAAATTAAATCCTCTCTGGCCAGATATAAAGCACCCCGATATAAATTGCCGACAGCATCAGCTAAGATCGAATTCTTATCCATACTCTATTCTATCAAAAACCCTATCTACTATTTACTAATTACTAGTTACCGTAACCCTCCGGGTTATTTTTATGCCATTGGTAGGCGGAAGAAATTATTGTCTTTAAATCTGAATGTTCTGGCTTCCAGTTTAGGGTTTGCTGAAGCTTGGTCGAATCAGCCACCAATTTATCCGGATCACCTGGCCTTCTTTCAACAATCGGTACGTCAAAATCATTGCCGGAAACCTGCTTGACCATGTCAACAACTTCTTTTACCGAATAGCCATTGCCAGTGCCAACATTAAACGGCTCAAACAAGGCCTCGTCTTGACTATTCAAGTATTCTAAGGCCTTAACATGGGCATCAGCCAAATCTAAAACATGTATATAATCGCGGATACCCGTTCCATCGGGAGTGTTGTAATCATCACCAAAAATAGCAAAATCATCCCGCTGGCCGAGAGCGGCTTCGCAAGCACGGGTAATTAAATGAGTGGGTTTTGGATAATCCTGGCCCATTGATCCGTCTAGAGCAGCCCCAACGGCATTAAAATAGCGTAAGGGAACAGACTTTAGTCCATAGGCTTGAGAGTACCAATTTAAAGCATTTTCTACTGTCAGTTTGGTTTGGCCGTAGGGATTGGTTGGTTGTTTTTCATCGGTTTCCTTAATCGGGATTTTTTCGGGTTCGCCGTAAACGGCAGCAGTCGAGGAAAAGACGATTTCCTTACAGTCATTAACATTCATTGCTTTAAGCAGGTTTAAGGTGCCGAGAACATTATTAAAATAATATTTCTGAGGATTTTTAACCGATTCTCCGACTTCAATGTAAGCGGCAAAATGGATAACCGCCTCCGGATTTTCCTTTTTAAATACTTCATCTAATTTATCGAAGTCAGTTTGTAAATTACCCTGATAGAGGGGAGTGTCATCGATTGCTTCCTGATGGCCAGTTTCCAAGGAGTCAAAAACAACAACCTGATAACTGGCTTCTTTCAAAGCCTTTACGGTAAAACTACCGATGTAACCAGCTCCACCGACAACAAGCACCTTCATAGAAAGAGTATAACACATATAGAATAAGGTCTAAGCAAACAAAAGGTATTAAATTAATGAAGACTATAAACCGACATTTGACTCTAGACTATTTATTCTTTGCTCATGATCTTCCAATTGTTCCTCATGTCGTTTGTGCCTTAATCCATGTATCGTAAACTCCTCTTTAATATCCTTTATTAGCTTTGCCAACCCATCTAGGTGGTCAAATAATTTGTTGTATCGTTTGCCATTTTCATCTCTTAACTCTGATAGTTCATTGCTTGTTTCTTTTCGGATCTGAGCAAAACCTCGACTCATTTCCGCTCGAACGTCTTTAAACTCTTGACTCATTTCCGCTCGAACATCTTTAAACTCTTGACTCATCTCCGTCCGAACTTCATTTAAACCTAAATCCATCTTTTCATTAAGAGTATCTATATCTTTTTTTGTCGCTGGTTGATCTTGTTTATTGTTCGAAGTCATAACATAATCTACAATATTATTTCCTTTAATTCAATGGTCAGTATCGTATGTTAAAATTAACCATGAATAACTGGTCTACCGACGAAGAATACCTACAGAAAAATTACCCCGAAGAACATCGCCAGTGGCGAACACTGCAGTTAATTAATTATGGCTTAGGCCATGAGAAATTAGATAAAAAATATCTCAAAAGTATCTGGCCCAAGATAAAGAAAAAAGTTATTTCTGTTGATATTAGAAATTATCTAGAATTTGCCTTGTGGCCCGAAAATCAATCCTAACTCCCTTTCAAGCAAAAATTCTAAAAGAAATTATTTCTAACCAATATTTTCAAAAAAGATATTATTTTGGCGGCGGCACTGCTTTAGCTGAATTTTATCTTCACCATCGCTTTTCAAAAGATTTAGACTTTTTTACCGACCAGGAAGTGTTTCACCAGGAGATTTTAGCCCTGCTGAAGCCAAAATTTGATCAGATGGACATTGAAAGTTTTGAATATCGAGAACAAGCGGCAATGAAAATATTTTTCTTCAAAAACCATGGCGGTCAGAAAATTAAAGTTGATTTCAATTATTTTCCATTTAAACAGATTAATAAGTTCAAAGTATTTCAAGGTTTTAAAATTGACAGTTTATTTGATCTAACCGTCAACAAGATTAATTTAATTTTAACTAGAACAAATATTCGTGATTACATGGATTTTTACTTTATTCAAAAAGAGAAAGATTATTCTTGGTCAGAAATTATTGATGGCATTAAGAAAAAATACTCTTGGGAAATTGACAAACTAAACCTTGCATCGAAGCTCATCAAAGTAGACAAGCACCATGATTTTCCGGAAATGATAAAGCAATTTGATAAGAATAAAATGGTGAGTTACTTCTATAATCAAGCTGAAATGCTTAAGAAAGAGGTATTGGTTTAACTAGATAGGCCTGTATTTCATGTTATAATTTATTATGCCTGTAAGTTCACGCGAAGTACTAACTGAACGTATTCATGAAATTGAAGATTTACGGGTATCGGCGGCTTCTGATGACATATATGATGATGAAAAGTATCAGGAAGCTTTAGCTGAAACTAGGGATGTTCTTGATGAACAAGAAGTTGACACTTCTCAAGACTGGAGTCAAGCAGGTATATGTCATTTACATTTAATGGCTGCAACAATTCAACAGTCGAGAGCAAAACACACATTGCAAGCAGAGGAAGAGAAAATTGAGGCAGTCGATGATGCTAAAGCTCATCTGGAAAAAGCCTTGCCAATAGGGGAGAGATTAACAAAGAAGGGCTATTTACGAACAGTTGACAATACTCCATTTATCTGGTCAGCAGAATTGAATAGAGGAATTGCCAGAATATTAATGCGTCATCCCCACTCGGAAGTTAAGGAATTCAGAAAAGCGGAAGAGCATTATCACCGAGCCCAAGAGGTTGGTCTAAATGTGTACATGGACGAGGAAGATAGAAGAGAGTTGTGTGGGGCCGGTTTAATGGTATCCGCTACAGCTCGGGTTGAGGCACTGATGGCAAGGAGAAAAATAGTTGAGGCTGAAGGCAAGGTATGGGACAAAAAAGAACATTATTTGGAAATACTGAAGGCCGGTGCGGAACTGGAGATTGCTGAAAAGTACTTCGAATACGTAAACGTCGATCGCAGAAATGAAACCCTCCGCCGGATCTACCAGGAATTGTGAATTAGTATCAAGTATTCAGTATTAGATATTAAGTATTGACAACTTCTGATAGAATTATCTTCATGGTTGAACGAATAGCAAAATACAGTGTAACTGAAAAACGTCCTGAATTCGGGCCAATAATTTGCGGTTTCTGCGGAGGAAAACTATTTCAATCCGCTGAAGATCCTTTAGTAAGCGTTTGTGAGAACTATGCCAGGTGTAGATTTGCATACAGCCTTCGTAAGAATGCCTCAAAAATTGGGTTAAGATTATCAAACGAGGATAGACTTGTTAAAGCCACCTAGCCAAGGTTCAGGTACATATTAACCTTGAAGGTTGTTTAGGTTTGAACCTTGGGATTTGTTAATGTGGTATATTTTTGTTAATGAAGAAAAGAGGATTTCTTCTTTTAATTTTTGGGTTAGTTTTATCTGTATCAATAGTCTTAAACTTCATCTCCATTAATGAACTCAAATATTTTTTTCATCGAACGGGTAAGCACGAAGTTATCGAAATCCTAGATGGCGATAGTTTTGTCATTCCACCAGATCAAATTGTCAGACTTGATTACTTAAATGCACCAGAGTTGAAATATTGTTTAGGCGAAGAGGCAAAAGACAAACTTGAAGAATTAATAGCTGGTAAATATGTCAGGATTGCTAATCCTTCTAAAGACAGTTTTAAAAGAATTATGGCTGAGGTTTATGCCGATGATGTTTTTGTCAACGAAATAATGGTAGGGGAGGGATACGCCAAATATCAACGATCAAGCGGAGGAGAAAAAAGAGATTTAATCAAACAATTATCGCGTGCGGCCAAGGAGAAGCAAATCGGAGTTTGGAGTCCGAGATGCTACCAAGTAGAAAACATTAATAATCCAGAATGCAATATTAAAGGCAATATTGGTAAATCTGATGGAACCAAAACCTACCATTTCCCGGGGTGCAGTGAATATGACCGAACGGTTATAGAATTAGACATTGGCGAGGAGTGGTTTTGTACAGAAAGAGATGCCCAAGCAGCCGGGTACACTAAGGCCACCCACTGCCCGTAATTCAAATATTTATCCTATAATGATATAATAGAGAATGTTGGAGGTACTGGACAAGCAGACGCCAAATACAATCCTGGGAGATAGACGGCTAGAAAAGCTAAAGCCAAGAAATGAATTGCTAGATGAAGCCAAAGCCAGGATTCCAGTTGCAGGTATTAAATCAGGAGAGGTGATTGGAACGGGGGATTGGGATTCCAGCCGAAGCGAGTGCGGTTCAGTTGTTGTTGGTTTAAAAAATCAAGTTGTCAAGTTTCCGCTAGGCCAATTAAGAAGAGACCCTCAGGTTTGGGTTGAAAATCATAAAGGCTATTTAGAAAAATTTGCTGACATTTCCCCTAATACCCAGGTATTTTTAAGTAGAGTTGATAGCGATGAGCCAAAACCCGTTATTATTCAAGACCGAGTCTTCGGCAGGCAAGCTTGTGAAAGTACCATTAGAAAATTAATGACATCACAGTGTCTTTCAGATCTAAGAAGAATTGTAAAACGAGTAAAAGATGTTTATATGGAGGAGGGCATATTTGATTTATGCGGTCAACGGTTAACCAATACTGCTGAATCTGAATTTATTCATAGAATTCCTTTTTTTGCTGATAACATAATGATAACTGATGAAGGCCGTGCTGTTTTGGTTGACAACACTCCATTTAATTATAATGAATATCGCCCATCTAAAACCAAAAGAATGTTAAATATAGCTGCATTTAGATTAGTGGAATTAGGTTTGCTGACATTAGAAAAAATTTCGGGTCTGTTGCCTAGTAGAAATGAATATTCAGGTCAAAAATCAGTCTCAGAACCATTTTGGAGAAAACTAATACTACTTAAATAAGAAGATGTTTTTTAAATAATTTGGCGAGTTTGGCTTCACTGTGACGGAAGCGATAGTTGTTCTTTTCAATAACGGCAATATCTTTTACGATTGTTTTAACATCTGATTTCTGAGCAGGTTTAATTGGAAAGGAATTCTCCAGCTTATACAACTTTAAAGCCTGATTTAAATCTTCTTGATCAAACTTATCAAAATCCTGCATAAGAACAACATCAATTGGTTTTTCAAACCCAAGATAATTTTTAAAGGCCTGGAAATATTCATTTTGGTCAAAATCGTGAGTGGAGTTGGCCGTTGACATGAGATTTGTAATAAGAATTTTTTTGGCCGAAGACTGATTAAAGGCGGTTACCATCCCATCCGGCAGGAAATTAGCAATAACCGAGCCGTACAAACTCCCCGGAGAGATAATAATAACATCGGCCTGGCTGATTGCTTTTACAGCTTCAGGATTTGCCTTAACTTCCGGTTCAAGCCAAATCTTGTCAACTCTGTCATAAGACATGCGATAGTCATCAAACAAATGTTCGCCGCAGTATTCCTGTCCGCTGTTGGTTTTAAAGCAGATATTACTCGGTATCAGGGAAACAGGAATAACCCTTCCTTTTAAATCTGCACCGGCCAAACGTCTGAACAAATTATCAACCTGACTTAAATTACCAGTCTTTTCGGCCATGAATAAAAAGAAAGTATTACCAAAATTTCTTTTCCGCCCATCCCGAAATTGAAGCATCTCCTGCCAGATTTCTTTTTGAACACCGTCCTGCCATAAAGATATTAACGCCCGCCAGTAATCTGAAAAGGCTAACAAATTACCCCGTTCATCGGTCCTTAACCGGCCGGTATGCCCACCGGAATCGAAAGTAGTGACAATGGAGTTAATGTTGTCAAACCCGGCTCTAACCAGAGCCTGATTAACCACTGGCATTCCCGACCCCCCACCAATCGTACAAATATTCTTCATTTTTACATTATACACAAAACAGAAATGAAAAATCGTCTTGACACGTTGCAGTATACTATATAAAATATAAACTATAACGCAATGTATAATTTAGCTAGAATAACAAAAAAACTATATAACTCTGACACAAAACTATTTACAACAAATAGTTTAAAGTCAATTTTGGAAGTAAAAAAAGATACATCATTTTACAGCTTGATTGATAGGTTAATAAAAAATAACGTTTTAGACCGATTGGAACGGGGTAAATACATCCTTAAAGATAATCATGTTCACGAATACTATCTGGCCAATTTTTTATACCAGCCGTCGTACGTTTCTTTTGAATCAGCACTTAACTTTCACGGGGTACTTTCACAGTTCCCACAACAGATTTATTCTGCAACAACCAACCGCCCGTTGGAAAAAAAAATAGATAACAAGGTTTTTTGTTACCACCAAATTGAGAAAAATAGTTTTGGGGGGAGCATGAAAAAAGATAATTTTATAATTGCTGGTCCCGAAAAAGCTCTGGCTGACCAGATTTATCTCACTTCCAAAGGAATTAAAAATGTTGAAATAGACGAACTGGATTTAAGTAAATTCGATTTCAAGAAATTCAAAAATTGGATTAAAGTATATCCGACAAACAGTGTTTTTAATCAATTAACACAAAGAATAGTCAATGCTTGACCAAAAACAACTAACCAAATACTCAAAAATTGCAAATACCAACCAGACAATTGTAATGAGGGAATATTTGCAGTTACTGTTTCTAAGCAACTTTTACAAAAACAATGCATCCAAAAAGGTTTACTTTAAAGGGGGTACGGCAATCCGTCTGCTCTTTAATGGTGAACGGTTTTCTGAAGATTTGGATTTTACCGTTAACCTCAGTGCGAAATCCTTCACAGAATTATTTAAAAAAATAAAGAAGGAACTTGAAGAAGATTATCCGATTAAGATTAAAGAAAAAGAAACTTTGGAGGGTGAAAAGTATTTATTAACTGCAAGCCCTGCTGTATTAAATTATGAAATTTTCATAAACCTTGACTTTTCTTTTCGGGAAAAAGTTCAACAGCCGGAAAAAACAATAATCAAAACGAATTTCCCCGTCCTATTTACGGAATATGTTTATCATTTATCAATGGATGAAATATTAGCAGAAAAAATTAGGGCAATATACACGAGGGAAAAGGGGAGGGACGTATATGATTTGTGGTTTTTGTTAAACAAAGGGGCAAAAATTGATATTGACATAATCAACAAGAAATTAAACTATGACAACGGAGGAGAATTCAACAAAACAGAACTAGTTAAAAAAGTTAAAAAATTAGACAAAAAAGAATTTGTAAAAGATTTACAGCCGTTTGTAATTTACAAACAACGAGACAGCTTGGGACAATTATACGACTATGTAATTGACTACATTTCCCAAAACCTCTAGAAACTAGCGTAAAGTTTTGAATTTATCAACAGATCCAGGCGTACTTAATCTTAGGTGCAGGTATAAATTCATGGATTCTACTACGCTAACCACAGGATAGGCCCTTAGAAGTGCAAAAAACCGGCTCTAACCAAGGCCTGATTAACCACCGGCATTCCCGACCCCCCACCAATCGTACAAACCCGCTTCATTTACTAATTATACACAACAACTCATTACCAAGGTGTAGGTACAAAATCACCTTGGAGGTGCGATTGTCCACACTTGAAGCTTGATTCGCCAGATACCTGACCCCCGAGCCTGATCAAACATCGGCCCTTTAATATATTTTTCTTCTAACAATTCAATTAATTCCGGATCTTCAACTACCGGAACATCAAGGTGATAAACCAAAAAAACTGATTCCGGTAAATCTTGCCCGGTTTGGAGTTCCTCAAAAAGTTCATCTCTGGTCAGATAACTAACTTCAGCTAGCGTCCAAAAGTCAACGATATCAACAAGACTGGGTGGATGAGGGCACTTTGTTGGGTTGTCGATTGAATCTTGAAACTTTTCACCCCATTCACCAAGCGGATACATGGTTAGACTAATTTCATCGATATTTTGCTGATTGGCGTAGCGAACACTGTTGCGAATATTATTCTTAACATGCTTTTGGATCATCGGCAGGAAAAAGAAATAAGTAATTGAAATTGAAAAAGCAATGACAATAAGAAGCAAATTAGTTTTTAATTTATCTCCAAAAGTCTTACCTAATTCAACTAAGCTGTAGGCCGATACCATCATAATAAAGGGATAGACCGGCAACTGGTATTTAAACATTGTATTAGGAATAAATAGGAAAGAGAAAATAACTGGTATTAAAAGAAGTATTTTCCAATTTTTCTTAAGGTACGCAATTAGAAAGGATGAATAAAATAGAATTGCTAACGGTATTGAATTGCCAATAATTATCGTCCTTAAATAAAACCTCGGCCGTTTCGGAAAAAAGAATAATATAGTTAAGGCTAGATAAAAAAGCGGGATAAAGAACCTTAGTAATTTCCTAAAATTAATTTTATTCAGATTATTATTGAACAAAACTAAACAAAAAGTAGCCAAAACTATGATTCCACCAAACGGCCCAAGAAGTTTAACTAATTTTTCTGGCGATGCATGTCTGTTAATCAAAATAAAAAACAAATCCTTTTTTGACAAAGCATAGATTAAACTCAGTCCAGCTCCGATAAACCAACCAATAAATATATGTTTGAATGCCTTCTTTTTATTAAAGGCTAATAAATAAACCAAGGAAAAAACCGCTAACCCAAGTAAATAAACTAAACCAAAGACTTTAGATAAGGCAGTAAGAGAGATAACTAGACCAAGAAGGAGTGAAATCAACCAGCTATTATTTTCAATTACAACTAAATTCAAGTAAAAGGTTAAAACAACAAAAAAGGTCAAGCCAAGGTCAACCAGAAACAGAGGTGTTTGGGTAATAACATAAGGCGAGAATGAGAAAAGGATAAGGCTGATTAAAGCAATTTGTTTAGAAAATAACTTTTTAGTTGATTGGTAAAGAAAATATATTGTTCCGGTAAAGAACAACAGGTTTAAGCCTAAAACGGCAAACTTGCCTTCACCAAAAACCGAGTAAAAAAGACCCCGAAAAAATGCAATTACAGGAAAGTTAAAATTGCAGCTGAAAGAGCCCCAGTTATTAAAGAAATCTATAAAGCCATTGGCAACAAAGTATTTGGCTTCCCGTTGATACAGACCAAAATCAGGGTTAGTCTGAACAGTAAAGAAAAAGGAAAAGGCCGAAACTATCCCTAAAACAAAAAACAATAAAACCTTATTACTCTTGACAATTTTTATGTCCTTAAGCTGAATATATATGAGTTTAAGTAAAAAAAATATCGGAATAAAGGCTACAATTGGCTTCCATAGTGGAGCATAGGTGCGAAAAATCAACTCACGTGGTATAGTAAATCCTGACCCCTGATTAATCAACCAAATATTAAAAACAAATATAGATAATATAAGACAAAAGTAGCTTAGCACTTGTTTTGAATTATAATATAAGTAACGATTAAAAAACAAATGTTAAAAATACCAGTTCAAACGTGTAATATCTACAATGACACTAAGACTATTTAAAGCTAGAAAATTAAGAAGAATAATAGGCTTTTTTCTAAAAAATCAAGAAGGAAGTATAAAACAAAAAGCTTTTAAAGGTGGCTTTTGGGTTTTTAGTTTGAGAATTATTAAACAGTCAACGCAGATTTTAAGAGTAATTATTTTAGCCCAACTTTTATCCCCTAAGGATTTTGGTTTAACAGGAATTTCTTTTTTA
>CAZCGQ010000009.1:0-18321 GCA_964498425.1 uncultured Gammaproteobacteria bacterium | reverse complement strand
TGTATAAAAAAAATAATATTACATCCTGTCCAAATCACCAATAATAACTTATACCCCTGCTTAAATTGATTGGCCTCCACTACCGTATCAACTTTATTATCGTTTACGGTAAAATTAACATTAACATACTCCCCTAATCTAAATTTTAATTTATTGGTCCCAATGGGAAAAGACTTTATTGCCCCAGAATTTTGCCTAATTATTTCTTGTATTCGCCCACTCTTAATCCATTTGCCTATTTCAGTAGCCGAAACATATTTCTTATCCTTAAAAAGTTCGTCTATTATTTTTTTCTCAAATTTAAACTCCGGTTCCCTACTCATTCTTCTTGCTCTAGCAATCCCTCTATTGATATTATTTTTCTTCCAAACAGGATCAATATAGCCCTTTTTTAAAAAATGCATTATCGTAGCCAAAGCATCTCTCACTGTTACCTCTCCATCATGAATATACCCAGCAAATGAAGGATGGAGTTGCTCACTATAATAAAGTGCTTGAGCTTTAGTTACCATTAATCCAAGTATATCAACAAAATAATACTATTAATATATCGTGGATTTTAAAAATAAATTCAATCCCTCCCATAAACATTGTGGAACTTGGCCGAAA
Source organism: uncultured Gammaproteobacteria bacterium (assembly GCA_964498425.1). Taxonomy (GTDB): domain Bacteria; phylum Patescibacteriota; class Microgenomatia; order UBA12405; family JAHJSD01; genus CAYSLZ01. Next base: position 17,712 of record CAZCGQ010000009.1, on the reverse strand, counting down.
TATATCCGTTCTTTATTCTAATACGGTTCTAAGCATTTGTTTTAAGGTAGATTTTCCTTTTGAGGTTTTGAAATACTTTTCTCTGCGTCTGGCATCTTTTTCTGAAGTGTGGGCTTCAAAATATACTAACTTAAACGGTCGTCTTTTCTTGGTGCTGTCGGTGTTACCTTTGTTGTGTCCTTTTAAACGCTTCTTTGGATGTTGAGTGGTAAATCCAATGTAAAATTTTTTGTCATTTAGACTTAATAAAACGTAAACATAAAACATTGAGTTAGTTTAACATGTGAGATGGCCGTGTACCACGTAGGGTACACGGCAGTAAACCCCACGTGGTTTACTGCTCCCCCTGCTGGATACTATCCGAACATTTTACAACCCATTCAAATCTATATTGAAAAAATCAGAGGGCAAAAAAACAGACTAACATTCATCAATTTACTAAGAGATATATTTAAGGATACTGCTTTATAAACTGGTGCTTTTAAAATTAGCCAAATTAGTTTCTTACTTCTTCGTTTACGGAACTAAAAGTCTTAGCTTTTTATATTTTCCTTCTCGCTCTCATTACTAGAACTACGATGTAGGATTCCTTCAGTGTTCTTATCTTTCCCTGGTGTGCCACTTTTAATATGATATTCTATATTGTTACTTTTACAGAAATCTTTAACCTTATTGGACATCTTCCTATAAAAGTTATCGTTATTGGCAAATTTAGAAGACTTCACATTATAATTTACCTTCCCAAAAATAATTTTATCTACAAAATCAACTTTCTTTAGCAACTTTTCAATTCCATTAGCTGTTGAATCAAGGTTTGGAGTTGGATAGGGTTCCATACTGACCCAAGTAATTCTGTTTTTCTTTGATAACCTTTTCAAAGAATCTATACGATCGATATATAAGGCGGAATAAGGTTCAAACTTCTTTTTGAAATTAGTATTTAATGAAACAAGCGTTATCCCATACTCGTTAGTGTCAAGATATTCTCTATTCAATAACTCTTTAGGATAAAGACCCTTCGTTAAAGTTGTTACGCGTATTCCTTCTGCATTTAACCTTTTAATAATCTGCATCGTCAATTCTTTTACCTCCGGAATTAATTTCCCTCTAGATGAATCATACATAAAAGGATCAGTCATAAAAGAAAGATGAACTACTTCAACTTTCTCCTTTAATTGCGCTAGCTCTTTATCTAATAAATCTAATGCATTCCGAACTAACTTTGGCCTTCGCCAATCGTTATAATTTTTTACCCAACCAAATCTCTTGGACATCATAAAAGCATAACAAGGAAACCTACATCCGTGAGCACAACCAACAATATGGTTTATTGTCCAGCCACCATAATCCACCTTCGACTTATATAGAAGAGATTTACGATCAACATACTGAATGTTATTTTTCATAGATCAATTTTTCCTATACTTAAAAACCGATTTTTTTGAGGACTTTTCTCCCATATAAAACCTATTTGTTTTTTTTCCTTTTTCATTAAAAATCTTAATAAGGTCACAATCCCTCCATTCTCTCAAAATATCCTTACAATCTTTTGGCCTGAATCCCTCCGCGATGACAAACTGCCTTAATTCAATAGTATCCATTTCCCTCTGCCGTTTCAACTCTCCTCTCATTTTGGCCTTAAAACTTGCATACCTAGCTGTTGTTTTCAATACTGCATCTTTACCAAACAATTCCGTTTTGCGATCCGCCGAAACTTCAATCCCAGACCCGTCCATAGAGTTCTTGAGGCAAATTTTATTCATTTCTAGCATACCTTTCCAATTTTCAGTTAATAGAAAAAGAGCATTTTTTCTTTTACCAGCGTCAAGTAAAATTGGTCTTACGAAAAACGATGGAAATACCATACTTAATTTACTTTTTATGGATTCCATGAAATCACTTATATCCATATAATCGTAGACACCTCTAGTAGTATAATTTTCCAGAAACACCTTTGTTTTGTGGCCAACCCTAAGATCCTCCATCCCTGCAAACCTGTAACAATGAAATACTGGTAAAAACAGTAAAACCTCTGAATACTCTAGCGATAATAATTTCTGAAGATCAGATAAGGACACAGTAGAGTAAGTAAAGGGATCAAGGAAAAAGAACTTTGGTATTTTATTACCACTCAAGTTTTGAACTAATTGTTTATTGATAAACTTGAATTTTTTGCTTCTTGGTTTAATACAGTTAATCTTGTCCGAATAAGAAACATTTCCAAGCTCTTTTTTCAAATTTTGGATGTGCTTATGATTTTTATCATTAAAAAGAACGTGTATCTTAGCGTTAGGTTTACGCTTTTTAAGCTCTGGTGTAGTCAAAATATAATTAGCCTTTTCTAATAATACCAAAGGGCTTCCTTTACCTTGAGCACTTCGACCTGGACCACAAAACAAATCAGCAATAAAGCAACGTCCATATCCCATTAGCAACTTGATTAAATACTTTTCTATATAATCACTGAAAAAATCAATCTTCGCTTGAGTTAAAGAATCACTCTTCTTATAAAAGGTTTTCATAATCTTATTTTAACCCATACCAACCACAAATACCATAACTCAACCGCATTGGACAAAACAGTTTTCCAAAATCAATGTTTTAATATCCAACTCTTCCAGCTATATCCCAAGGATATTAGCTCAGATTAATATAACCTCAAAATTTTTTTATAAAAACAGGTAGACATTCTCTCAAAGTAGGCAGATTATTCAATGCTATAATAAATTCAATGAATAAAAAGATATTTCGTTATTTCGGTTTTTTTATCATTAGCCTCTTTGCAACTTGGATTTTGTCGGTATTAATATCTCTTAAAGTTGGGTCATATCTTTATAACAAGGGAAACTTTAAAACTGCTTTGCAATCTTATAAATTAAGCTCTAAATTAGCTCCTTTTTGGGAAAAAACCAAAATTAGAATTTCTAACACTCAAGAAACTATCAAAGATAAAGAAAATCCACCCCAAAAAGAACCCAAAATAAACTTAACCTTTGGGAAAGATGTTTCGATAATTAAAAAGAATATTATTAGAACAGAGGAACCTTTTAATGACAACAACGGATATATGTTAGTAGCCTTACTTAAAAACAACACCGATTATGGAATACCGTTTGTAAAAATAAATAAAATTGAAATGCTAAGTAAAAATAAAGTCGTGGCTGTAAAAGAAGATCCTTCTAGAGGAGATTTTTTTATGGTATCTAATGGCAAATTCCCTTTTTATTTTTACCTCATAACTGATAAATACCCTGATCTGCTTATTGATGATTTTAATCTAGAAGCAGACATTACACCGTTTACTCGAAATGAAGATGTTGTCAAACTAAAGACAAGTAATTTGAAACAATTAAATATAAAGCAACATCAAAACCAATGGACCTACTATAAATACTCTGTTACTATTGAAAACCCCTATAACTTTCCAGTTAACAAAATACACAGGATTTCTATTTTGAAGGATGGTTTATTGCCTTTAAATCGTCTAGATACTGCCGAAAGGGTGACAGTTATAGAAAAGCCAAAACAAAATGGCGAAGTAATTGATTTGAACGCAAAAGAAAAAGAAGTAAGGTTATCACTAAAACCAGGTGAAAGTCGAACAATTGAACTTAAGTTTAAAGTAGAAGAAATATTTAGGGGACATTTCAATCCCGAAGAAGTTGAACTAACCAATTATTTTGTAGGCGTGGAAAGTAACTAAAACCTTATTCCGAACCACTTTATTTTAATAGTAAAACTTTTTTTTAAGTTCTAGTATTTTAAGTACGCTACTATCAATATCATCCATCGGAATGACCTCATTGTCAACTGCCTCAATTATTGCCTCATATGCCTCCACTTGCTTCTCAGGCGTACTTGAATAAAGCAATATGTCATTCCCAGACTTAACAGCCTTAACCGCAGACTCCGCCACAGAGTAATTATTCAAAATGGCCCCCATCTCCATATCGTCAGTTATGACTATCCCGTGAAACCCCAAATCATCTTTTAACATCTGCCTAATAAAAATACTTGACAGGGAAGCAGGATCTGAATCAATATTAGGGTATAAAACGTGTGCTGTCATAATCATCTCGGGATTTGTTGCATCTATCACATCTCGAAATGGTTTCACCTTCTCCTTCAGCTCTTCCTCATTTAAACCACTTTCTGGTAACTCATCGTGTGAATCAGTAGAGCTATTAGTATGGCCCGGAAAGTGTTTAGGAACTGATATAATCCCTCCGTCGGAATAACCTCTAACCATTTGTATTCCTAATTTTCCGATTTGATTCGAGTCTGCTCGAAAGGTTCTCTCAAATAAAAAGTTGTTGGGATCTGTTATGTACTCTAAAACTGGTGAATAGTTGGCATAGATACCTAACCTTCTTAAATGAATTGCCCTTTCTTTAGCAATAGAGTAGGCGGTATCAACGCTTTCTATTTCACTCTGGGGAGTATTCGTGGCATCCAAAAACTTTACTTTTGATACCACGCCTCCTTCTTGATCAGTAGAAATCAACAAAGGAATTCCTATTCCTGTTTCTAAAGATCTATTTTGAAGAGAGTCAACTAACGTTCTTGTCTGGTTCTCATTCTTTAAATTGTAGTTCAACAGTATTACTCCACCAACATTTCTCTCATCAATCATTTTGTTTATGTAATAATCCGGTTCTTCTCCCCAAAAACCAACCATTAACATTTGTCCTACTTTATCCTCTAAAGTCATTTCTTCTAGCATCTCTGAAGGAGTGAGGTCTCTTAACTGCACTGGGCCTTTGTCAACCTCTTTTTTTCCCCAAAAATTAACACCCAGAACTATTATAAAGACAAACAGAACAAAACCAGCTAATAGCGAAACCTTTTTGTTGAACGTCATAAAAGTTTATAATTTTAATGTTTTTATTATATCAAGTTTTTAATTGCCCGCCGCTTTATGTTTTTCTAATTCTTTTTTTATGATTCTCCTCAAAATGTTTTCAATTAACCAAATTTCCTCAGCGCTAATTTGTCTTTCCCCGTCGTGAACAATTTTGTTTCTTTTCTTGTATAGGCCTCTCATTTTTTTCAACAAAAACTCTTTAGCCTCAGATTCTCTACTTTGGACCATTAAAGAATATTTTTTCCAAATACGTTTGGCGTTTCCTGTTATATCTGAATTGCGTTTCCAAAAAGAATCAAACTCTTCCGTCGTAAATATACTTTCTAAATACTTCTTTAATCCTTTCATAAACGAGTATTTCTTTAAAGTAGTTTTTAACGCTTTATACTTTTCAGGAAACTCACCTTCTAATTTTTCCCTTAGGCTATCTTCTAGTTTATTACTTAATTTTTTATGATCATTCCGCCAACTTAACTTTTGGCTTTTAACAAATTGTCCGACCAACAATTCAAAGGGGATAAAGTAATGTAAAAAACTGCTTATTGAGTGTCTTTGAATTTGGCCTAATGAAAACCAATCTAAGACTAACAATAAATCCTCGTTGATTTCTCCTTCGTTCAACACGCCAAAAACTGTTGCAAGTTTAGTATTTTCAATACCTACCTCTTCACATACAACGCTCGAAATAGTAGGCTTTTCCAATGGTTCTATACCTTTTTTTTCACAATAAGCTCGAAATTCAGGATATAAACTTGGTTCATTACTCATAACTTCCTGGTCTTTTACTGGAATTTTTACCCCACTTTTTATTGCACATAGTTGAACCGTTCTAATCAATGTATCCTTTAATTCTTTCTCAAACTTCCCGATAAAACCACGCTTATAATCTTCGAGCGTTACATTTTTAACTAACTCAAATCTAACAACATTTGGTGCCCTATCAGTATTAAAAACACTTAACTGGGATTTTTCATTTAATCCGATAACAAGTCTCTTATTTAGAGAAAACCCTTCTTTTTCCAACCAAACTTTAAGCTGTTGCTTCATTAAATTTCTCCTTTTGTAAACACATTTTATTAACGTCTAATTGTAGCAAAATGAAGATATACTCTTTAAGTATTTGATTTGGTAAAATATTACCTAAGGAGGTAGTGAAAACGTGGCAAATAAGACACCAGACGAAAAATTCAATGAAGAAGTGTGGTATGTGCTTCAAAGAGTTAAAGAGTTGTCGCTTAAGGCGTCTAGTGATACTCCTATTGAGTATGAAATAAAGAAAATCACTGCCTCAGGGATACCCTCCCGCAGATCACAATCCCAAATAATTGAAAAATTACAGGAGTGGAAGGCAATAGAAATAGTTGAACATACCAAGCCTGATTGGCGGTATAACAACCCAGAAAAATTTTTAATTGAAATTCTAGAGCCAAAATTTTCTAAAACTTACAAAAAATATGATCCAGACAACACCACACTTACTTTAGACCAAAAGGTTGCACAATCAGAAACTAAAGAATCTGTGGAAATACTAATTGTTGATCTTGAATCTAAATATGATGAAATATTAGAAACTAAGGCTGATGACAAATTTTTTATCAAGCTAGCCAATTACGGTAAATTATTAACTAAAAACAAATTACTATCTAGTCTTCTTTCTAACCTTCGCCAAAATGCGGATGAAGATCTTAAGAAATATAAATCAGAAAGAGAGAAATTTTTGAAAAAACTAAAACCACTAGCCCAAGACATCTGTGAAAAGGCGAAAACAGCAAAAATAAAAGATCACCCCGAAAATCCCTTAACCTCTCAAATTCAGTTTTTAAAAGAAAACATAAAAGATACTGATTCCTCACATTTTGACAACAAAGGTGTTGATTACTTCTACAACCCGTATAGAGAACTCGTCGATAGGTTTATCAAAAAGGGAAAAAGTAACTTAATTAAAGAAAAACACCTGGGAAGTGACGGTAAAACGCTAATATTATATCCAAACTATGTCTCGGTCCAAAATGAATGGGAAAAGTTCAAAAAAGTCAGAGATAGTTCCGTTTGGTGGGCCCACTACAACATTATTCGGATTGCTGTTGGATTGCTAGATTTAGAAAACAAAGAAAAATACTTTCCCAAAGATGATGTTGTAAGTGATATCTATAAGAACGACTTCAATTCGATTATTAAAGGCCAAAAAGCAATTTACCTAAAAAGGGAAAAAGCAGAAACCTGGTTAAAAAGACTTCATAATTATATAAAACCAAGACTTAAATTTTACCCTTTGATGGTTCAAATAAGTAAAGATTATAGTGAAACATTTATCAAAACTATTAAAGAACTAAAGAAGAACGTAGATTTTGCTAAGACTGCTGTAGATAACGTAAAGGAAATTGAAAAAAGAATTGCCGACATAACACAAAAAGCCGCTAAAAGTATTCAGGCCCCAACTGATATTACCAAAAAAATTCAAGCAGATTTAACCAAATATCTTAATGCATTTAGTCAAAATAAAGTTCATCCTGCTCTACAACAGAAAAATACAACCATTATCCCCTCACCCGTAAACTTAGACACCTCAGTCCCAAGAGTCAATGTTTCTACAAATAGAGAAAGAATCGTTGAAGAAAAAATATACAAAAAAATTTACAAACAGCTAGTAAAGCTTAATGAAAATATCTCAACAAACAAAGCTAATAATGTTCTCACCAAAAAAGACCAACCTAATCGGCAAACTAACATTTTGAATAATAATTGGAACCTAGAAAAAATTAATAATCAGCTTCGAGAAATGAATTGGCCAATCAATGTTGAAAAAGACTTAAACAAAAGAAAATATAACCTCTACCATAATAAAAGATTGATTTGTAGTTTTGAAATTGGACAAAATTTAGGAGAAGTAATGATGATATTTTTAGCAAACGCCAATAACTTTATAGACTATCCTGAAATATACAAGGTCACAACTTACAGTCGTGAAAAAACATATAAGGAAGCTATTAAAGACAGTAAAAGCAAAATCCATAAAAAGCTACGACAAATCTGGTATGACATTATGGATAAAAAACTTGAAGGAGAATTGAAAACTAAATTTAGATTTGAACCTGAAGGCCGAAGTGGAAAATTCAAATTAACTTTCATTAAATAAAGTTCAGTCTCTTCATCCCAGCTTAGGCAAGAAATTCAGACTGCTTCATCCAATTTATTTTTTCCTTCAAAAAGGCAAAAATAAATTATGGACGTGGAAAGATTTAGAAAAATAATTGGTCCGAAGGTGGAGAAAATTGAGGAGGAGCAAGTTCACAAAGCTTGTGGTTCTTTAAGGCCACTAGCTGAACTATTAGTTGAATGGTATCAACGAAAACTTGCTCAGGAGGAGGCGGAACAATATGGTCAAAATAAGTGAAATAGAACTAACACCAGTTCAGGCAAAAAAGGGATTAACCTTTTTCGCAAATTGTGTATTAGACAACAAGTATTACCTCGGCAACATTGCCGTGTTTACTAAACTTAGCGGAAAAGGCTTTCGCTGTGTTTACCCCACTAAAACACTTCCCAATGACAAACAAATCCCAATTTTCTATCCGATTAAAAAAGAGGTTGGGGAGCAAATTGAAAAGGCTATTTCACAAAAGGCCAAAAAATTATTAATACCCGAAAATTATCAATTCGCCAAGAGTAAGGGAGGTGATGACAATGGCTAAAGGCAAATACACCGTTAAGGAGCCGGAAGCTCCGGAACCGATTCCAGTTGGAATGTATAAAGCAAAATTTACCGAATGGGAAGAAAAGGAAAATCCCAAATATGGTCCTTATGTTCGGCTTGTCTTTGAAATCACTGACGGAGAACACGCCGAAACGGCACGGTCATTGGTGGCAAGCACAAAACTAACAAAGGGTAAAACAAATAAAACCACTTCCAAACTATTCAAAGTAGTTAGTGGACTAATGGGTAAAGAACCAAAACCAGACGAGGAAATTTCACTGGATGATTTAGTTGGCACAGGATGCCAAATTTTGATTGAAGACCGACCAGGGGACGATGGTTGGCAAGAGATTACAAAAGTAGTCCCAAGAAAGGAGGATTAAAAAATGAGAGGGGGTAAGCAACCCTTATCCCCTCTCCAATTTCAAATGAAACGTATTGAAAAAGTAGAACAATTTTTATCTACTAGAAATATACCATATAAACTGTCCGGCGATCAACAAGAAGTATCGATAGACTGCTTATTTTGCGATGATAAAAAGAAACATCTTTATATCAACAACAATGAAGGTTGCTATCACTGTAAAAAATGTGATGCCCGCGGGAGTTGGAAAAACCTGCTGGACAGCCTAGGAGAAGAATATATTCAACTTGGAAATAATGCTCCAAAAACTAACAAAGTAAAATACAGAGCTAAATTAAAAGCAAAGGAAAAAATATTAGATAAATCCCTAGCTGATAAATACCACCAACAGCTACCTCCGGAAATTGTCAAATACCTAAAATCAAATAAACGCGGATTAACTGATACCTCCATAAAGAAATTCAAAATTGGTTGGGACGGGAAAAATATTACTATTCCTGTATTCAACCAAAAAGGTAAGTTAATAAACATTCGTTATCGAAGAGCCCCTGGTAAAAATAAGGAACCCAAATACTGGAACACAAAAGGATTTGGTAAGGCAGCACTATTTAATTCACAAACTTTGAAGACGGCAGGCAACTTCATTGTAGTCTGCGAAGGAGAATTTGACACTATAACCGCAGAACAACACGGTTTTCCGGCAGTCAGCAGTACTGCAGGAGCTGGAACCTTTAAAAAAGAATGGGTTAAAAAATTCAAGGAAGTTAAAAACGTGTTTATCTGTTACGACAATGACAAAGCAGGCAAAAAGGGAGCTAAAAAAGTAGCTAAACTTTTTAAAAAGAAAGCAATTATTGTTAAACTGCCAAAACCCAAAGGCGTCAAGAAAGTTGATTTAACTGATTACTTTACTTCACTGGGAAAAACATCAAATGATTTTGCACAACTACTTGATAAGGCAAAGTCCCAAAAATATGATTTCAAGTTGATAGAGGAGGACTCGGAGTTCTTGTTACATCCAGCCATTAGTTTTGATGGAGAAAGAATTTACTACACCCTCCCTCTACCAATTTCACAAGGAGGCCAAACAACAAATGAACGAGTTGTTATTAGATCCGGTAAAGAAAAAGGCTTAGTTACTGATAACGAAGCACTAATAAAAAATCAAACTCTTAAAATAAAACAATTAACAGAAGTGCCTGATGAATATCCTCGGTGGGCAACAAAAGACATCAAGAGATATCTCAGCAAAAAAGAAAAAATCCAACCAGGTAAGGTTTTCTTTGATTTAAGAGAATTACTACTGAAATATGTTGATTTTCAACAAGAAGGAGATGCAGAGATTATCACCCTATGGTTAATGGGAACTTACTGCTTCCCAATATTTGATGCTTTTCCCTACTTATATTTCATTGGTGTTAAACGCACTGGAAAAACTAAAACTCTACTTTTAATTGAAAAACTTGCTTTTAACTCAATTCTTTCCAGTAACATCTCCCCTGCCGTTTTGTTCCGTTTGGTAGAAGCGAAAAGATGCACTTTAGCATTAGACGAATCAGAACGATTGGCTTACAAATCTCAACAGCAAGAAATCTTGGAACTCCTTAATTCCGGTTATAAACAAGGAGCCAAGGCCCACCGAATTAGTAAAAATAAAAATGGCAATTTTACCATTGATACATTTCAGGTTTACAGCCCTAAAGCTATTGCTAACATTTCTGGCCTAAATGAAGTCTTAGAAGACCGATCAATTACTATTACGATGATTAGGACCGATAATGCCGAAAAGGGAAACTTAGCTGTAACCAAAAGGTCAGAAAATTGGCCTAAGCTCAGATCACTACTTTACTCATTTAGTCTTGACTACGCCAAAGAAATTAGCCAAATCTATCATCACGATCCCAAAGTATGTGCACTACTTAATAGACAAAATGAACTTTGGAGGCCATTACTAAGCATTGCTAAATTGATTAGTCAGGACGATAAACAACTTTTTTCACGGATGCAAGACTTGGCTGTAAAAAAAGCAAAGGAGACTTCATCTGTTGATTTAGAGGATTTTGATTCTGCAGTTTTACTTGCTTTACGTGAGTTGGTTCCTACAAACGAGCAAAAGCTAATGAATAAGGAAATTAAAGAAAAGGCATATGATTTTTTAGAGGAAGACCAACAAGATTATTTAACCAGCAGAGGTGTCGGAGCTGCGCTGAAAAGATTCGGCATTAAAGGCAAAAAAATTCGGGGATATTATCGTTACCAAATAAATCCTGAACAAGTAAATGATTTATTAAAACGTTATGGATTAACAGTTGTTGAGTAGACATTAAGGTAGATGTATAGTAGACATTTAATTTTAACCATTTCACCTAACAATAAGGAAAAGGCAATTAATCTGGTAGACGTTACGCTCCATAGGTGGATACCTATTAAAGATTACAAATTATTAAATTTACACTGCTTACCACTGCTGGAGTTTAACGTCTACCACTATTTAACAATTAGCCAAATAGATAGGAGGAAAATAAAAAAATGAACGTCCACCAAACATCTACCAACAAGTCTACCAATTATGAAAAGCAGATTGTCCACCTGGAAAATGAGTTGTCCTTGGCCAAAAGTGCTAGTGCAAAAAAAGAAACAATTCAAGCAATTAAAAAAAGACTTAAAAAGATCACTAGCGAAGCCCAGAATGAAAAAGATTGGCGTGATATTAGAAAAATTGCTGATTGGCCGGATAAAATTTTGATACAGCGGTATGAAGAATCGTTAAACTTCGCTGATAAATTAGACATTAAATTAAACGATTTAGATTTATTAAATAATAAAAAACTGACAGAGAACGCAAATAGATACTTTCAAGTTCTTAAAGTTATCAAAACCTTGGAGGATGAGGGAAATAAACGACAGTTAGCTTATTTCCTGTCAGAAGAAGAGATTGAGACTATCTTTAACGATACAAATGGCCCTACCCCCACTAGAGTTACTAATTCTGAAGGGAGAAAACAATGAAATGTGCTTATATCAAAGCTAATGGTAGTCAATGCCAAGCTAACGCAATGAAAAATTCTAAATACTGCTTTGCCCATAACCCAAAAACTAAGGAAGAACACGCTTTGGCAGTTGCTAAAGGAGGCAAAGCATCAAAACGAGATAGGCTGGATCTGGAACCGATTGAAATACAAAAACCAGATGATGTAATTACCTTGCTTGAAGAAACAATTAACGGGATTAGGGAAGGAAATATTCCTCCTAAAATCGCTAACACGATTGGCTATTTATGTGGACACTTATTAAAAGCCATTGAAGCTGCCGACTTGGACCAAAGGCTAGAAATTATTGAAAGGGTAATTTTTGAGCGGAAACAAATAAAGAAAGGCCAAAGATGAAAAAAATAAACTTAACTTCAATGACCAGAAATCTAACTGCGAAAGAAAGAGCCAAGATGATAAATGTCTACTTTTTAAAGGAAGACCAAGATGACAAAGACTATAGTAATGAAATTAAAAAGCTTAAAAGTAATATCCCCTATCACCAAATACCTGAACACAACTTTTATATGAAAATTCTTCAACTGGCAAGCTTTGCTAATATGGATTTGCAAACCGCATATTTACATTTAGAACTCACCGGAAAGCAGATTCTCATAATTGACAATAATTTGCTTTATGAAACCTATCACCGGCATATTAAGCGCCTATTAAAAGGCATTCCAAAGATTTTAACTCAACAGAAATATGACAAATTACATAAAAAATCCAAAAAAGATGAACTGGACAGTGTTTTCGGAATTGAATCTCTCGCTGAACACGAAGCATTTGCCAAATTACAATCCAAAGGGAAAATAAATAAAGACGACTATCTGTATATATTCAGCGAGCAGTTGAGAAAATCAAGAATGACTGATAAGGAAATCCTTGATGAAAAAGTGGAACAAATTACTAAAGGGATTGAAAAACTAAATTTATTAACAAAAAGAAACAGCTCTCTGAAGGAAGTGTATAAAGATTATTCCCAATATCTTGACTTAAGTCCAAAAGAAATCCGCTCAAAAGCAAAAGAGCAAATTGACTTTACTAGACTGGAACCGGAGGTAATTAAATTATGGGAAAAAACCGTAGCGGAGGAAACAAAAACATTAAATAAATTAGTAGAGAAAGGTGTTTTAAAAGAAAAACAAGTTAGTGAAAAATCAACCTGGTATGGCAACGCCGACCAAAAGGGAAAATCCGGTATAACGGCAGAAAGTTGGTATGACTATTCTGATAAAAAAGATAAAAGCTTCAACGAGTTTATTGATAATAAAAATCAGTTAGTTGAATGTAATTATGGACAAGTTGCAGTCTTAAATTCTGAATACTCAGTTATCAATAATAAAAAATCAATAGCCAAATATCTAAAACAATTGGAGTTAATAAAGGAGAAAGATAAAAACTTGGAGTTAAAACCAGAAATTTTTGATGCCCTCACTTCCAATATAACCAAATTTAAAAAAATGTTTACCAAGGGGTTATCTTTAATAAAGGCAGTAAATAAAATTGAGAAATGCTATTTTGATGGCGACCATATATTGAATAAGGATAATTGGTTTGGTAAGTGGCTTCTTAAGGCAGGAGAAGAAATCGTAAACAATCATAATCGCATAATTAAAACAATTATTAACGATTACAACTCATTTAATACAGATGTAAAAGAAATTACTTTTCCCAAAATTGACCAAATAAAGATAAAACTTCCCTCCTCTGTTAAAGAGTCAACTCTTAAAAACGATATAGATGACATTATTCAACCGGCAATCAAATGCAGTGGATTTAATCCACCGATTTTACCTTGATTATCCAGTATATTTATGGTTGAATTAAGACAATGAGCTCAACTGACCAAGGAATTTTTTGATGGCCGTCTTGGACAATCCAATTCCTTGGGTTGAGCTCACCAGGACGGCCATTTAAGTGAATAGGTAGTAAAAATGTCAAATTTACAAGCTCAATCTAATTTTAAAAAGGAAACAGACAGTGTTAAAAATTGTCTGCTCTATGCCAGAGTAAGCACAGAACGGCAGGTTAAACAAGGCCACTCACTGAGTGACCAAATAAACCGATTAGCTGATTTTGCCAAGAAGCACGATTGGCATATCCTTGGAGTTTATAAAGACGGAGGAAAAAGCGGAGGAACAACTTCAGGCAGACCGGAATTTACTAAAATGCTGGAAAGATGTAGGAACGATCCTGATATTCACGCAGTGTTATTAGAGGAAACAGATAGATTTGCCCGAGATGCAGAAGACCACTTAGCTGTTAAATCCTTCCTTAAAAAACACGATGTTCAACTGATTGCTACTCAGCAACCTAACTTTGGAGATGACCCAGTTGGGAAATTTATTGACTTGGTAATGGCAGGAGTTAACCAACTTCAACGTGAAATTACAGGAGAAAAGACGAGGCGGACAATGATTGCCTTGGCTAAGAGAGGCTTCCAACCAGGCCCTGCTGTTATTGGTTATCTTAATTCTTATGAGAAGGATGTCCCCTGGCACATTGACAAGGAAAGGGCCTGCTTCATTAAGGACGTCTTTAAGCTTTATAACACCGGCAACTACTCAATATACCAAATTGAAGAAAAACTTTATGACGAAGGATTTAGAACAACCAAGGGCAATAAAGTTAGGGCAAGTGTTATTCACCGGATACTTACTGATGTCAGATATGCTGGTAAAGTTAAATATATTGGAAAAATATATGAGGGCAAACACAAACCAATTGTTAAAATGGACCAAATAGAAAAAGCAAAATCCGTTTTGAATGAACATAATAAAGGGGCTGACCGTTCCAGAAAACATAATTGGTTTCTGGCTGGATTAGTCTACTGCAAAGAATGCGGAAGTTTAATGTCAGGTGAAGAACACGAAAAAAAGAGCGGGAAAGTTTACCGATATTATCGCTGCTTAGGCCCCAAGAATAAAGATAAGGAATGTAATCAACCTTATGCTCCAATGGAGAAAATACATAAACAACTAAATAAACATATAACCGAAATTAAGTTTGGGAAACGTTTCCTTAAGGCTTTAAGACAAGAATTGAATGATGTAATGAACGAACAAGGTGAAGGTATACCGGACCAGATAGAATCTCTGCAAAAAAGAAGAAATGTAATTGATAAAAAAATGTCTAAGCTTGAAGACCAGTTAATAAAAGAAATTATTCCTGAAAAGCGTTTAAGGAAAAAATATAACCCGCTAAAAAAAGAACTAAAGGCAGTAGAATCACAAATTGCCAAATTGAAACGGCCCTCGGCAAATCTAACTGAAGAAAAAATTGAGACTATAATTAAGTTCCTAAAGGATTTGCCTAAACTATATAAAGCGTTTACAAAAAACCAACGTAAGAAATTCCTTAAATGGTTTGTGAAAAAAGCCTGGATTGAAGATAAGAATGTTGTAGAAATTACCTATACTGACGCATTTCAAGCAGTTATCGATATGGACCTTGTTCGGATAACTGATGCGCTGCTCCCCGGGCTGGATTCGGACCAGCGACCTACCGCTTACACAAAATCTTAATTTTCATTAAGTGTGGACTATCTCATCAACCAAATATTCACTAATATTTGGTGGAGGGCGCTTCGATCGAAATCTCGACCTACTTCCTTTCGGAATAGTCTCTGCACCTGCCTTTGCTAAAGCTTCGGCAAAGCAAGCCTGCCTTTACTTCAACAAAAGATTGGCTCATGGTTGCCGATCCTTTGACAATATTCTGGATTACGGTTCCCTTGAATTCACCCTCTTTTTCATCCTGAAGTTACCTTCAGGTGCTGCTATTTTACTAACAGGCGGACGCTCTACCACTGAGCTACCGGGGATAAATTATCAACGAACGTGATATTATACACTATTACCCAATATTCCTGCCATCCAACCTTTTATTTTTCTTTGCGCATCGACACTTGAAATTTTGATTGAAAACACTCCATATTTGTGATGCTTTTTTCTAATTTTATTACTATCCTTTTTATTTTTTGCAATATAACTTTTATGAAAATTCTTCAAAGCAATTCCAGTTAAATCTGTCCAAAAGTTTTTGGCAACCTTTTCGTCTAAATTATCGTGTATCCAAATTTGCCCACGGTATCGGCTATCAGGAATATCAAGAAATTCCCTAAACCAATTAATCATAAATCGAATTATTAACGGGTTTGAATTAGAAAAACCTACGGCTCTATCCCCTTTCAACCCATCCCCAATATACAAACCTAAACCCGCAATGAACCTTTCTCTTTTTGATAATTTACCAATTTCTGCAATTCCCTTTTTCTTTAACTTTCTTGTTTTTCTTATTCTCCTTTGTTGCTGTACCTTAGCCCCAACTATTCTCCCCCTTGCAGAGCCGGTAAGTCGTTTTTTTTTTAACCTCTCGAGTTGTTCCGGCTCTAAAATTATATCTCTACACCAACGACTTATTGTACTTTTTGCAGCATCCACCTGCTTTTGGATTTCTCTGTAAGAAAGCCCTCTTCTTCTTAGTGCTCTTGCTTTATTTTTCTCTTTTAGTTTACCAGCGTAACCCATACTTAAGTATACCATTCAGAACCAAGAAGCCAACTCTGAATAGTATGATGAACTACCTAATTCAAAATCAGGAGGGAGAGGTTTAGAATAGTGGCAAAGGAAGTCCAGGCTAGATATGGCAAAAGTAGATAGCCAGCAGTGGGGTCAATTTGTTTAAACTTTACAAAGGTTAGATAAATTAAAATCACTAAAGGAATTATGTCTATTAGACCCAGCAGAGGCGATTTAAGCCCGAAGAAGAAAATTGACCAGAGAATATTTAAAACCAATTGCACTGCAAAAAAAATTAACGCTTCTTTTACTCCCGGTGTTTGAACACCCTTTTGCCAAACTAAATACAGGGAAATTCCCATTAATAGAAAAAGCAAGGTCCAAACTGGAGCAAATAACCAACTGGGCGGGTTAAATACCGGTTTGTTTAGGGTTGGGTACCAACTTCTAACCGAAGAAGTTGTTGCAATCGAGCCAAGCAGTCCAGCGGCCTGGGGAATAATTATCGAAACTATTAGTTTTAGCCATTTGTTCTTCATTGTAATTTTAGTTTATCATATTTTATAATTTGATATAATACGACTAATGAGTTTTATCAATAATATAGAAAAAGTTTGCATTGTTACTGAACCCGTTAATGTTTGTTGTCAACCGGAAATAATAATTCCTCTTTGCCGAAAACCTTACTACAAACACCTCGACGGATGTCCGAATTTAAATAGACGACACGACTGCCCGCCAAGATGCGGCATTTGGGATCGGGTTTATGAAAGCCGGGCAAAAATAGCAGCTGTTAGATTTGATTTTTCCGCTTACAAGGCTTGGCGAAGACGTCAACATCCGGACTGGACACCAAGGCAAATTGAAAACCCATACTACTGGCAAGGACACGTTAGAAAACATTTAAGAGAGGTAATTGAAAAGGAATTGCAAGGGCGAACAGATTTAACAGCAGTAACCAATCCTGAAGGAATGGGAGTTAATTTAACTAAAACCTGCCAACGAGGTGGGATTGAACTAGAGTGGCCGCCAGACAACTATGTTTACAAAGTTGCTCTACTCGCCAAGGAAAAATAGTTTATTGGCTGGAACATATCAGAAGGTTTAAAACTTGACAGACTATTCGTTAAACTGATATAAATTGAACATGGCAGAAACAAAGAAAGGAAATGTTAATGCTGCCCTTACTTATTTGGCCGGTTGGTTAACCGGATTGATTTTTTTACTCACTGAAAAAG
>CAZCGQ010000008.1:0-24949 GCA_964498425.1 uncultured Gammaproteobacteria bacterium | reverse complement strand
GGTCGGGATTAACCATTATCCATTAGCCATCAATCATTTCTTCCTAAACAGATAGTAATAAACCACTGGAATAAAAAGAAGCATAATTGTTCCAGAAAAAGTCATGCCGGCAATAATCGCTCCACCCATTCCCCGCCAAAGCGGATCAGACAAAGTAATCGGAATCAGCCCAATAACCTGTGAGGCCGTTGTCAAAACAATCGGCTCCAACCGGCTGGCCGCCGCATCAGTAATCGAAGCCTCTAAAGGCAAACCAATCCACTCATTCAAAATAATCTTATTAACAATCATCAAAGAATTAGCAATAACAATTCCAAAAAGAGCCAAAATACCAATCAAAGCAGGAAATGACAGCGGTGTACCAGTCAAAGCAAACAAAACAAACACTCCGGAAACCGCTAAAGGAATAACCAGAATAACAATAAACGCCTTTCGGAACGACCCAAGCTGAATAACCATTGTCCCGATAATCAAAATGAACGAAATAATCATTGCCTGAAGAATAGACTCCACCGACTGCTGGTTCTCTTCATTAATTCCCCCAACCTGCCAGGAATATCCCTGAACCAATCCCAAACCGTTATCAGCAAAAGCCTCAAGCTTTTCATTCAACTCCGTCGGCGTGTATCCCGGCAAAGCCGAAGCCGTAACCGTTATTGTTCGTTGACCGTTCTGACGGGTAATTCTGGTCGGATCCGGCCGCAGTTCCATCTCTCCCAACTCATCCAGACCAGCCAAACCCCTTTGGGTCGGAATTTGTATCGTATTAATCAGCTCCGGGGTAATTTTCTGTTGGTTAAACCGCAAAACAATTGCCAAATCCTTATCTTCAACTTCCAAATTATCAATTTCAAACCCACTGGCCGTTGTCCTCAACCAAAAACTAATATCCTCTTCACTAACCCCATAATCAATCAACTTACTAGGATCCGGCACAAAGGCCAATTTACTCGCCCCCCGCTTAATCGACCGGTCAATATTCGTTGTTCCTTCCAACTCAGCCAAAAAATCTTCAACATCTTTAGCATAACTCTCCAGCTGGCTTAAATCCGAACCAAGCAAACCTATTTGCAAATCCGCTCCCGCCGGCGGTCCTGAAGTTTCCTCTAAAACCTTAACCTCGCCCTGTTGATAATCACCCAACTCATTTCTTAAATCCTGAGCAATTTCTATCGAAGTCTTTTTCCTTTGACTGCCCGGAACCAGCTTCAAACTAATTTCAGACGTGTTTTCACTTGGTGATCCGCTGGAAAAATCAAAATAAGTTTGCCGTCCGATTGACCCGACCATAAAATCAATTTCCTCTAAATCCCGAATCTCATTCATAATCTTTAATGTTTCCCTCTCCGAAATAGAATTAATTGTTCCCGACGGCTGTTCAACCTGAACATACACCCTGTCCTGATCAGACTTTGGGAAAAATTCATTTTCAACCAACCCTAACGGTACAAGCAAATACGAAAAAACCGTAAATATCCCAATTACAATCAATACCTTCCGTCTAGCCGACCGGCTGGTAATAATCTTCTCAATCATCACCCGGTACATTCGGCTGACCGTTCTCAGGCTGATAAATCCTTCAGCTCCTGCCCTTTGCACATGCTTCAAAATATTTTGATAAAAACATGTTTCGCAAATTGGGTCCCTCAACCGCCGCAAAATCTTTTTTCGAAAACCAATTCCCAACCCTAAAACAAAAAGCCAAATGCTAAGAGTTAGAGCAAAGAAAATATTTATTTCCCCAAATAACCTAAAAACTCCTAACCCTCCTAACCCCCCAACTAATAAAACTCCCATTCCAATAAGCAACCGTTTCACCCGCTTCGGCATTCTAAAATCAGCCAAAATCATCATTGCCGGAAGAGTAAACAAAATCGCTACTCCCGCCGACCCGAACATCGACACCGAGACAATAATCGGAATAGGATAAATAAACTCGCCAATTATTCCCCTTGAAATCAGAAGCGGCAAAAACGCCCAAACCGTTAGCAAGTTAATCGTAAACAATTCCATCGAATAATCCCGCCATACCAGAATTGCCGTTTGCAAAGGGCTATATTTACCCGTTCGGTAATAAGATGTAAATGCTTCAATAATTACTACTGCGTTATCAACAAACAAGCCAAGGGCAATCAAAACCGAAAAAATTGAAATAAAATTTAGCTTAATCCCAAACCACTGCATTGAAATAAAAACGGTCAGTAGAGCCAAAGGAATAGCCGCCGCCGCAATCGAAGCCTGGCTTAAACCATAAAGTAAAAACATAGATAAAAAGACCAAAGCCAGTGTCTGCCAAAAATTATTTCCCAACTCCGAGAATTGCTCATTAATCAATTCCGAATAATCATAAATTAAATTTGCCTCATATCCCGGATAATCATCAATAAAGGAATTAATATCGGCTCTGATCTCCCGGCCAGCCTCATCCAGCTCCGCCGAAGCCGTTTTATAAATATCAAAAACCGCGGTTGGCTTATCTGCCCTATCATTATCGGCAAAATAACTTCTCAACTGCCCAACTCTGGTTCTCTCCGAAACAACTGCCAACTGTCCCAATTCATAATTCTGCCCCTGCCAAGAAATCATCCTTTGCCTTAAATCATCGATACTAACTACCGGCTGATCAATCGTCAGCGAAAAATTTGTCTGGTCAGTCTGAACATCTCCAGCCGGATACGACTTTAACCCCTTACTCACCGCATCAACAACTGCAAATGGCGACAATCCCAGCTCCTGCAGTCGAGTCGGTTCAAGCTGTACATGAATTCGCCTTTCCAGCAAGCCGTGTGTCTCTACCCGGTCAATCAAATCATTATCAACAATATAATCTTCAAACCTCTCCCCCAACCGCATTAAACTAGCAACATCATCGCTGTTTTCCTTCTTGGTCAAAGCCATGCTGACAACCGGAAAGTCATTAAAATTAAATGCCTGAATACTCGGTTCATTCGCCTCGCTTGGTAAATTAACCTTATCCACCGCTGTCTGGACCAAATTCCTTGCTTCGGTAGGCTCAACTTCCTCTGTAAACTCAACACTAATAACCGAAACATTAGTCTGTGACGAAGACTGATAATTGTTAACCTTATCTACATTATTTATTTCCCTCTCCAAAGGAATAGTCACCAAAGATTCAATATCCTCCGGCCCAGCCCCAGGTAAAACAGTAGCCACACTAACCACTGGAATATTCACTTCCGGATTAAGTGTCCGGGGAATAGAAATAAACGCATAAACCCCAAATCCAATCAAAGCAATCAGCATAATAACCATCAACCGGATATTCTGAAGATACTTCCCCGCCAAAGTATTCAAATACTTCTCCCGAAACTCCAATTTTCCTAGATACGTTTTAGCCTCAGCCATTATATTTTTTTTCGAACCTGTAATTCATAACTTATAATTCTTACATATAATAATTTTTACATATAAAAGGATATTTTTTAGAGTAGTTCTTGAAACGCACTGCTTTGAGTTGAGGCAGGTTATAAAATTTTTGTGCGTTGAAAGCGCAGCGAGGCAGATGGCCGAGCGTTATCTCTGAAAAAAATCCTTTTGTGTGTAACAGCTGGTTGATATTTGAGCATTTTAACATTATCTTATCCCCAACTTCCAATTACTAACTACTAACTTTTTGTATATTCATTAAATTTGTGATGTTATTTAAGTGAGGAGTCACCGTAATCATGCCTATAATAAAATTGAATATATTGTCTTTTGAAGGTGCCTCTACGAATACCCAACTATGACTGAAAATAGCTAAAGCACTTATTGGGTATGAGTAGCGGAGAGAGCCCAAAAAAATTCTTATAAAAAAAATCATAGAGGCGAACGTTACGAAAAAGATAATATATTTAATTTTTAACATCTATCTTCTCACTCCCAACAACGTTGCGATCCAAAATAACCTGCGTACTATCCTCAATTCCCTCTTCAACAACGACAAACCTCCCATAAACCTCCCCCAACCTAACCTCCTGTGACTTTGCTTCCTCCCCATCGACAACAAAAACATAAGCCCGATCCTCAGTCTGATAGACAGCATCAATTGGGATAAACGGAACAACTCCGTTAGAATCCGGGTAACCAATTGGTAATGAAATCTCTACTCTCTCCCGGTTGCCAATCTTATTAGCCGCCTCAGCGTCCAGGTTATAAGTAATCGTGTGTCTGCCCATATCCGTTGCCTCTGTGGAAACAAACGTCGGCATAACCTCAACCCACTCATTATCAATCTTAATTCTATGACTATTAATCTCCGACACCTTTCCAGCCACTCCCCGGCTGACCAAGGCCTGGATCTTCAAACACTCCCCCTCACCGGCAATAGTTACCAGTGGAGTTCCCGGTTGAACAGCCTGGCCAAAATTAACATGAACCTTTTGAACAACTCCGGCAATCGGCGTCGACGGGTAAGCCAAACTTTCATTTATCTGAGCCAACCTCAGCTGAAGCAAACTAATCTCCTTGCCAAGATCCAAAGATTTCTCCTGTAATTCCAACTGTTTTAAAGTCAAATCCTTTTGGGTTTCAGCCAATTTAACCGGCGGATTATTATCATCAGTCTGATACTCCAAATTACGCAGTGAGGACTTCAACTGGTTCAATCCGGAAAGATAACTACTCTTCAACTGCTTAGTTGACTCAACCACGCTATCACTAGTCGAAGTTTCAATCGTCTCGTTAAGGTTATCAATAATTTCCTCGTTCAAATCAATCGCCGACCTTGTTTCCGAAATCGACTGCTCCTGAATATCCCGTAATTCGTCAGTATTCTCCTTACTCTTCTCTGCCAAATCTCTCTGTTTAGCAACAATATCTTTTTGCAGGTCATAAGTATCCTTAGTGTGGTTATACTGCCTTTCGGCAATTTGCCTCTGCAGGGTTAAAGCACTCCCGCCCTGATAATTTGAAGACAAATAAACCAAATTCTTCCCCCGCCAGACCTTATCCCCTTCCTTGGTATAAATTCGCTGAACCACACCCCCTGTTTGGGCAACAACCGTCACTACATTATCCTTAGTTGCTTGTCCGGTAACAGTAATCCTTGGTACCTCTCCAATCTGAAAAACTGTTACCTCATTAACCGGCCGCTCCTGTACTTCCTCCTTGCCGTCCTGTCTTATAAAATATCCCACAACAATCAAAACAAGTAGTAAGGCTAATCCTCCTCCCAGAAGCTTAAACAAATGTCTGTTTATAAATTCCACTGTTTTTGATTTATTAATATTAATTATTCGCATCTTTACAAGCTAACTTAAATAGATAAATTGAATATATCGTCTTTTGTAGGTGCCTCTACGAATACCCAACTATGAATAAAACTAGATAAAGCCTTTCTCATAACTCTTCATTGGATTCTATCACAAACCCTTATAACTTTAAATATCAGCAACTCCTAAAAAACCTATGCTACCTAATCCTCCTATCTCCCAATTACAAATTACTATTTACTAATTGCTATCCTCGACCGGCGTAGCCGGGTCGGGATTAATCATTAGTCATTAGTCATTCGAACATTACATTCAACCCGCAACCTCCTCAATATATTTAAAATTTACAATGTCATCTTTAAAAGGAGCCTCTGCGAGCACCCTAGATATCATTGAGTAATACTTGAATTTTTTGGGTACGAGTCAGCGGCGTGAGTTAGGAATATAGCTTATAAAAAAATGTGCCTTAGACGAACATCTCCGTTAAAGATGATGTTGTGAATTTTACACCAAGTTAATCGTCAGCAACTTGCCGAGCGTTGTTTCTAGAAAAGATCGTTTTGTGTATTGTAAGAGAAAAAAGATTGGCTGGTTTTTTTTGAGGCACCAAAAATTTGATGTAAATCATCAGCCGTAAATACTTTCAAGTTTAAATTATTCAATTTTCGGCGAACATCCTCCCGTTTCAGTTATAGCATAAATTTATGCTATAACTGAAACGCATGTATGTTAACCAAGTCTGACTAATTTCAGATAAGATATGTTTTTATATCTTTACCAAAACGCCATCGCCGACAATTGTAAACCTTTTTGTAAACATAATTGTAAATACATTAAAATATCAGCGAGCCTGCGAGCGAATGTCCAATTTCTTCCGATTATCCTCATAAAATTTTTCAAAATTTCCAGCAAATTTATCAACAAAACCTTTTTCGCGAAAGAGCGGGGCCAAATCCTCTTTCAAATAATTTACATTCACTTCTGAAACCTTCTCATCAAGTTCTCTCAACGCCGATTCTTTATCAAAACCGGTAATTTCCTCTAATCTTTCAAAATTAGGTTGAACCCCCCGTTCCAAAAACCAAATCAGGTCAAAATAATCTCTTCCCTTAAAAGTAACTCTGCTCCCCTTCCCCTTTGTAAAAGTCCTCGTCAAAATTGCCGCAATTTTAGAAGAAAACAAATCCGGAAGTGAATACCGGTTAATGACAAAATTAAAATCATATCTTGAAATCAAACTAATCTCATCTTCATAAGTTTCACAATCAACCGGACTCATATCCAGCCTTAAAAATAATAAATTGGTTTCACTTTTATCCTTTTTAAGGCCAATATCTTCCATAATCGGAAATTTCAGTTTAACTTGTTTTTGGTTGCCTGTGACTTTAATCTCCAAGTCTTTGTATTGTAATTTCCTGCCAAAATAATCCTCAATGTCCCTGCAAAACAAATCAAGTTTAAAATCCTCATAGTTTTTAAAGTCAAAATCAAGGTCCTCTGACAATCTCGGCAGGTCAAAACAAAACCGCAGGCAGGTTCCGCCTTTAAACAAAAACCGGTCACCCCAGGTGGAAGTGTAAATATAATCCAAAACATAATATTGAAGGGTTTCTTTGAGCAAATTACGGAGGAAAATCTTATCAACGCTTCCTTTATTGTCTTCAACAACTGCTTTCAAATCATCTACAAGCATATTACTTCAAGATTTCTTTAATGACTAAAAGCATTTTTTCCATCTTTCTCATTTTTGAAATCTTGACAAATTTTTCAAATTCAAATAAATCTTCCTTTCCAAAAACATCCCAATTAATCCGAAGGCCTTCTTTTAGTTCGTAATCGTAGTCCTCGCTTAAATTTGTTTTTAAATATAAAAAGTCAAAAAGGGCCTTTGGTTTCACTGCTTTATAAATCTTGTAGGTGTTTCCAATAATTCTTTCATAACCGGTAAACAAATCATCCTTAATATTTTTATAACTAAAGGTTCCAACATCATTTTCATATTTGCGGGTTGACTTAACGGTAACGCTTGTCCAAACGTTTATCGCTTCCGGTATTAAATTATATTCAGACAAAACATATTCCAAAGACAAATACGACGGCTTTCTCAACTCGTTGGCGATGTATTCACTGTATAAACCAAGGTTTTCAACTGTATCCAGATACGGCTTGGTCACATACCAGCCCTTTTTTAAACTGATAAAATACTTATTATCGAGCAATCTTTGGATTTTCTTATCAAGGTTATTCCCCTTTTTGCCAATCAAAACCCCCGCCGTTTTCTTATTAAACAACGGTAGTTTCTCTAACTTCTCCGGTTCTTTTATTCCAGATATACCATACATAATATCCTAATTGTGGAATAAAGCCCGGCCTTTGTCAAGTAATTTCACCCACGATCCCCATTTCGTGGCGAATCTCTCTATTTCTACTTACTACCTAATACTAATTAAGATTGCATCCAACCTGCAACCTTATCAATATATTTAAAATTTACAATGTCATCTTTAAAAGGAGCCTCTGCATTTATATTACATTCAACCCGCAACCCGTAACTC
This sequence comes from uncultured Gammaproteobacteria bacterium, assembly GCA_964498425.1. Lineage (GTDB taxonomy): Bacteria > Patescibacteriota > Microgenomatia > UBA12405 > JAHJSD01 > CAYSLZ01. Next base: position 17,181 of record CAZCGQ010000008.1, on the reverse strand, counting down.
GTAACCCTGTAACTCTTTAAACTATACCTTGCCCGAAACCGGCATATCCGGGTCGGGATTAATCATCAACCATTAGCCATTAATCATTAGTCATTCAAGTATTCAAACATTATCTTATACCTAATTACTAGTTACTATTTACTAATTGCTATCCTCGACCGGCGTAGCCGGGTCGGAATCAACCATTAGTCATTCTTATCTTCAATTAATTTCACATATAAAATGATATTTTCTAGAACAGTTCTTGATCCGCACCGCTTTGACTTTTAATAAGCTTTTTAACTTGTTGTGCGGGGAAAGCGCAGCGAGGCAGATGGCCGAGCGTTGTTTCTAGAAAAGATCGTTTTGTGTGTGACAACAACGTAGTTATTAAGCAATGTCAGGCGAAAGTTACTCTACAGTCACACTCTTTGCTAAATTGCGGGGTTTATCCACGTCCCGGTTATTTAAAACCGCCATGTGGTAAGCAAAAAGCTGTAAAGGTATTACTGACAGTATTGGCGTCAGTATTTCAAGTGTCTTCGGGATAAAAACAACATCTTCAGTTAACCTATTTATATTCTTATCTCCTTGGCTGGCTACAGCCAAAATTGGCCCAGATCTGGCTTTTATTTCTTCGAGGTTGGAATAAGTTTTCTCATAAACACTATCCTTAGGTATAATCCCAAAAGTTGGGAATTGTTCATCAATTAATGCGATTGGGCCGTGTTTCATTTCTCCGGCAGCATAACCTTCAGCATGGATATAAGATATTTCTTTTAATTTTAAAGCACCTTCAAGAGCAATCGGATAACTATATTTCCTGCCAATAAAAAGAAAATCATCAACCTGATGATATTTCTCAGCTAACTGTTTTATTTTGTCGTTTTGATCCAAAACTTCTTTGATTTGTTCAGGCAGTTTGACTATTGCTCGAAGAACTTCCTTTTGTTTTGAAAAATCAACCTTTCCTGTCTGCTGACCAATAAACAACGTCATTAAAGCTAAAATAGTTATTTGTGATGTAAAAGCCTTTGTAGAAGCTACTCCAATTTCAGGCCCAATATGATTATAAACACCAGCTTCAGTTTCTCTGGCAATGGTTGATCCAACCACATTAACTAATCCCAGAGTTAAATTACCGTTGTTTTTTACTTGTTTTAAAGCCGCTAAAGTATCAGCTGTTTCACCCGACTGGGAAATACAAATTAAGGTTGCTTTATCCAAAACCGGCTGACGATAACGGAATTCGGAGGCATAATCAACTAAAGCCGGTATGCCAAGGTGTTCCTCAATCATGTATTTACCAATTAACCCAGCCAGATAAGCAGTGCCGCAGGAAGTAATAATTATTTTATTAGTTGATTGAAGAGATTGCTTAACATTTTCTAATCCTCCGAGTACAACCTCCCAATTTTCACGGTCAATTCTTCCTCGAATAGAATCTTCAATTGCCTTAGGTTGTTCAAAAATTTCCTTCAGCATAAAATGGTCATATCCATCTTTTTGAATATCCTCAGCGTCCCAATCAAGCGTCTGAGCTGTTTTTGATATCTCTTGGTGATTAATATCCATAAACTTAAATCCACTCCTGGTGATAACCGCCAGTTCCTTATCTTCCAGATAAATAATCTTTTTAGTGTACGGCAAAATAGCTGAAGCGTCCGAAGCAACAAAAAACTCATCTTTGCCGATCCCGATTAAAATTGGCGACGAGTTTCGGGCAACTACAATTTTCTCCGGTTCATCCTGACTGACAACTGCCAACCCATAAGTTCCAGTGATTAAATGCAAGGTTGCAATAACTGCTTCTTCAAGCGGCTGACCTTGGGAAGTAAATTTTTCAATTAAATGAGCTAAAACCTCAGTATCAGTATCTGATTCAAAACGATGTCCTTCTTCAATAAGTTCATTTTTAAGTTGCTGGTAATTTTCAATAATTCCGTTATGAACAAGATATATTTTTTTAGAGCAGTCAGAATGGGGGTGAGCGTTTATTTTGTTAGGTTTACCGTGTGTTGCCCACCGGGTATGGGCAATACCGTAAGAAGCCTCAGTATTTTCAGATTTTAATAAGTTCTCCAAATCAGCTACCCTTCCAGTTGTTTTAAAAGTTCGAAAAGGTTCGGATTTATTTGAACCTAAAGTCAATCCTGCCGAATCATAGCCGCGGTACTCTAATCTTTTTAACCCTTCGATTAAAACAGAAGCTGTCTTTCTCTCCCCTAAATAACCAACAATCCCACACATAATTCCCAGTATACAACATTATCATTGGCAATTAGCCATTAATCATTAGTCATTTGAGCATTACATTCAACTAATAGACGAACATCTCCGTTAAAGATGATGTTGTGAATTTTACAGCAAGTTAATCTCCAGCATTTGGTCGATTTCATCAGTAGTCATTAACCATTAGCCATTAATCATTAGTCATTCGAGTATTCAAGCATTATCTTATCCCTAATTACCAATTACTATTTACTAATTGCTATCCTCGACCGGCGTAGCCGGGTCGTGATTAATCATTAGCCATTAGTCATTAGTCATTGTCTTATAATAAACTATCCAGCCGATTCCATAGTTGATTACAAATCACTAATCATCTATCATATTCCTGATGATCCAAAAGGATATTTCAAAATTCAAAAAGATAAAAAAAGTATCAGTCGTCGGCCTTGGCTATATCGGCTTACCGACAATGGTAGCAATAGCCAAAACTGGTAAATACCAAGTTATCGGTTTCGATATCAATCAAGAAAAAATTGACCAAATAAAAGAAGGCAAAAGCCCAATTGAAGACCCCGACGTTGTAAAATATTTAAAAGAAAATAAAGCCAATGTTTCAGCAGACCCGGAAGTCATGAAAGATTCCAATGTCTTTATTATCTGTGTTCCAACCCCGGTTTTAAACGACTACACTCCCGACTACGCCCCGGTAATTTCAGCAACCGAAACCGTTGCTGATTATCTGGAGTCCGGCAGTCACTATGTTTTAGAATCAACTGTTAATCCCGGCACTTGCGAAGAAGTTATTTTGCCAATTCTCGAAGAAAAAACCGGCCTAGAAGTAGAAAAAGACTTCAATTTATCCGACTGCCCAGAACGTGTTAACCCTGGTGACCCAAAATGGACAATTTACAATATCAACCGAAACATCGGCTCAATAAATCCAGATTTAAATTCAATTATCGCTGATTTCTATCGCGACTTTATCACCGATGCCAAAGTACATGAAGTCAGCAGCCTAAAAGTAGCCGAAGCAACCAAAATAGTTGAAAACACTTTTCGCGACATCAACATTGCCTTTGTTAATGAATTGGCTAAATCCTTTGATTCCCTTGGCATTGACCTTTATGAAACACTTGTTGGTGCAGCCAACAAACCCTTTGCCTTTATGGCCCATTGGCCGGGCTGTGGAGTTGGCGGCCACTGCATTGCCGTTGATCCCTATTACTTGATCAAAAGAGCCAGCCAAAACGGTTTTAACCACCGTTTCTTAAAACTTGCCCGTGAGATAAACAACAGCATGCCCGAATACACTGTAGATAAGCTAATAGAAACCTTAAATGAAGTCGAACTTCCGGTTAAAGGAACCAAAATTGCTTTGCTTGGTCTAAGCTATAAACCCAATGTCGGCGACCTTCGTGAAAGTCCTTCTTTAGAGATTAAAGCCAAACTTGAAAAACTCGGAGCAGATCTAGTTATCTATGACCCATATGTTAAAGAAGGAGCCAAGTCCTTAAAAGATGCAGTAAAAGAAGCTCAAGCAGTCTTAATCTGTACCGCTCATGACGAAATTGTCAAAAACCTACCTAAAGAATTAAAAAACAGCTCGGTTAAACTCCTAGTCGACGGCCGCAACTGCCTAGACAAAAACACGGTTACCGACCTCGGTATCCTCTACTCCGGCATCGGCCGCTAACTTTCTTTTTTACATCTGCCACTAATCATTAGCCATTAATCATCAACCATCAGTCATTATCTTTGAATAAACTATCCAGCCGATTCCATTATTATTCATTAGCCATTAACCATTAATCATTAGTCATTAAATTAATATAATACATTCATCAAAAAGGTATGATAATATAAATGTCATGAAACTAGTCGTCATGATCCCTTGTCTCAACGAGGAAAAAACGATCCAAAAAGTCATTAACCTTATCCCACCTGCAAAAAATATTAAAGGTATAGACGAGGTTATTCCACTGGTCATTGATGACGGATCAACCGACGATACAGCCAAATTAGCTAAAAAAGCCGGAGCAAAGGTCGTTTCCCATAAAAAAAATGAAGGCCTGGGTATTGCCTTCCAAACCGGCATCGACAAAGCATTGGAAATGGACGCAGATATTGTATGCAATATTGACGCTGATTTACAGTTCAACCCTAAAGACATTCCCCTTTTAGTCGAGCCTATTGTTAATAACGGTGCCGATATGGTTACCGCCACCCGATTTAAAGAACAAGAAATGATCCCCAAAAATATTTCTCCTGCAAAACTCTGGGGCAACAAAAAATTCACCTTGTTAGTTAACAAACTAACCGGTGAAAACTTTACCGATACCCAATGTGGTTTTCGAGCCTATTCCCGTGAAGCCGCCATGCGCTTAAATCTTTTTGGCCGATTCACTTATACTCAAGAAGTATTTTTAGATCTCATAAATAAAGGAATGAAAATTAAGGAAATTCCCGTTGAAGTTAAATACCACGAAAAACCTTTTCGTAGATCAAAAATATCCGGCGATCTTTTTAACTACGGCATGCGGGCTTTAGCAATAATCTTGAGGACTTTCCGGGATTACAAACCTTTAGTATTTTTTGGTATTCCGGGAATTACAATTTCAGCTCCAGGTTTACTTTTAGCTATTGGTTCTTTAGTTTATTGGCTTGTCTTAGGTAGAACAACACCTGTACGAATGTATCTATTTACCGGAATTGTTTTAATTTTATTTGGTCTTCTTTTAATTATTCTTGCCTTAATTGCTGACATGTTTAAGCGACTTCGGCAGAACCAAGAAGAAATTATATATAAAATGAAATCTAGAAATGTTGAAATTTGATTATGAGGATTTTAATAAAAGAAAGCTAAAACAAATTTTTAGCATTTTTGGAAATCCTTTTAAAACAAAAGTTGCTTACTTCTCAACATATTACCCTAATTACACTAGAACAGAGTCGCTACTGGCTTATTTAGATGATTTAGATATAACTTATGACTTTGTTGGAACTAGAAAAACTTTTTTTAGATATGCAATTAGCTTATCTAAACTAATTAAAAATATTAATAAATATGATGTTATTTTTGTATCTTTTCGAGGTCATGAGATACTTCCCTTTGTAAAAATTATTTCTATGATTTTTAATAAACCAATAATCTACGATGTTTTTATCTCTGTTTATGACACTCTGTGCTTTGATAGGCAAATTTTTAAACCAAGTTCGATTATTGGGATTTTGCTAAAAAAATATGACAGATTTTTATGTCATATTTCAGATGTAGTATTGGTTGATACTAAAACTCATAAAGAATATTTTGAAAAAGAATTCAAAGTTGATAATGTGGAATACATATATGTTGGGTGCAATAAAAAAATGTTTAAACCTCTTGAGGTGAAAAAAGAAACAGATAAATTTGTCGTTTTTTGGTATGGTTCGTCCAACCCCTTGCAAGGTGTAGATGTTATTTTAAAAGCAGCTAAAAGATTAGAGAATAATAAAAACATATTGTTTAGATTGGGGGGTCCTGTAAAGGAAAAATACCAAGACCTAATAACGGAATTAAATTTGAATAACATAGAGTTTTTAGGCATGATCCCGTATGATAAATTGCCATTGGAAATAGCCAAAGCAGATTTATGTTTGGGAGGGCATTTCTCTAATTTACCTAAAGCAAATCGAGTGATTCCTGGAAAGGTTTTTCAGTTTGTCAATATGGATAAAGCCACAATTCTTGGAGATACACGTGCAAATCGAGAAAGTTTCATTTCTACGATAAATAAAATATATTTTTGTCCTGTAAATAATTCAGAAGTATTATCTAAATTGATAGCAAAATTGGCTTAGTTATGAAAATCCTACAGTTGCATCCAATTATGAAAACAATTAATGGATCCGAAAGAATGTTAATTGAGTGGAATAATCGTTTATTAAAAGATGGATATCAATCATACATTGCTGCCCTAAATGTTGATAAGGAGTGTAAGAAACTCATGAGTGAAAAAACTGTATTATTTCAATCTAAATTTAATTTCAACAGAAATACCGGAATATTTTTAATTTTACAGTTAGTTTTTTATCCCTTGTTAATCTTACCTAAACTGATAATTTCTAAGCCTGTTGATATCATTATTGCTCATAATTCTAATACGATGTTTACCGCTATTATATATTCCTTACTCCAAAAAATATTTAAAGGAAAAATTATTCAATTAATTTTATTATGTCAAGAACCACCGAGGTTTGTTTATGATTTAAAAAACGTTACAAAGAAAAGGATGAATTTTGTTGGAAAGATATTTTTTGAAATATTTACGTTTATTTTTAGAAAATTCGATAAGTTTCTTGTTAAAAAAGCTGATAATGTTCTTGCTAATTCAATCTACAGTAAAGGAATTATTGAGCAAATATATAATCGGCACGATGTAATGGTGACTTATCCCGGCGTAAATTTTTCACATGAAAATAAACAAGTTAATCTTAATGTTGAGTATGATATTCCAGAGGATGCTTTTATATTACTAAGTGTTGGCAAGTTGCATACTAGAAAAAATTTTGAATTTCAAATTAAATGTTTAAAGCAACTGTTAAAAGCTAAACACAATGTTCATCTAATTATTGTAGGGAAAGGTCCTGAAAAGGGTAATCTTGAAAGATTGGTTAAAAATTTAAATTTGAAGGAGAGAGTTACCTTAACTGGGTTTGTTGCTGACGAACTTCTTTATTCTTATTATGATCAGGCTGACCTGTTTACTTTTTCTGCTTATCGTGAACCATTTGGAATCGTGGTTATTGAAGCTATGGCCAATAATAAGGCAGTGGTTGTACCTAATGAGGGTGGACCTGCAGAAATATGTATAGATAGTAAAACAGGTTTTGTCTATAAACAAGGGAACAAGGATGATTTTATTAAGAAAGTGTTAAAGCTAATAGAAAACAGAGAAAAAAGAAATAATTTTCAGAAGAACGCTATTCAGAGGGCAAAGCTTTTTACTTGGGATAATAGTTATCAGAAATTAACAAAAATTATTGAAAGAAAGTTATGATAACAATAATAACTTTAATCTCATTCGTAATATTTATTACATTACCCGGTTATTCTATATTGAGATTGTTAAAATCTAATAACGAGCTTTCACTTATTGAGAATGTTAGCTATTCAACCGTTCTTGGTTTTTATTTAAATTTATTTATATATACCCTTCTTAACACAGTTGGAATCAAGATTACTAGAATGCCATTACTCATTTTTTACTTATTGTTGGTGACTAATTCCTTTGTCATAAAAAACTTTAAATTAAAAAGGCCTAGAATAAAAATCTCGAGAAAAAACTTTAAATTCATCCTAGTATTAATATTTGCAATATTACTTCGTCTTCCTACTTTGATAGCTTATAAATATCCTTTTACTGGGGATATGTCGAAGCATGTTTTTTTCTCTAAACAAATTATTGAGACGGGTAAATTAGAACAATATTCTCACCCACAATACGTTTTGCTCGAGCATGTATCTTTATCATTAATCCCGATAATAACAGGCATTAATATTATAAGCCGTTCACCTTTTGTAATTATCTATATAATCAATATTCTAATAGGACTTCCGATCTTTCTTATTGCCAAAAAAATATCCAAATCTTTTTATACTGGATTAATAGCTTTTTTAACAGTTTCAAGTTACCATCTTTATACTACACTTAATATCGGTTATGTTATTGAGGGCGTTGTCGGTAACGTATTAGGTTTATATTTCATTGCTGTTTGTTCATTGAGCTTAATTAAAATATTTGATGAAAATCAATTGGATTTATTGCCCATAAGTATAACCTGTTTGGTATGCATAGTAACATCACACACACTTACTCCTGCAGTTTACTTTTGGATAGTTTTAGGCTCTATAGTTTCATATTCTGTTTTTAACTTAAACAAAGTATTAATATTCTTGAAAAAATGTACAAGTAACCCAATATTGCTAATATTGACTTTTCTTCCATTAATCGTTTTTTTCTTTTACTTACCTGAGTACTTTATCGATAAACAAGCTACGGAATTAATACGAATTCCATCTGGCAACATTAACGCTATTAGTCCATCATTATTAGGCCTTATTAAAGAAAGATTTTTAGATCCATACCCTACTGCCCTAAGTACTTATATTGTTGCATTATCAAGTCTTGTATTTTATTTCTTTAATAAACCAAAGACAAACTTTTTTAAGTATTACCTTTTATCCTGGGTTTCAGTTATATTCTTGTATGTTTGCTTTCCAATATTTTTTCCTGTCCATCTGCCAGGGTATAGAGTTATAAACTATATTTTTTATCCGTTAATTATACTTGTCTCAATAACAATCAAATATGTAAAACCAAAGTTTAGAGCTATCGCTTTTTCTTTAATATTTTTATTCGCTTTAGCAAATAATACAGATAAATTTTTTGAAAATGTAAAAAAGATACACAAAATACAGTTGTCCCTTGAAGATAATAGAATAGCATCTAAATATGTATCAAGAATTATAAGTGATAATGAGAATATTCTTGCTGATAGCGTTCCAGAGTTTTCTTATCCGAATACACTTTTGATTTACGCTAACATAAATACTAATTCTAACAAACTTTATATTAAGAGCCCGCTAACATTTAAATATAAAGAAGGTTTGCTTTCCCCTAGTACAGTAAAAATGTTAGAAGATCCATCTTCTAACATTGATTTGTTTTTAGAAAAAGGAATTAACTATTTGTATTTACCTAATATAGATTTCTATAATTTTCATTATGCTGAAAAAATTAAAGCTAAATTATTATTTGCTAATAATACAATACAAATATTAAAAGTAAACTTTAATGAATAAGGACTCAAATAATCCTAAAATAGCTTTTCTTTCAGACTCTATTACACCAAATATGTCTGGTGTAGGAAAAACGGCATATAATTATTTAAAAGAATTATCAAAACTAACAGATAATGTATATCTAATTGATTTTAAGAAAAAAAAATATCTCAAAAAATATTGTAAACGGCAAATTATCATTTCTACTCTTCCGATTTTTAAAAATATCTCCTGGCATTTTAAAATATTAAAAAAAATTGAACACATAGATTTTGATCTAATATTTAACCCCTCTTTTTTTCCAAATGTTATTGGAAGTTCTTCAAATTTAGTTTATATTTTATATGATTTATCAATGTTTAAATTTCCTCAAAGATCCAAATTTGGAAAAAGACTTTATTTTAAATTATTTTTACCGCTAACATTAAGAAAGTCTAGAAAGATCATTGCAATATCAAAAAACACTAAAAGTGATGCAATTAACCTGTTAAATTGCTCCTCGGAAAAGACGGAGGTTGTGTATCTAGGTACGGAAAAAATATATGAAAAAAAACCAAGCAAAATTGAAATAGAAAAAGTTCGTTCAAAATATGGTTTGCCACAAAATTTTTTCCTTTTTGTGAGTACAATTGAACCGAGAAAAAATGTTTCCAATTTACTTAAAGCATTTGATATTGCTTATCCCCAAACTAAAATACCTATTGTTTTTGTTGGAAATAAGGGATGGAGGTTCAAGAAAATAAAAAAAACTTATTCTCGAATTAAAAATAAAGATAAAATTAAATTTACAGGGTATGTCTCTAACAAGGATCTTTCAGCTATTTATAGAATTGCAAGTTGTTTAGTATATCCATCGTTATATGAAGGGTTTGGAATTCCGTGTTTAGAAGCGATGATATCGGAGTGTCCGGTGATAACTAGTAATGTTTCTAGTTTACCTGAGGTTTGTGGTAATGCAGCGCTTTATGTTGATCCCTATAATGTAAGTGAAATAGCTCAAGCAATGGTTAATATAATTAATGATAAAGGATTAAGAAAAAAACTTATTAGGCGAGGAAAAAAACAAGCTAAGAAATTTAGTTGGAAAAAATCGACTAAAAAAATATTTTCGAAATATATTTAAACCAACATCAATTTAGGACATAATCCCCTAGTTTTTTTTTCAAATTAAAATAAAGAATTTTAAATAATTTAGGAGGTAGTAGTACCATTATTGCAATATAGATGTAAAAACTGAACCTTAAAGGATTTAGCTTTATTGTTTTAAATAAGCTTCTTAGTGCTAGCTTTCGATTTCCACCCAGTTCATAGAAAACCCCTAAACGAAAATGTTGATTTGCTAAAGCTCTGTTTTTTAGTTTACTTTCTATATTTAACTGAGAAACTAGAAGAATGACATTTCTTCTACCCTTAACTTTGCGATCTATGTTAGAAGTGATACCTCTTTTCTGTTGATAAACTTTTACAAGTGGTTCAGCAATATAGTCAAAATAACAATTCTTAGCTGCTAATTTGATGTATAAAATATAGTCCTGATTTGACGGACTTTCAGTAAAGTTATTAACCTTTGTTAAAGTTGATTTCTTTACTAGAATAGTGGGAGTACCAGGTATTATTTCTCTGCAAATAATTTCCTTAAATAGTTTATTTCCTTTATACCTAGGAGTCCACCTTGCAACTTCTTGATCCTTTTTGTTTCGATAAGAGATACCTGTATATACCAGATCGATTTGACTATTTTTTAACGATTTGTTTACTTGTTTTTCTAGCTTTGTAGGAAACCAAACATCGTCAGTATCTTGGAATGCGATATATTTTGAACTGGACTTTTTAATACCTAAATTACGAGCAAAAACCGCACCTCTATTTTTCTTATAACAATAGTATTTTATTCGTTTATCCTGCGCAATTAAGCTTGAAATTATTTGATCAGTTTTATCAGTCGATCCATCATTTACAATTATTATTTCTAAATTTTTGTATGTTTGATCAAGAACACTTTTTAACGATCTTTTAATTAGATTTGCTCTATTGTAGGTTGGGATTATTACTGAAACAAGGGGCTCTTCACCCTTATCATATTTCTCCATATTACATTGTACAATATAATACTATTCGGGATTAACATTGAAAATTTTGCATAAAGATTAAACCGATAATCTCAGCCGTATCAAAAAACAGTTAGAATTTATCAGCTTTCTCTAATCGGAATAATAGACTTATATATTGTTATTCAATAATTCAATTAATCTTAAATTTAATTTTTTAATATTAAATGACTCTATAATTTTTTTTCTAGCATTTAAACTAAGATCTTCCCATAAGCTTTTATTTTCTATAAGACTTTTTAAAGCTCTTGTGATCTGCTTACTATTTCGCTCTTCCAATAAAATCCCCGATTCTTGATCAGTTACCAATTCAGGTATGCCACTATGTTTAGTTGATATCACAATTAACCCTTTTGCCATGGCCTCCATGATTGATACGGGTATCCCCTCCATATCTCCATCTTTAGCTTGGCAACTGGGTGCAAGCAAAATATCTTGCTTTTCTAGGAGGGCTAAAACTTTTTCCTTGCTTGCCCATCCAGTAAACGTAATTTTTTTAATAAGGCCATTTTCATGGACGTATGCTTCATGTTTCTTACGCAACGGACCATCGCCGACAATAATATATTTAAAATTACAATAACCATCTATTTTTAACCCCTTAAGTGCTTTTAAGGCATATCTTATTCCTTTTTTTTCAACAAATCTAGCAACAGTAATCAGGTTCAACTTATTATTATAAATTCTTTTCTTATAAGTAAATTTATCGGGATTAATTCCCATATGGTGGACATGTATTTTATTTTCAGGGCATCCCATTTCAATAAGCTTTTTTTTCCAATAATTGCTAATTGGCAAAATTATGCTTGCTGTTTTAAAAACGAGATCATAGATGTTTTCTTTTTTATTACACAGGTAATTTGAAAGATCAAATCCATGGAAAAAAACTCCTACTTTACTACTAATAACCTTATTCACCTTGAGTTGAGCTGCTATTAGACCATTAGGACCAAAATGAGCAATAACAAAATCAAAGTCCGTCTCGCTATTCAAAAATGCAATTGTATAGTAAAAAAGCTTGAAGTTAAAAACTGATATGCCATACTTGATAAAATTTAATGATTTTACTGTCTTAACAGGATATTTTATAAATCCATACATCAGTTTTTTTAAAAGTTCAAGAGTAGAGTTGATAATACCTATAGATTGGTGGGTATAATTCACTAATTCTTTTAACTTATATTTCGGTATATCTGCATGTTCTTTTTTAAGGTTGTTATTTTTTGACGCATATATTACTACTTCTATATCATTATCAATAAATCCTGCTATTTGATTTAAAATAAAAGTTTCCGATATCGTTGGAAAACTAGAAATTAAAAAAGCTACTTTCATTACTTCTTTTTAAAACGTAAATCAGTTAATATGTATTCTAAAGTTTTTTCAGAAATCTTTTTAGCGTAAGGTAGTTTAGCCTTAATTTCTGCTTTTATCTTTTGTTTTCTGTTAAGCACTTCCTCAACTAGTAAAATTAGTTTTTCTTCATTAATTTCATCAATGTCAACAATATATTTTCCTTGATTAAAAAAACTCATCAATCCCTGTGTTTTATCCTCGTATTTTATTGCTACAACAGGAGTATTAGCAAGTATTGCTAAAAGATTTGAATGCATCCTAGTTCCAACGTGAATATCAATATTGCTAAAGAAATCAAGTAAATCCTGCGGTGTGTATTCACCGTATAATATTAATGGGTTTAACTTTTCAGAATATTTCATTTTTTGAATTATTTCATGTGCAATTATACGATCGTCTCTATAATAACCATCAAGACCTGTACAAGTTGAAGCAAAAACTACGGTTGCTTTTTTATTTAAAATTAACCAATCTGAAAGGGCAGATAATGAATTAAGATACTTTTGGTGACCGTCTTCTTCTTTGTAGAAACGCCACTCTCTTGCTGATATACTTACTACCATCCCATTTGTGGGGATTAACTTAAAATCATTTTCAAGTTTATTAGTGATCCTTTTTCTATTAGCATTACTAATAGAAAAGGCTGCATCTGTTGTTACCTTAATTTTTGGATTTTTCAGATTTAGTTTATTGATAGTTTCTATAGATATTTTGTCTCTTAAAATAATTAGGTCTAATTTATTAAGTATTAAAGATGCAATAAATTTATGGATAATATTTTTAATTGGACCTATTGACTGGGCATAAATATAAACAGGTTTACCAAGCAACTTTGCAAACCAAAAACCCCAATATCTGCCATAATTGCCAGGTATGTAAAAATCATTTAAAAACCCTCCTCCTGTGCTTATTACAACATCGGCCCAGAAATAATTTTTTAAAGAAAGCTTTTCAACAATTTTTTTAAAAAAAGGTATTGTTAGGCTATTCTTATAACAAAAAGCACCTAACAGAAGATAAAAATAAGTAAAAGTCTTAATAGAAAAGTTAAATCTATAAGGAATCATTTTGTGCTCGATTGTCTCTATTTTGTTGATAATGTAGGCTGCTTGTGGGTATTTGGTCATAACTTTAATATTTGCCTTGGGCAACTTTTTATTTATTGTCTGCAAAATACCTTCTAATATAGCCGCATCTCCCCTGTTTGAAGAACAATGAACATCAGTTATCAGAACATTTATTTCCATTTATGGGGGTGTTAATAATGTATTTTTTTTCATAAGTTTAGATAAATTATCATAAATAATTACAATTATTTCCGACAGTGGTGCATTTGATATATACCTTATTGGGGTTTTATACCAAAAAGGATCCCCCATAGTTTTCGAACAATTTGTGCAGATTCCTGTAGATTTTCCAAAAGAGCCATTGTGATGATTTTGTCTCGCCTCTAGTATTTTAGGTGAATTGAATATTTTTTCTATTGAATCTTTATTAATATCACCTAATATATACTCTCGATTATAATCTTCTGTACACAATCTAACCGTACCATCCCAATTTAAAGATAAGGTTTGCCATATGGGCTTGCAGGGATATTGATGTTTGATATTTAATGGTTTCCAATTGCCCCAATTTTTTTCATTGTGAATTTCTATGTAATCTACTAGATTTGAAAATTTTACATTAAAAGCTTTAGATTCAGCTTTTTTAATAAATTTGCTTTTTACCATGGTTAGCCTTATTTTATACTTATAAGTTTGTTTATTATTTATTAAATAATTAAGATTATTAAGTACATGATTAAAGCTATCAACGCCAGTAATTTTTTTATGCGTATCAGAAAAAGCTGCATTTAAACTTAGAGAAAAAATATCCACCACAGGTAGTAATTTACATAATATTTTTTGAGTAGAAGATCCGTTTGTATGTAGTTGAATAGGTGTCTTTCTAGAAAGATTTTCTTTAATATAAGTTATTTTTTCTGACAGATTTTCGTCCAATGTGGGTTCTCCCATTCCACCTATTGTAATATAATCAACACCAGATATTTCATTAATTTTTTTAGTAATAGAAACAACGGTAGGAAAAGACATTACACCTCTATTGAATTTTTGATGAGTACTGGGACACATCTTACACTTGTAGTTACAGTGATTAGTAATTTCAATGGAAATGTGGTTTGGTAGGATGCCACAATAATTGATTGTTCTAAATTTTGTAATAAATCTTTTTATAATTTTTTTTAGCATTAATATTATTTATAAAAGTTAACCATTCGCCAAAAAAGATATTTTACAAGATCTTTCTCGAATTCAGCTTCGTAGAAGTTGTAAGGGTAGCAATTTGAACATTTATTGTTTTTAAGATAATTTCTTGCAAATTTGCCTTTATTTGAAAAGTACATTTCTTCAAGTTTTCCATCTTTATATGATCCGATTACCCCTCCAATTGGACAATCTTGTAAAACACCGCGGTGAGTAACAACAACGCTATTTATTAAATATTGGCAAGATTGAGTACGTGGTTTGTCGTATAAAAGCATATTTTTTAATTGGTTGTAGCGATATTGAAGTGGGTACCTAGGTTTTTCTGTAATTTTTTTATCCAACCAACTAATAAAAAGCCTTGTTTCCTTTTCATTATTATCAAAAAGTAGTGTGTTCCCGGTTTCTGGTTGATTTAAAAAATGATCTCTAAACTCAACTACAGATATATTGTTAAATCCAAAGATTTTCTTTTGCCAACTTTCTATCTGGTCAATATTATAAACATTTTTAGCTGTTATAACGCAATTGGTTCCTAAACCTAATTCTGGAAATTCCCGTCGAATTTTTTTAAGTTGATTTATAGTTTTACTTGCTTTCTTAAAAGCATTTTCTCCACGGGCATAATCGTGATATTTTCCAACGCCATCAACTGAAATACCCACATTGAATTTTATATTAGAAGATTTACAAATTTTGAGAATTTTCTTTGTCTGCTCGATTACTAATTCGGTATCTAACCCGTTACTTGTTAATCCGATAGTTGTTAATTTTGGCAATGTTTGAATTAAAATTTCTATAATCTGAGGCAAATCTTCTCTTAAAGTTGCTTCTCCACCTTGCACATTTACATTCCTAACCTTTCTGAAAAGCGAATTAGAAAATATCTCTTTAATATTTTCTATATTAAGCTCCATTTTCTTTTTAACTTGATCATTACCTTTCCAAATATTACATGCTTTACAATGTGAATTACATCTAAAAGTAGTATAAAAAACTACATACTCAGGATAATCTGGTCTGTTCAATAGATGAAGTATATTGTATTTCAAAAAAAAATAAATTACTTTGAAAAAACCCAGGATTTTTTTTGTATATTTATTCACAGTAATATTTTAACTTTTAAATATCATTCTAGCATCTCTAAAAATATCGTAGGATTTAATTTGCTTATAGTAAAAAATAATTAAGCTGGAATATAATATAAATCCTAATGAAACTGAGGAAAATAATTTAACTAAGTTGTTTTCAATAACAAAATTGATAGAAAAGATAACAATGCACATTAAAATTGTAATCAGAGATGGAGGTAGCAAGATAGAAAAGAATTTTTTGTATGAAATATTTATTATTTTTTTAAGTTTAATCAAGGAATATGATTGGCTAAAAAATGAAGGTAATACACAGGCTAAAGCTACTCCCGGTAATCCCCAAATCTTTGAAAGTGGAAATATTAAAGTAAATTGGAGTAGCATTTTAATAAATGGCACTTTTAAATTATAGTCCGGTCGACCCATTGCATTAAAAATTGGTCCCATTGTTGCGGCAATTGCTCTCACTGCTCCCAATATAGATAAAATACGCATAGTAGGGATTATTGGAATCCACTCACGTCCTAAAAATACAGGCACAAACTCTTTCGAAAGAATAAAAATTCCTCCTGCAATAGGAAAAGAGACGATTGAAATTAAAAATAAATTCTTGTAATATGCATTTCTAAGTTCTCCTAATTCTGATTGTAATTTAGCGTAAACTGGAAAGGCTACATTAGATACAATATGGGTTATTTCTGTTGCTGGAATACTAGAAATTTGATAAGCCATTTGGTAAAAACCAAGCATTACTGTACCTAAAACTTTTCCAACGAAAAAATCATCTCCTTGAGTAACAATAAATAATAAAACACTTGAAGCAAAAACCCACTTTCCATAAGTCCACAAATTCATTAATTTTTTTCTTTCAAAACAAAGTTTTGGGTGATATTCGATAATTAAATATGAGGTTACTAGGCGAACTAAATTGCCAGCTAAAGCTCCTAAAATTAAAGCCCATGCATTTCTTAAAATAATAGCCGAGAATAAAGAAACAATTAGCTCAGTTATGGTTCCTGCCAACTGATAAAAAAATTGTTTACTAAAATCTAATTCTTTTTGTAAATATACGATTTTGATATTTATAAGGGCCCTAAAAAGTTGTGAAAAGCTTAATACGCGAATTAGAGGAATCACGTTAGGTTCATTAAAAAAAAGGGCTATTAATGGGGCTCCAAAAAATAAACTTAAAAATATTATTATTCCCCTAAAAAGTTGAATAGTCCAAGCAGCGTTTAAATAATTGTCAACTCTGTTATTTTTTTGAACTAAAGCTGCTTGTACTCCCGTGTGCGTAAAGTTTTCAATAATTGAAATTGCTAAAAAAG
>CAZCGQ010000007.1:15937-35322 GCA_964498425.1 uncultured Gammaproteobacteria bacterium | reverse complement strand
AATGCACTTCTCCCGGATCAATCTCCACACCAAACTCACCGCAAACCTCTGCAATTAACCGCTTAATTCCTTCACTCACCAATAATTCCGAATTTTGGATTTTAGTTTTACTCATTTTCTTCAGTATACTTGCCAACCTAATTGTTTGCAAAACTTATGGCTGAGCAACAAAAAAACGCCCCGCTGGGTCGAAATTTTCGGCCCAAAGGGGCGTTTTCTCTAAACGCGGTACCACCCTTTCTTTATTCAACTATTGCTAGCTGAAACTTAGTGACTCCGAAAAAATATCGAAGCCGCGAAATTCACGGTTCGCTGCCGTTCCGAATTTTGTCGGACTCCTCCGGGATCGCGACTCCCATCAGCAGATTTACCCAATTATAACCATAGTTCTCAAAAAGTCAATATGATTATACGGCCTCCAACTAAGGGTTAACTGCTTATTAATAACTTTTCCCTTACCTTAACTTTCCTTTATTGGAATACTACCTCCCTTTCCGGAATCATACCTCCTATAGGAACGTCCTCATCTGTTCTATCCGGAAGTGACACTACTTCAAACTTAATCCACCCTTTTTCTCTCGATGGTAAATCGTCATTTGTTATACGGATAATTGTCCCCTCTGTTAAAAGATCAGAATACCCTTCTTCTACCCTTAGACCTGACCCATCTTCGATGCCAGAAACAACTAATTTTTTGATTTCTTCTTCCCTTTCCATTTTTCACCTCCCTTCTATTCTGTTAACCTTAAAAACTGGTCCTATGGCATTTGCTTTTATACTAAGATAGCAAAATTTGTTCTTCATAGTATAATGATCACAATTGTAAAATTCAATTGGGTTGATTATCTTATACCTGTGTTTACGTGCTATACTCACTTGCATGGGAGTGAAAACCTTAAAAGGGATAGGCGTTAATTCTTCTAAAGGTACCGGTCGAGTAATAAAGGTAGGTTCAGCAAAAGATTTTTCCAAAGTAAAAGGTGATAATTTGATTTTAGTTACAACGAATGCAACTCCTGACTTCATTCTTATTTTAAAAAAAATTAAATGTATAATAACTGATCAAGGAGGAGTGACTTCTCATATTGCAATAATTTGCCGTGAATTAAATGTGCCCGCTATTGTAGGGGTTGGTGACGCATCTTCTGTTTTGAAAAATGGTCAGAAGGCCTATTTTAATTCTAAAAAAGGAATTATTAGGTATTAAGATTATGTCTAGTAAATCTCAAACTAAGATACTTAAAAAAATAAAGGATGTACTCACTAAACATCCTCATATTAACGAAGCCTACAAAAGGAAATGGAATATTGAGTTACCTGAGGTTATTCAAAAACTTAGCTCTATGGATTTTCATGGAGGAGCGCATTCAAAAGTAATCTCCCTCAAGAATATGGGATATGACCAAAATTTATCCGTCCTAAATATTGGTCCAGAAACAGGCTTTGAAGTTTTTTTATTGGCTGAAGTTTTCGGCAAAGTCATTGTTTGTGATCCAGATGAAGATAATCTATCTCTTTTGAAAGAAATGGTCAAATATTACGAGTTTATAAACAAGCCCGAGTTTAAATTCATTGCAGCTGGCCTAAATAACAAGGAAACTGCTAAACGTGAAAATGAAATCTATCAAAGCTTAAAGGAGACGAGCTTCAAGGGCTTTCCCACCTTTTATAAGATTAGTTCAACCAAGGAAATTAAGGATATTGATATTAAAATTGATTACATCTTTATCCACAAAATTTTATCAACGATTTCGAGATCATCTTATAGAAAGGTTTCAGAAATTTTTAATGAATCTGTGCAAAACTTGCTTATTAAGTTAAAAAACGGGGGAAGGCTTTCTTGGACTGAACCTTCCTTCTTATATGAACAAAACGGAATTAAGTTGAATAACTTAAAAAGCTGGGTTGCCAAGAAACTTTCGGTAAAAAATGTTATTATTAAACAATATTATTTACCTGTTAACAAAGAATTGTTTGTACAGGTTATAATAATTAAGTAATGAACAAATTAGTGGATCTTTTTACCGAACTTGTTAAGATTGATAGCCCTTCAGGAAAAGAACGAAAAATGGCGGAGTTTTTAAAAAAGTGGTTAGTACGGAATAATTTTAAATGGAAACAAGATGATCTTGGATCAATCCTTGCTTGGGTTCCTGGTAGTCGGAAAAGATTTATGTTTTGCGCCCATATGGACACAGTAGAACCTGGTTGTGGTATTGAACCGATTATAAAGAATGGTGTTTTACAGAGTGATGGTAGTACTATTCTTGGAGCGGATAATAAAGCTGCTTTGTCAGCACTACTTTCAGCGATTAAAAGATATAAGGACAAATATGAAAAACTGCCTAATATCGAGTTATTATTTACTGTTAAAGAAGAAACAGGAGGAGGGTGTGAAAATTTTAATTTTGAGTGGATAAAATCCAAAAAAGGTTTAATTTTCGATTACTCCAAGCCGCATGGCAGGATAATTACTTCTTCCCCTTTTATATATAATTTTAGAGTGAAATTCAAAGGAAAAGCTGCCCATGCTTCCCGTCCAGAGGAGGGAAACAACTCGCTAATCCCAGCAATGAAATTTATAGGTAATGTCCCCATAGGAAAGTTTGATGACGGTGAAACAACGATAAATATCGGCAAGGTATCCTCTGGCACAGGGATTAATGTTATTCCTGAAATTACAGAGATTTCTGGAGAAGTTAGGAGCACCAGTAAATCAAAATTTGATAAATATTTGAAGAAAATTGAAAAACTGGCTCGAAAAATCGGGGGTGAAAATGATGTAGAGATTAAGTTTACCCTTGATGGTTATTGTTCGGGGTATAATCATTCGGAAAAAGATATTTTTATTAAAAAAATTAAAAAAATCTATAAAAAATTGAATATTCCAACAGTTTGTGACAGAAGTACTGGAGTTAGTGATGCTAACCCATTAGTCGAAGCTGGAATAAAGGTTGTTAATTTATCGGATGGGGTAGAAAACGCTCATGCTACAACCGAAAAAATCTCAGTTCAAAACTTAATAAAGCTCGAAAAAATCATTTTTACCTTTTTAACTAATCTTGACATTTTTTCAAGTTAGAATGCAACATGTCAGTATAGGTGATAAGAAAATCCCTCTTCTTAATCCTCGAGTAACCCCCTGGAATGTTTATGGTGACAACACTAATTGGAATAAAGGTGATAATAACAATGTAATTATTAATAAACACGAATGGTTTAATTCTTTTATGCCTCCTTTTTTTAATAAAAAGGACATTGAAGATATTTTTTGGTTGAAAAAAAAGATTGATGAGGGCCTTTCTATAGAATCAATCTTAAACTCAAAATATGGAAAGTCTTATCTTGATCGAAGTTATAGTTATTTTTCTTTGAACAGGGTAGAAGAAACAATTACAGAATTAAGACAGCGAATTAAGAATTACTTTTATGCCGAGACAAAATTATTGCGGTACGAAGATTATATATCAACGGAAATGCAACTTCTTGCTTATGCTTTTGTAGCCTTGAATTTATGTCAGGCACACATTGATCCCGTCGAAGCCTTAGTAACTAGGAAAAGCTCAGCATATTTTGACTATTTGAAATTGTTGTTTAAAAATAAACAAGAACAAGCTTTTTTGTTAAGTAAATCATTCTCTTTGGAATCTATAATTATACCGCTTTCTGTACTTATGGAAAATAAGAATCTAAGTAAGAAAACCTCGATTGTTTTTGAATACGTTACCAAGTTGCTTTTTTGTAATTCAGAAAACCTTCTCTTTTCATTAAATAAAATTAATGAGAAATTTTCGTGTTCTCAATACATGAGTTTAAAAGAAGCACAGCTAATTGTAGATAAAAATTATCAAAAACTAAAAAAAATTAACGGCTTGTCCTTTAAAGAAAAATTAGCCTTTCAAATTCAAATCATGTGTGGAGTGATAACCTGGTCAAAATACATTCCTTCCTCCATTGCTCCATTGCAATTTAGATTTTCTTCAATTAACGAAATTGTGGAACGTTTAGCTAATTGTAAAAAAATAAAAAAACATTTACAAATAAAGAAATCCTTTGAGTTAGATAGTAATTCTGGTTCTGAAAAGTTTGGAATAGTAGCGTTTATTCTTAACAGGGCGTTTAAAAACCCCCATTACTCTCAGAAAATTTATATCGAGGTTAAAAAAATGTTTGGGTGATTTTTCTATGAGTATCTATTGTTGTAATCTTTGTTCTATTGTTTGCTTAAATTGGTCAAAACCTTGCTTAGCTTTATCTACACTAGCTCCTGGTCCATAGTTAACTACTGTTAAATCCAGTGACCGGCCCCACGGTAAAACTTCGGGATTAGTAATTAACGGCACATTACCCGATGTGCCAACTTCTGGCCTTAAATCATCATCAAGCTTTCTAAACATCTCTTCAAAGGTAATACTATCAACTGGTAGGGAAGTATGAGCATGATACCAAGCGAATGGCGATGGAACCTGATGCTGTTGAGCAACCCGAGTAACAAAATGATCAATAAAATCTAAAGCACCAGGCCGAGCATTGCATTCCAAAAACCAATTTCCCCGATAATCAAAGCAAACAAAACCAAAGATGCCCCGCTCCTGTAAAGCAGGAACCAATTTCTGCTCAACAACCTTTTCCATTATTTCCGCCTCTTCACTATGACAAGGCAAATAACCGCCAACATAGGAGTCATTTTCACAGTCTTGACCAAATGCTACCGGAGTTGTTGCCTCATTTTCATTTTTAATATAAACGTGCACTGAACCCAAAGCACCGCCAACGTACTGTTCAACTACCCATTCTTCTCCAAGCAAGTGGTTGAAGTAAGCTAATTTTTCTTTGACGTAATCATTTAAATCTAACCCTGATTCCCGCCAATCTTTTTCTGAAAACATATTATTACTTTTTAATTCGTATCCCCCCGTTCCTAAATTCACTTTAATTAGTCCCTGACGACCAACCCTCATCAGCTTGTCCACAGCCCTAACCGTATCATCAAGTGAACAACAAATAAAACCTGGGGGATGGAGAACTCCTAATTCTTGACATAAACGCCTAAACCCTGTCTTTGATCCAACCTCGGCTGCTGCTTCCACACTACCGCAAGTTGCTTTTGGTCTTCCCAACCTATCTAAAAGAGTTGCTTCTTTTTTAGTTACCTCAAAAAATTGTACTTGACTTCTTCTCGTTACCAACCATTGGCGAACCTCAGATAAAGCATCTTTATCAGAAATTAAATGGTCGGTTAAAGTTTCTAAATCTTGATGATTAACTACCCAGAAATTGGGAATTGCTAATCCCAAAGTCTCTTTTAAATAACCATTGATGTAAGTTTGATTTAGTTGAAAATCAGTAAGAACCAAATCATCTTCACCGGCCATTAAAAAAGCTCTCATATATGATTGCTCGGCCGGATCACCAATTAAGCCTGGGCCAGATTGAGAGTCAATTACACAAGTCGGCCGATCAAAGCCCCACTGCTTTATTTCATTTCTATATTCTTTCTCCTGATAATTACCTACTCTTTCTTTTCTCATAATTAAAACCCCGCCCCTTTACCAAGTCCCAAAGGGGCGGAAAATTATTGAAACAAGTATAACACTTCATTTGCTTCGCTTTCAAAACCTACATTTTATTCGGGGCAGAAATACCAAGCAAATAAAGACCATTTTCAATTACTTGTGCTGAGGCAGCTGTCAAACGCAGGCGGAACTCATTTACCTCATCGTTCAAGCCGATAACCCGACACTTATGGTAAAATCCGCTGTAGAACTTAGCCAATTCGTAAGTATACTGAGCAACCAACGTTGGGTTTCTTTGTTCAACAGCTCCTTGAACTATTTCAGGAAAATCGGCTAACTTTTTAACTAGATCTACTTCTGCCTCTTCCGGTTCAACCCCAGCCTCCTGCTTTTCAATAGAAAGTCCTTTCGCCTTTTCCAAAATACTTTTTGCCCGAACATGCATGTACTGTACATAGGGAGCAGAATCCCCTTCAAAAGCAAGTATTTCATCCCAATCAAATTTTATGTCTCTTTTCATGTCAGAAGATAAATCACTCCAAATAATTGCTCCAGTAGCAACATCACGGGCAATTTCCTGCATTTCATCAGCCGTAATTTCACTTCTACTCTCTCGCCGAATTGCCTTTTCCGCCCGTCTGATTCCTTCATCCAAAACGTCTTTTAAAAATACTACCCTCCCTGCCCGAGTTGACATTTTGCCTTCCGGCAAGCTCAACATCCCAAAAAAGATATGTTCACAATTATCAGCTACTTCATAACCCATCCGCCCGGCAATTTCAAAACACTGCTCAAAATAATGTTTTTGTTCACCACCAACAACATAAAGTATCCGCTCTGCATCCATTTCCTCCTGGCGATAAATTACTGCTGCTAAATCCCGGGTAATATACAAACTACGTCCGCCTTCTGCCCGAACAACAAGCTTGCCCTTACCAACGTCATCCAAATCAGCAACCAGTGCTCCATCTGATTCGAAAACAAAATCTGCTTCCTCAAGTTCATCAACCACCCGGTTTGTCCAACCTTCCTGAGCATAAAAACTCTCACCAATGGCACAGTCAAAATCGACTCCTAAAATATCATAAATTTTTTCAAACTCAACTAGGCTCAATTCCGTCATTTCCCGCCATTTGCGTTCAGCTACCGGGTCACCGGCTTCTAACCGCTTAAACCATTCCCTTCCCGCTGTTTCTAATTCAACGGAAGGAATTGCATCTTCCAGGGCCATATCCCAGGCTTTATCTTCCGGGTATTTTTTCAAGTGGCGATTGTAAGAATCAGTTAACTCCGGAAATTGCTCTATGCCTTGCTCTCTTACCCGAGCATTAAGATTTATTTTTTCTTCCTCTTTGTCTTTTTCAACTTCATCATGAATTTTGGTGTAAAGAGTATACAAACCGTGTACTTGAGCTTCAGAATCACCACTACGCAGTTCTGGAACTTCGTCGCCCCAAAGCTCGTGAGCTTTAAGCATCATCCCAAATTGAGTTCCCCAATCACCTAGGTGGTTATCTCGAATTACCTCGTGATTAGAAAATGAAAACATCCGCCCCAAAGAATGACCGATAACCGTTGACCGGAGATGAGCGACAGTCATCGGCTTGGCAACATTCGGCGACGACATATCAATGACAACTACTTCTCCGTCACCAATGTTTTCTTTGCCGTAATCATTTCCCAAAGATAAAACACTATCAATTACCAATTGGCTGTATTCCTCCTGATTTACTTCAAAATTAATGTAAGGGCCAACTGCCTCCACTTTTTTAACTAGCTCCGGCAAATCTTCATTTAAGCCGGCAACCAGCTGTTCGGCAATTTCCACTGGACTGTATCCCCATTCTTTGGCAATTGGAAAGCAAGCAACACCGTAATCAGCCTCAACGTGAGAAGGAGATTCCCTTAAATTTAATTTCACGGAATCTAAGTTGGTCAATTCTTTTATTTCACCAACAGTTTGTCCAGCCAAGACTTGCCGCGGATAAAGAATATCGGGCAGGCTTTCTCTTTCTTGGAGTTGCCTTTTTCTTTCTTGACTCATTTTCTCTACCTAACTAATCCGCCGGACATACAGTGTCCACCGCCGTATCCCTTAGTCAATTCTTTTAAGTCTGCTGGGATTGTTGTTATCCCTCGCTCTCTCATTCGCTCAACTGTCTCCTTATTTTCGGATAAACTTATTATAGCACGGTCATTGCCCAAATTCAAAAAGTTTGTTCCGTGGAACACCTGTTCTTCTTTAGGCACCGGAATGACCTCGATTCCGCGTTCATCCATAAACCTATCAAACCGGCCGCGGTCAACTCTTTTCTTTCCGCCGTTTGCTTCGTACTCTATCACCCGCCGCTGGCTCATTTCTTCTAAACAACCAGCGACTAAATCCGGTCGAACCGGCATCCAGTAAGTGTCCAAATGCATTGCCTCAATTTCTACTGCTCCCTCCTGATCACATTGGCAAAGCTTTGGATGTCTTACTTCAAACATCCGCCCTCCTCTAGCCGTTATCTCCGGCCAGATTACCGAGAATATTTCTTCTACTCCGCTGGTACTTGATCTGCCGCCTGCTCCGATATAGCAGTCCCGGCAAAGCATTATCCCATCGCCGCCTTCAAAATATGCCCCGTTGCCGCTGACCCGCATTGTCTTTTCCGGGCCGTTTTGATAAGCACGTTGATAAAGAGGAACCTCCGGACGACGAATCGGCCAGCGCATTCGTCCAAAGACTACTGTTTCGCCGAGAACGTTCGACTGGTCTCGGGCGTAAAACATGTTTGCCAGAGGAATTTCTGGTTCTATCGCCAGAACATAGCCTAAGGCTAACCCGTGTTCCAAGCCTAAATCTTCTAAATCCTCGCGAACAATCTCTTCCGCCTGATCTAAAACGGCTAAATCCCCGACCCCATATCGGGCGTAAAGCTCTTCACCTCGGCGATGAACTGCTTGAACCAGGTCCTCTTCAGTTCGCGGCGCCTCCGAATAATCCTCTAAACTGAGGCTTTTAGCAAGGAGGTCACGAACCTCGATAACGTCGACTCCCTCGTTTCTAATTATATTAGCGAATCGGACGTGCTCGTCTCGAGCCTTGGCCACGTCAAAGCGCTCATAAAAAAGACTAATATCTTCGGGCAAGAGCTGGGCCAACAGGGTTTCCGGTCCTGGCTCACCCCAAATATGAACCGCTTTTAACGGTTCGGTCTCACAAAAAACGCCCACCTTTTCAGGTGGGCGTAAAGCCTCTACGTTTTCGACGTGTCGTCGACTTCGTCGACCACCTCGTGACTTCTCTAACTGGTCCGAAAATAGTTCCGTTCGTCGTTCAGTTAACATTTTCATAATTTTTAGGCAAAGACCTCGGCAAGCATACACCGAGAACTTCCCCCGCCCACCCTTTCTATTGTGGGAATACTAACTATTAATAAATCACCGTGGTTTTCCAATGCCTGGCGCTGATCTGGTCGATAAGACTCAAACGCGGAAGTTGACATAATGATTTTTCTTTCTCCTTCAACTGACTGCATCTGCAAAATATTCCCGCCGAATTGATGTAGCTGGTCTAAATCTATCTCAATTAATTCCTTGCCGCTTTCCCTAATTCGGTCAGCCACCATTTGTCTGTCTTCATCTCCAACAATTGAATCTAAACAAACCAAACCAAACTCTTCACCGATGCTCATAACAACATTTGTGTGATAAATTTCAGCCCCTTCCCTGTCAACTGCTCTAAAGATAATTGGCTCAAATCCAACCGCCTCAGCGAAAGCTCCAACTGCTTTTTCAGTTGTCCGCGGAGACAAACAAGCATAGGCTAATCGATCTTCCCGATCAAAAACCAAACTGCCTGTTCCTTCTACAAACTCCCCTTCCTCTTCAAGATAAGTCAAATCAATCGGTTCGGGATCAATATTAATATCCGCTTCGGCCAACTTCCGCCGAACAACTTCAAATTGTCTTTCCTCTCTCCGTATAGGAGCCATCATCGGATAAAGAACAGCTTTCCCGTCATGGAAAGAAATCCAGTTATTGGGAAAGACAGCGTCCGGGGTAACAACATCTTGACGAGAAGGACAAACTAAAACTTTTACTTTTTCTTGGTCGAGCCGGATGGTAAAGTTCTTAAATTCATCGAGGGCGAACCCTCGAACAGATTCTTCGTCTTCATCAAGTCGTTGGAGCTGAAATTTATTTGACTCTGCAGTTTGCGGATTCAGGCCAAAAGAAGTCGGTTCAATCATCAAGGCAGTCGTGGATAGTTGGTTAGATTTTATCTTCTCCATGCCTAATTGGGCGAATTATAAACTAATGGTATATAATTGTCAACAATGGGTTTTAAAAAGAAATTTTCGCCGCAAGAACTCCGGGAAAAATTAAAATCTAAAAAATGGATTATGTCTTACAACCGGCTTATCGCACATTACGATTCTAATAATGACGTTGTCATGCTGATTGAAAACTATGGTCCCAAAAACGGTTTCTTTATTGAAGGTTGGCGGACCTTTCACTTCCCCAGAACGAGTTCAATTGTCATTAAATCCTACCGGGAAGGAACTAATTCCATCTTTATCATTAAGCCCGGTCGGGCTGAGCTTTCCCTTACTCCGGCCTTTGCTCCTATCGGCATCGAAGCTTGTCAAGTTAAACAGAAGAATATTACCGTTACCTACGCCGGCTACGGCGGCGGTGGGGTCAGTGCCGCTTATTCCAGAGGAATTGCCGACGGAGTTAAGGCCGTTCGGGTAATTGCCTCCGGCGGCGGCAACCAACTAGGCAAAGGCCAGGTTATCCTTCCCCGCCGAAAACTCCTCCTTGTTTCGGTGGACGATACCGATAATGACCAAGAAGGGGCAACTTATTCTTTGATTCATAATATTGCCGAAGATTTAAACGAGAAAAAAGGGATTGATTATCTTATTCACGGCAACATCCAATTGTTCCCGGACAACCCGAATAAGACTCGCAACTGCATGGGAACAGTTGTTGGTTTTTCCATTTTGCCGTCAAAGGAAAAAATAATAATTGATTATTTCCAGCAGCAGCTAAAAAATAATACTTTCAGTGACGAGACCGTCATGTGTGTTTCCGACCAAATTCTTCATTCCAACTCCCTGATTAACTTTGCTGACAAAGCCCGGACTGAATTTATAGACAATTTAGATGAAGCCTATCAAGTTTGCCAAGAAAACAACATCCGGGTATTTGAAATATCCGGCCGACGCGGCCTCATCGGGGCAGCGGCGGCAATTGCTCTTTACGACCAACCGGACTTGGCCTCACAACTCCCAGAAAAATTCAAATAAAGGGCATGAGAAGCAGTCCAGTCATTGTTAAACCTACTCCAATATATTGGTTAACCGCCAACCGCTCTTTAAGTAAAACAAAGGCCAGCCCGGCAGTAACCAAGGGATAGGTTGAACTAACCGCAATAATTAAACTTGTCGTATCAACCGATTTATTAAAAGCCCAATACTGTCCCAACTGACCAACGGCAACAAACAACCCCATCCAAAATAATCTTGCTCTAACCTGTTTTACCCCGGCTAACTGGAAACCTTTTCGGGAAACAAGAAAATAGCCAAACAAAATTAAAATTAACAACCCCCTGGAAATCAATACCCATATCTGCCAATTGCTGACCTGCTCGAGAAAGCTGTTCCACAAGGGATCACTAAAACTAAATATGGCTAAGGCAAAAAGGGCCTGGGGAACACCAACGGCAAAATCCTCGGCCTGAAGCCCGTCTTTCAAATCTTTCCAGTCAATCACCGACATCATAATCCCAATGATAATAATCGCTAAAATAAATAATTTAGAGGACCGGAATGTTTCGCCGAAAAACATAAACGAAATAAGGGTGGCAAAAATTACGTAGGCGGATGATATCGGACTGACAATACTCAATTTACCAATTTTGAAAGAATGATAAAGGAATATATAACCAACTATATGAAGCAGAGTACACAATAGGAGTAACCCCAACAAAGGCATGGTAAGTTCTGACGTTGAAAATCGGCCAAAGCAAAAAAAGGCAACAAAGACATTACTGACAACTTGCGAATAAAATAAGGTTCGCAGAGCTCCGACCCGATCAGACACTTTTTTAGATAAAAAGTCGGAGATACCAAAACCAAAGGAGGACAACAATCCCCCAATTAAAACAAACTTTAAAGGTGACATTAACCGGCACTTACTCCGTTTGGCACTTTCCTTTCCGGCAAGGCCAAAACAGGTTTAATTTTATTGGCATAACCAATATCTAACAACATTCCTTCTGAAACCTCCCCCATCATTTCCTTTGGTTCGAGATTTACAACAAACAAAGTCTGGAGACCGACAATTTCAGTCGGGTCTTCCCGTTCACCCTTCATCCCAACCAAAATATTTCTTTCGTGGTCACCAAAATCAACGGTTAGTCGCAGTAAGTTGTCTGACTTTTCAATGTCTTCTACTTTTTCGATTGTCCCCACCCGAATATCAAGCTTATCGAAATCGCTAAAAGTTATTGTTGGTTTAATCGGCAACAATTCTACAGTCATTATTCACCTTCCTTTCTAAATAATTTTATCAATCATAGCCTAACAACCCAAATAAAGTCAACTATCTCCCTGCTCGCATTTGATCAACGGTAAGAGGGGGTGAAATTCGATGATGACTAAACTCATGAGTATTGACCCGAATAATTCTTCCAATCACCAGCTCTGACCCGTCAAGATCTTTCTTTCTTTGATTGATAATTATTCGTTCGCCGATACCATTTAAGCGATGGCAATCTCCGGCTTGGCCGTCACCGTTATCACCGCGCCAACCACATCGCTCGCAGTCTTGAGCAATATCCGGGTCGTCTAAACACAGTCGACAGCTCTCCGGTGACATACCACTCATTAAAAATTAAAAGTTGGGATTTGTCAAATTACCAACTACCGCCGCCGCCACCGCCGAATCCCCCACCGGAAGACCCGCCGCCGGAAAAGCCAGACCCGCCCGACCAAGAGGACTTGCCGGATGGAGTTGAGGAAATACTGGAAGCTGCATAAGAATTAAAGCCTGATAAACTCCGATTCAAATTGGCGGTGGTTATTCCGGCCATATAGGCTGGCGGTTCTACTCCAATGTCAGCCATATCTTTGGCCAGCTGATTCACAACACCCAAAGCTACTGCCAGAGGCAACATTTCTTCTAAAAACAAATGTTCTTCATGGATTTCTTCCCGCCATTTACCCTTGCCCAAATAATATTTCAAACCCTTGGCCTGACGATGCAAAGAATAGCCCCAGGCAGTTTTCCGGGGCATGAATAGACTAATAATAACCGCTAAAAAAGCTGATGGAATCATAATTATCAGCGGTCCAAAATTGCTGGTCACCGACATAAATCTAAATATCAAAAATGCCGACGCCATATCAATTAATATCGATAAACCTATCCATCTTTGCCGAATTTTATCAGGCGAAGCCGGAAAGGCCTTCATCTCGACCAAACTTTGGTAAAGCTTTTCTTTGAATTCATCAAGATACTTGTAAAATTTGTTCTTTAGACTGGAAACCTTGGTCTTTTTAATTACATTTTGAAAGAGTTTTTTATGAAGATACTGTTGATAATCATTCAGTTTTTCGTCCGCTTCTTTTTCCTTAATCAACCAGTAATCGTCTTTGCCGCTGAAAATACCCTTCTTTTCTATTCGTTCAATTTTCAGGTAGCCTAACCGGGCTAACTCAACAATTTCGGCAACAACATCTTGAATGTTAATCCGTTCGTCAATGATTGTTCCGACCTGGGCTGGAGACAAATTATCAATCGGGTGATAAACCATCGGCAAATGCGGCCGGTGAAACGGCGATACTGTCTTTTGATTTTGATCTTCAGGAGCAAAATAAACATTATCTCCCAAGTACCTTTTATCTCTTCCTTTCTTCCACCAAAAATAGGCCATAAGGATCAGCGGCAAAAAGGCCGGGCCGTAACCCCAATTATCTCTGACCATCCACCAAGCCTTTTGGAGCGGACCGGGAAAATTAAACTGGTTATTTTTATTAAATCCAACAACAATTGTGAAATCTTCTCCCGAGTTAATTGCTCCGGCTGAATAAAAATTGGCCGTTTTCATTTCGGCCTCGCCCGTACACCTTCGTTCTTCACTTCCGGCCTTGCCGGCAAAACAATCAATTTCCTTAATATTGGCGTGTTCCGTTGTCACTGTTGCAGTTACCCGTTGAATTTCCGTCGGCCACTCCGACCCGGTTACGTTCCAGTAAAGCTCGTCATGCTCTTCATAACGCTGGATAACCCGTTCGACCTGGTAGGTAATAACATAGGTTTGCTTGCCAATAATTGTCTTATCCGGATCACCGATTTTTATCTTGATGCTTTGATTCAGCCGACTGGTTTGAAAGGGAATTTGTTTCCCCTCCTTATTTGTTACCGATTCAACTGACAGGTCAGTCTTAATTGTCCGGCCGTCAACGTTATAAACGACGGGAATAACACGAAAGATTCCATGTCGGTTTTCACTGAAATCAACGGCAATTGTTTCCCTGACTGCTAAGGGAGTGTCCTTTTTGACCGTAATTTGAGTATCAAAATTATTGATAACAAAGGCTTCTTGACCAAAAACCGGCCGAGGAAAAATTAACAAAAAAGTAGTTAGTAGAGCCGCAATTACTTTTTTCATGAGTCAATTTTAGCACAAATTGACATTAGATTTTTCTTACTGCTATAGTTAAAAACAATGGCAGAAGAAATATCTAGAAGAGAATTTTTAAAATTTTCCGGAGCAGCTGCGGCCTCTAGTTTAATTCCAACCACTCAAGAATTCGGCCAGAACCTCCCTCAAAAGGAATGGGGCGAAATAGGAAGTCAGACCAGCGAAGAAAAACCAAGTAAAATCGAACCTGAAAAAAAACAGATACAAGCTCCTTTAGAAACTGGGCATTGGCGTTCTCACAAGTTCCTTGTTTATGAAAATGCAAGTTTTCCTGAAGCTCATAATTACTATGGTATCCGAACAGTTTCAGAAACTCCTAACAAGAAACTAATTTTGGGTTGGGCAAATGGCATTGGACTAGCTGAAAAAGATGAAGATGGTTTCTTAACAAACTACGTTTCCGTTGAAATTTCTGACACTGTCCCTGGAACATTAATTACTGATACTGCACCAACAAGTGAAAACGGAATTTATTTTGGTGGAAGTAATTCTTATCATTGGTTGTCACCTGATAGTGAGGTTTTTGTTCTACCCGACTCAACTGATATTACCGGCAGATTAAGAAATTTGGAAGGATTTCAACCCTACGGTGATCAGGCTGTTGGTCATAAAGAAACTGCCATTTATTTCATCCACAATGAAGGGGTTAGAAAATGGGTTACTCCCCTAAGAAATGACTTGGGTCGCCAAGACGAAATTTTCGCTTTATTATCAAACCCCGCTGAAAAAGGGCCTAACTGTTATGGTATTGTCGCTGTCAATGAGGGCAATAACTATACGAAATGGCGGCGACATCTCTATCGCTTTGATTTAGCTACTAAACCTGAATCTGAACTTGAGGTTCAAGATTTAGGGGAATTGGATCAATTTATAGATGACAGCTTACGAGAATTCCAATTTGGTCCAAACGGGGAATTCCTCTACGCCGTTGGCAATAATGGCTGTCGGATCCATCAAATTAGTTTAAAGGGACAAAGCCTGGCTGATCTTAAGCCGGGTGACGAATATCAAATGATAAATGGATATTTATTATCAGAAGGCGAAATTTGGACGGTTATGGAAGGTGTCGGCGGCTTATTTGTCAGTGAAAAGCCGTTTGGCGAAAAACCAAAAACGGTGGAAGCTGAAAGAGACTTACTGGCTAACACTTACCTTAATGATTTGTGCGGAAGTCAAGAAACGCTATACCTCGCCCATCAGCACTTAGCCGGTAACCAAATGAATAACGGCCTATTAACCCAGCTTGTAGAAGAGCATCGGGTTAATCTTCCCTTTGTTTCCTCCGCCAAAAAATGAAGAGCAAAATCGGCAGCCAGATTGGGGCATAAACTCCAACCCAGATCACAGCCTTACCCAGTTTGCGGAAAGATAGGACCAATGACCGAACAGCTTGTTTAAAGATAACCCGCGGTCGGAAAGTTTCACCTTCAGGGGCGTAAGGCAGTGACCACTCGTCAGTTGAAAGATAAATGGTAATCTTTGCATTTTCAGCCGTCTTTTCTAAATACTGCTGTTGGCCCACCAAGTTGTCAATTTGCTTCTGAAGATTAATCAGTTCCCGTTGAACGTTGAGAATGTCCTCAACTTCAGTTGCCTGGTCTAGAATTTCTTCAAACTTAGACTTTGTCTTATTCAACGTTTCCAACCGTTCTTCCAAGTTAACATATTGATCAGTCACGTCCCGACCAGATAAATATTCAGTGGTTATTTTAACCGCCAAACCTCTTAAGTGGTCAAGAGTCGGACGAAGCTCATCGCTAGGAACCCGAACAACGATTGTTGCAAACGGAACCTCCTCCGGCCGCCTAATTGACGAAGAAACCATATAACCGCCCTTACCCTGAACGTAATTCAAAACCTGATCAGCTTTTTGGCGAACATCGTCGACAACCAAAGAAATATTCGAATGTTCAACCACCATTCGATCATCAACGTCAGGCTGTGGAGCAGCTTCGCCCACCAGTGGCATAAACCCTCCCCGACCGGATGTAACTGAACTTGGACTGTCCAAATTATATGAGGACTTCTCCAACATCGGCATTGGCAAACGCCGATTTGACCAAAGAAGATAGACAATTATCGCCGCTAAAATTACAACTAACTTGTTTTCTTTCAACCAGGAAAAAAGTTTATCCATTGCAGTTTAATTTAACCTCTTTTTTGAGAACTTGTCAACAGATTAACCAGTATCCAACCAGTAGCAAAGCCGCCGACATGGGCAAAAAAAGCAACCCCGCCCATATCACTTGTCATTGCCGCCAGAGAGGTTAAACCGAATAAAAATTGATAAGCAAACCAGTAGAAAAGCATGAAATAGGCCGGCAGAGTTATTGTCCTGATGAAAAAGCCAAAAATAAATAAGACATCAATTTTACGCTGAGGATATAAAACCAAATAACCGCCCATTACCCCGGCAATTGCCCCTGATGCTCCAAGCATCGGCACCTGAGAACTTGTCGATAAAATAATTTGTAAAATGGCTCCTCCTAGGCCGCAGATTAGATAAAAAAATAGGAATTTAAAGTGGCCGAGAGCATCTTCCAGGTTATCTCCAAAAATATGAAGAAAAAGCATATTTGAAATTAAATGCCCCAAGCCGCCGTGTAAAAACATTGAAGTTAGCAGACTGAATAAATTTTGGCCTTGAACAATTTGGGCTGGAATAATTGAGTATTGAAAAACAAAATTCTCTAAAGCCGCCGGTGACAAACCAAGCATGTAAATAGCAACCACAACGTTAACAGCGATTAAAAGATAGGTAAAAAGAGGAAAACTTCCGGATGGATTATGGTCTCGGATTGGAATCATTTAGTTGTCAGATTCTACCAAGACGCCCAAAACAAGTCCATTTCTTCCCAACAAGGGAACGTCTACTTCTTTACAAAAACGAGCTAATTGGCGCGAATAAAAGTCGCTTGTTTCACTCGGCATGTAAACAATCCTTCGCCTGCTTCTAAACTGCTCATGACCTGGTCCCCGGTGGTGATTAGCTAATTCCTCATCAGCCGCCACTTTATGACTCTCAGGTATGATAGGTATTATCGTTTCCATTTAAACAACAAAGTTAACTAACTCCCCGGGGATAAAAATAACTTTTTTGACTTCCTTGCCTTCTAAATATCTCATAATATTCTTGTTTTCTCTTGCCTTTTCAATTACTTCACTTTTAACTTTGGACTTTTCACTTTTAACTGTTACTGTTCCCCGTAACTTTCCATTAACCTGAACAGGGATCTCCACTTCTTCAGCCTGAAGATATTTTTCATTAACCTCCGGCCAAGAACTCCAATGGATTGAATTTGGTGTTGGGTTCTCGCGGCTAGCGGCTTGTGAATGTAA
The DNA here is from genome assembly GCA_964498425.1 of uncultured Gammaproteobacteria bacterium. GTDB lineage: Bacteria > Patescibacteriota > Microgenomatia > UBA12405 > JAHJSD01 > CAYSLZ01. The sequence continues at coordinate 17,769 of CAZCGQ010000007.1, read as the reverse complement.
CTGGTGCCATAAATCTTCGGCCAAATACGGAGCAAATGGGGCAATCAGCTTAACTAATTTCTTTTTGTCTTCAACACCAATCACACCGTCCGAGGAGCCGTCAAGCGTCACCTCGGAGAAGCGATTTTCATCTATTTTTAACTTTTCACCAGCCTCGACGGCAGGCGGGCTTTTAACTTTTAACTGATTCAGGCATTCCATTAAAGCAGCGATAGCGGTATTGAAACTAAACCGCTGAATGTCATCAGTCACCCGTTTAATTGTTTTGTTCAATATTAATTTGATCTCTTCACTTGTTTCACCTCCAAGGTGAGCCGCAGGTGCAATACCACCTTGGAGGTGGTTTTCCTTTTGACTCCTCTCGGGAGATACTAAGCTCTCAAATCTATCAAGGAACCTGACGACTCCTTGAAAAGCATTTTCATTCCAAGCCATTGTTCCAGTAAATGGTCCCATAAACATCAAATACGTTCTTAATGCATCAACTCCCTCTTTTTTCCAAACCTCGTCGGGGATAACGGAATTGCCCTTGGATTTACTCATACGTTGACCATCCGGGCCCAAAATTACTCCATGTGATATCCGATGATAGTACGGCTCAGGAATGTCCTCTGGCACATGACCAATATCATGCAAAAACTGATATATAAATCGGGAATAAAGCATGTGAAGAGTATTGTGTTCGTCTCCACCAATATAAACTTCAACCGGCATCCAATAATCTATTTCTTCGGAACACTCTTCAAAAACACTTGCCTTTTTTAAATTTGAACTTTTAATTCCGAACTTATCTTTGACAAGAAAAGCGAGGTAGTACCAGTCCGACCCAGCCCAGTTCGGCATTGTGTCTGTTTCCCGCTTGGCAGGCCCACCACAACTCGGGCACTCTGTTTTTACCCAATCTTCAATATTAGCCAACGGTGATTCCCCGGTGTCAGTTGGTTCATATTTATCTACCTTCGGCAGTTCAATTGGCAAATCTTCTTCAGGGACCGGTTGCCAACCGCATAAAGATTTCAAAACTCTAATATCTAAATCCGAAATCCTAAATAAATCCGAATTTTCAAAATTTAAAATTTCCAAAACTTTTTGTTTAATTTTTGGATCATTTAGATTTAGGGATTGTTTAGAATTTAGTGCTTCGAGCTTAGAAATTTGGTTTTCTGCGCAACGCGGACAGAAAACCATCGGTATCGGCTCACCCCAATAATGCTGTCGGGAAAAAATCCAGTCACGCAAATGATAGTCAACCGCCTCTTCCCCAACACCCATCTCTTCAAGTATTTCTATTGATTTATCAATCGCCTCTTTCGGCTCCAAACCATTAATCGGCCCAGAATTTATTGCCTTCCCTTTGTCAACATTGATATATGGGGCCTGATCAAAATCCCATTTTTCATCGCCGGGGGCAATTACCGGAGTAATCGGCAAATCAAACTTCTTGGCAAACTGGTAGTCGCGTTCATCATGCGCGGGAACACCCATTATTGCCCCAGTGCCGTAACTAGCCAAAACAAAGTCAGAAATCCAAATCGGAATTTTTTCCTCGGTTACCGGGTTAATTGCATACAAACCGGTAAAGACACCTGTTTTTTCTTTCTGCAATTCCGCCCTCTCCAACTCCGACTTCTTCCTCGCCTGCTTGATGTATTTCTTTATTTCTTTGATTCTGTCATCCTGAGCGTTGCGAAGGATCCCACTGGAATTTTTATCCTCGGGGGATTCTTCAACCGCTGACGCGGCCTCAGAATGACGTTGGTTTAACAATCGTTGCACCAAATCATGTTCCGGTGCTAAAACCATAAAGGTTGCCCCCCAAAGAGTATCCGGCC
>CAZCGQ010000007.1:0-15837 GCA_964498425.1 uncultured Gammaproteobacteria bacterium | reverse complement strand
ATCCAATTTACTTGAGCTGATTCCACTTTTTTAATGAAATCTACTTTCTCTAAGCCAGAAATTAATTTATCGGCGTAATCGGTTATTTTTACAATCCATTGTCTAATATTTCGCCTGGTTGTCTCCGCTCCACAGCGCTCACACTTACCATCAATTACTTCCTCATTAGCCAAACCTATCTTGCACGACGGACACCAGTTAATCGGTTTTTCCTCTTTATAGGCTAAGCCCTGCTTATATAATTGAATGAATATCCACTGCGTCCATTGATAATAATCAGGATCAGTCGTATTTATTTCCCGGCTCCAGTCAAAGGAGTAAGCCATTTTCTTCATTTGCCGGCGGTAATTATCCGTATTCTCCTTAGTTGCCTGCTGTGGAGATATCCCCGTCTTTATCGCGTAATTCTCGGTCGGCAAACCAAAGGCGTCCCAGCCCATTGGAAACAAGACGTTGTAGCCCCTCATTCGGTTGAAACGGGCATAAACATCAGCACCGGTGTAATTAAAAGCGTGACCGATATGCAAACCTTCTCCAGAAGGATATGGAAACTCCACCAAAACGTATTTTTGTTCCTTACCCTCAGCAAAGTCCTCGGCTGGATACCAGCCGTTTTCCTCCCAATATTTTTGCCACTTGGCTTCGATTTCTTTGAAATTCATCGTCTTTTAATTGTAAGGACAATCCTAGGATTGTCCCTACATAAATCTATAAAAATACCCCGCTGTTCGCGAACGGCGGGGTTAAACCAAACTAAGTCTTCACCCCCACATTATCTGGTAAGGAGAAGACTCAGTTTTTTCATCTTACCCTGTTTATATCAAAAAAAAGCTTCTTATTCAACCACCATTTTTGGCCGTCAGAAACAATTTCTATCGTCCCCTCCTCGTCTGTCTTTAAAGTCGGAATATTAAACTTCCTTAAACGGTCAAGAACCTCCTCGGCGGGATGACCAAAGGAATTCTCACCAACCGAGATTACTGCCATTTCTGGCTCAGCCGCCGTAAGCATTTCTTCAGTCGTAGAAGTCTTCGAGCCATGATGAGCAATTTTCAAAATTTCGACCGGCGAAATCTTGTCCCGCCAAACCAAAATCTGCTCAATTTCCGCCTCAATATCACCGGTTAAAAGAGCATCAAAATCACCAAAATTTAACTGCAAAACTATCGAACTATTATTTAAGTTATCGGCCTTACTTCTAAACTCCGGCTGAAGACAATCCTTGTTTCCGTCAAAATATTTTTGTTGTAACTGTTCTGACGGCTGATTTTTGGCTAGGAAGGGAAAATGGCTTTCAAAATATAATTTATCTATACTAAATGTATCAACTGGGGGGATATATTCTGAACAAACTTTTTTATCAATTAAAGTTTTCTTAAATTCTTCAAACCGCCAGGATCGAGGATTGTCAAAACCACCATGTAAAAAATTACCTATCCTATATCTTTTAATAATTTCCGCTAATCCCCCAAAGTGATCTTCATCCGGATGGGTGTTAACAACCACCTCCAGAGTTCTGTCCCAAAAAGGAATTTTTGACGACAAGCAAGACAGCAAACGACCAGAGTTTTGAGACAGTCCTCCATCGATTAAAACTTGATTATTTTTGTAAGTGACTAATATCGCATCACCCTGGCCGACATCACAAAAAACTAAATGCATATTCTGGTCGGGAAGATTAATAATAAAAAAGATAGCCAAAGCTATTATTAATAGGCCAATTGTTATCCGAAGCTTAATCCTTCTATTTTCCCTGTTCATTGGCTTTAAATGCCTGAGTAAACGCCGTTACTAGACGATTTAACGGCCAGTTACTAGGCAGTAAGGCTAAAGGTACCTTAGGATGATCAGCAATTACTTCCCAAAATCTACTCTCAACTTCTTGACTTTTTATATCATCTTTCTCGATTATATCCAGTAATTCTTTAGCTTTCTCCTTCCACAAGTCTAAATTCCACAATTTTTTAACCAGCTCTTGAGATGATTGTCCCTTCAGCTCTCCAACTAGAACAACCATTTGCCGAGGATCATCTAATTTTTCTCTAAGGTCATTGACAAATTTGTCGACAGGTAAGGGAGAAACCCATAACGAGCGTTGAAGATTTTTAAAGCCCAGCTGTTTTAAAGAATACCTTATTCTATCCCTAGTTTTTCTGCTTTCTTCTGGAATATCAAAATTTATCATTCGCCACGTTTCATCCCAAGGTTCAGTAATCAATCCATAGACACTTTTTTCGGGTAAATTCAAGAAAAAGTCATCACCAATAATTCCTTTTTTCTTTAGATGCCGCTTAGATTTCACCTTAGCGGAATAAGAAAGACCGGCATGGTCATAAACCCAACTGGTTGACTTAAAATAGTCATCAAAAAAGAGCAAAAAATCCTCGGCAAGACGTAAAACCTGAAGTAAACGACTTTTTCTGGCCATTTCTACCCTCAAACTACCACCACCAGCCCAATTTGTCAACTTTTTTCTCGTTCGACGTAAAATAGTCGTGACACTATCGGATGTTAGCTGGATATTTCATTGGAAAAGTTGTCAACTTTTTTCTCGATCGACGTAAAATAACTACCGAGTTATAAGATGTATATAATTTAATTGTTGGGGTAATGTTTTGAAAATTAGGTAAAAAGCCGTGGTTGTCTTGGAGAATTTTTTTTGGTTTTCCCAGCTGTTAACTTCATGTGGAAAACTATAAAAATGATTAAATAAGATAAGAATACTCCCCACCAGGGAAGCTGAAAGCCAATTTCGGCCAAAGAAAATTGACTAAACCATTTAACTACCCTTACCGCCCACCACAAAATTGGGTACAGGAATAACAATACCAACATACCCAAAGGAGGCCAAAAACTAGTTAGCAAGGCGCTAATTCCACCCCAGGTCAAGTAGGGAATGCTGAAGAGAATCAGGCCGTTGACAATCGGAGATAAAATCGATAACCGGCCGAAATGATAACCAATTATTGGACCAACCAAAATTTGAGCCGATAAGGATTCGGCTATTCCTTCTCCAAATATTGGTATATTTCTTAACCTTTTAAAAAGCTTCCCTCCAAAAATTATTCCCAGCATTGCCGCAAAACTTAACTGAAAGCTAATATCAGTAATTAAGTCCGGCCTGAAAACCAGCATCAGCCAAACCGCTAAAGCCAGCCCCCGCCATTGGGCAAATTTCCGACCGGAAAGTTTGGCCAGAAAGATTATTGTCAATAAAATCCCAGCACGAATAACCGGCGGCTGCCAACCGACTAGGAAAACATAAAGCCAAACTAAGAATATACCGCCAACTATGGCCGGCCCTCTGCCAATTAAATAGGATAAATATTGGGCTGGGTACTGACTTGACACTGTTAGATTGTATCCGCTAGCAACAATAATATGAAGCGTGCCAGTCTGGCGAAGCTGGTTATAAAATTCCTGGTCAAGACTTTGCTTTATTCCCAAAACTATTCCAGCAAGAAGATCTGAGTAGGGATATGGCAGGTTTTGATAGAAAAATTCTGCCCATGATTCCCGTAATTGATGCATTTTAGATAGAAGAAAAAAGCGCAGCGGCGGCTGGTAGGTAGAAATAGCTGGATTTAGCAAACAATATTTTACACTGCTTGGCGGTTGACAGGCCGCTATTTTGCCAGTGATTTCTAAACAATCACCAAAGTCATATTTCTCTTCTCTACTTGTCCTAATTTTCAGCTTTTGAAAGTGATTTTGATAATATAGGGTTTGAAATTTATCTCCGTAATAAGGCTGGCTGCTTAGGCAAAAGCTCAGCTTTATACCTTGATTTATTCTAAATTTTGACCTGAGGGTTAATTCAAAGGCAAACCGCCCAAGGAGAACTACTGCTAAAACCAGGCCAAAAATGATTTTTTTCAATTTAAATGCTGATTTGACCTTTAATTTTCTCAAATGTCTTTTCTCCAATGCCGGATACCGCTTGAATTTCCTCGATTGATTTAAACCCACCGTTATCCTGCCGATAGTTAATTATTCGCTGGGCGAATGACGGCCCGATCCCCGGTAAAGTCTCTAAATCTGCTTTGCTGGCGCTATTTAAATTAACAAACGTCTGGCTTTGTCCAATTACACCATCCGAGGAGTCGTCAGAGCTAACACCTCGGAGATGATCCTCTTGGCCCTTCTTTGGGATATAAATTTTTTCGCCGTCGGACAACTCCCTGGCCATATTCAAATTCAAGTCAACCCAACCTAAGTCTGCCTCCTCGGAATAACCACCGGCGGCTGTCACTGCTTCTCCAAGTCTGCTTCCGCTGTCTAACTCGTAAACACCGGGTTTTTTGATTGCGCCGCGAATATCGATCATCACTGCCAAGTCTTCTTTGCTATCCTCTTGAACTGAATAGAATTGAATATCCGAAGCCTGCTCCTGAAAGTCAACCAACAACCAAACACCACCAAGAATAATCAGGCCAACTGCCATGCCAATCAGGCCAAATCGACCACGTTTTTCCCACCATTGGAGAAAATCCTTAGTCTCCATTAACCTATTCTAGCATTATTTTTTTCTTAACACTTGCTACTTAATACTTGCTACTTTATTATTAAACTATGTGGCTGAACTTAACCTTTTTAACCATTGCGACCATGCTTACCTGGCTGTGGACAACAACAGAAGCTCTCTCTTTCTATACCCTGCAGTTAATTGCCCTCCTCGTTCTTATCTACTTCCTAAAAAATATTTCAAAATTGAAAATTGATAATCAAAAATCGAAAATTAATCGCTATGTCGACGCTATTATTTTGACAATGGTTGTTCTCCTTCTTATCTTTTCTACCGGCGGAACTACTTCGCCCCTGTTTTTCCTAGCTTACTTCCTCCTTTTTGGCATTTCCTTCCTCTTTGAACCAAAGCTGGCTATTTCTTATTCAATTATTCTAATCATTTTCTTCCTGGCAAATACGAATGGAGAATCTCCGCAAGATTATCTCAAGCCGTTTTCCCTTATCCTAGTCTCTCCCCTCGCCCTCTTCTTCGGCCAACAGTTCCTGCAAAGTTTGGCTGACAAAAAAAGGATAAAAATTTACCAAAACAAGTGGCTGGCCAACGAAAATCACCTCGAAAAACAAGAGACCAACACCCTCTTTTGGCTTTCTTTGAATTTCAAACAATCACTTACGGAGATTATTGAAATTTCAGCCAATATGCTTGCCAACATCTCCTCATTATCTCCGCACCAACAAGAGTCTCTCCGAAAGATTAAGAAAAAAGCCGAGGCCGTTTTGACTGAAGGCGAAAAACTTAAGGACAAGGTTGATAAGGAAACGGATTCAGCAGAATAGTTAAAAGTGCAAAATGAAAAATTCAAAATTACTAATATTCATATTTATCCTAACTTTTAACTTTGCATTTTTAATCTTTAACTTAGTCCCCTCCAGCGAAGCTGTAACTATGTCTTCAGATAACTACCAAATTCAATGGGGCAACATCAATATTGGCGGCGGTCGAAAGTCGTCAACCAGCTATACAGTAACTGACACCATCGGCCAAAGCGCCGCTGGGCTCTATTCATCAACCGGGTACATTGTTCGAGCCGGATTTCAATATATCTATACAATAGTACCCTTCTCATTTACAATTTCCGACTTAGAAATGGACTTAGGCAGTTTAATCCCAGGAACAACTGCAACGGCAACCAATCAATTAACTGTATCTGCCGGTGGTGCTGGCGGCTATCAAGTTCTAGCCTTTGAAGATCACCGCCTAAAAAATGAAAGCGGCGTTTACATTCCCGATACTACTTGTGATACCGACAGCTGTGACGAAACCGACGCGGATCCCTGGACACAAAATGACGAATATGGTTTTGGCTTTAATATCAACGGCGACGATGTTCCTTCAGATTTCGTTAACTCTACCTACTACCGGCAATTTGCTGATGATGAATTAGATGAACCCCACCAATCTGTTATGGTCGGAGCCTCAGCAACCGAGTCATCTCAAGCCACTGTCACTTACAAAGCTAATATTTCGGCAACTCAAGCCATGGGAAATTATGAAACGGGGATAGTATATGTGGCATTACCCACATATTAGTATTAAGTATCAAGTATTAGGTATTAAGTATGAAAACAAATATAAATAATAAAAACAAAACTAAGCAACCTTCTTTACATAATACTTACTACTTAATACTTACTACTTGCTACCTATTTTTTATTTCCAAACCCGTATACTCTCAGCAAGTCGGGCTTTCTATCAGCCCACCGCTATTGGAAGTTATGATCAAGCCGGGCAAATCAATTACCAAGGCTTATCAACTGACCAATAATTCCGACTTTGACCTTTACCTAACCCCCAAAATTATCCCCTTTACTCCAGCTGATCTTAACGGCAACATCTCTTTAGATCATCAATCATTAATCATTAATCATAATTCATTTTTCGGCCTCCAAAACAGCAATATTCAGCTTAATCAGCCCTTTCAGTTGCCTGCTGGCAGTAGCGAGCAATTAGTGCTAAAAGTAGATATACCCCAGGTAGCCGAAGAAAAAGATCATTACTACACCCTCCTCATTGAACAGGCCGAACGCGGAGAATACATTGGTAGTCGACACCGAATTAAAATCGGCAGTAACCTTTTAATTACTGTTTCCGAATCCGGCCAACCCAAAACAGATTTTAACCTCGCCGAATTCACTGCTCTGCCTAAATTCGCTGACCTTTTTGACCAGATTAAATTCAACATTACTGTTGAGAACACCGGCCAAGCCTTCTTTAAACCCGAAGGAAAAATCGAAATCTACAACACCTTGTTTAATAAAAAAATGGCCGAGTTAGAAGTTCTACCTGAAAATGTTTTGGTTAATTCATCCCGAAAAATTAGGTGTATGGAAAAGCAATCAAGCCCAAGCACCTCCGAGGTGAAATCTGCAGACACCTCGGAGGTGTTTCGTCCCATTTCCTGCATTTTTTCATCAACCCTACCCGGCAAATATAAAGCTGTAATCACCTCTTCTAACGAGTCACCAACCAACGAGCGACTAACCACTAACCCCGAGCACCAAGTTCATTTCTACCTTCTCCCCTTCCGACTAACTCTAGCCTTGATTTTAATTATCCTCATCATCTGGCAAATAAACAAAAAAATGAAACTTGACAATAAATAATGTTATGCTCTATTCTTAGTCAACGGCATCATATGAATAACAAAACCTATTCCCTATACCTTATTCCGATAGTTCTCGGAATGATTTTCTGGTTAACTGCTGGGATTTTATTCCCACAGCCAACTCAATCTCTGCCTTTAACTGGAGTAAAAGATACTCTGAGTAGTTCTCGCCTATCTTATATTGGGGCGGTTGACGGAGCAAATACTACTGAAGGCAGTTCAATTGTTACTGTCGACACCTCACCTAGTGTTAATTGGGCAACATCAGACGATAATTTCAACCTATTCTCCGGTGATACTCTTCACGTTGGCGATAAAACTGATTACACCGTTGTTGACATCATTAATGATGCTAATGACAATCAAATTCAGATTAGTCCGGTTGTCGATACCGGTGACGGCGATCAAGATGATCCAATTATTGCTACCCGCAGTGCTCAGCATACAGTAAACTTTACCCCGGTTTCGGCAATCAATGACGGCTCATTCCGAGTTAGAATTAAGGCAACCGGCTCCGGAAGCAGTGCTGCTTCCATTGACGGCATACCTGACGCAGATGGTTTTGACTTTACCGACAGCTTTGATCCAGGCTGGTTAAGCTGTTCAACCGGGTCAACCTCAATTGAATACGGCGGCGGAACCAACTGCCCGGCCGGATGGACGTGCATTTTTTGCGATTATTCCGGAAACAACGCCACAACCGAGCAAACTGTAACTATTGGAACAACTGCCTCCGCCCAACAACCTATCAACCCCGCCCCATCATCAACCTCAAAAACTCTTGGTGATGCTGACACTTATTCCTTTTATGTTGACCATCTAAACAGTTCTAATGCCGTTATTGACCAAACACAAGGAAAAATTGCTGTTGTCGAGTCAGTCCGGGTTACTGCCGTTGTTGAACCATCCTTAGAATTTGAGATAGACGGAGTTAATTCCAGTGTTACTGCCTGCGGCGTAACCACTGATGTCGGAACCTCCGCTCCCTATGTTGCCTTTAGTACGCTACAAATTTCAAACTTTATCAACGCGGCACAAAAACTAAAGGCCGCAACTAATGCCAGTTCTGGCTACAGCGTTACCGCTGAAGAAGCTAATGAAATGCGTTTAATTGGAGCTACCGGCCCAATAGCTGGGACAACTATTCCTGATACCGGCTGCGATACGGGAGCATGTACTGAAGCCAGCGGAGTTGGCTGGACTGACGCTACCAATAACGGCTTTGGTTATTCTCTTGATAACGTTACCGGAACCCCAGCTAGTTTTGAATACAGTGACGATGGCTCTAACTTCTTAGCCCGGCAATTTTCAAATATTGGCAATGGTGAAACCGCCTATGAAATCATGAGCAATAATGCTCCAACCAATACTGAAGAAGCCTATGTTTGTTACCGGATTACGATTTCTGCTACTCAACAGCCAGGAACTTACACTAATGATGTTACTTATATTGCAACAGCGAATTTTTAATGCTAGATTTAGTAATAGTTGGTATTAGGTAGAAGGTATTAAGTATGAAAAAAAGCAAATTAATCTTATTTTTAACTTTTAACTTTGCACTTTTAACTTTCGCTCAAGGAGCGAAGGCACAGTCAGTTACTAAGTTAATTGCCCTACCTCCCCGAGTTGAAGACCTATCCGCTCAACCCGGAGACGTTGTAACCCGCCAAATTAAAATTAAAAATGCCGGTAGTGACGAAATGGTCATTCGACCTGAAGTAAAAGATTTCATCGTCCAAAACAAACAAGGACGACCAATTTTTCTTGACAAGGAGGTAACTGAACACGAAAACCGTTGGGCGATGTCCAGATGGATTAATGTCTCCCCCGGTCAGTTTATCCTTCAGCCTGGTGAAACCAAAAGTCTCGATTTAATTATTGTCGTACCCGAGGATGCTGTCGCTGGCGGCCACTACGCCGGAGTGATTTACCGACCAGACAGTGAGGCAGTTGTTGGAGATACCAGTGGAGCTCAAATTAATCCCAGCGTTGCCGCCCTAGTCTATCTAACCGTAGAAGGCGACATTACTGAAGATGCCCGAGTTACCCGCTTCGAGATTCCCAAATTCATGGAATTTGGCCCGGTCAATATTGAAACTGAAATTACCAACTTTTCTGACATCCACGTTAAACCTAAGGCCTCAATTAATATCTACAATCATTTCAACCAACTTAAAAAAAACCTTAAGGTTGAAGAACAAAATATCTTTCCCAGCCAGGCCCGGGAATATACCAACACCTGGGATAAAAAATGGCTGCTTGGTCGGTTTAAGGCTGAGCTTTCCGGTAGTTACGGTACCCAAGGTCAAGCTTTGCAGGCAGTTACCTATTTCTGGGTTGTACCCTGGAAGGTTATTCTCGCTGCTTTGTTGACCATCATCCTAATCATTTTAACAATCACCTACCTCAAGAAAAAAAAGGAGCCGGAAGGAATTCCTGACACCGATTTAAAACCAGAAAAACAAGCTTGACATTTTCTCCGTCCTTATTGTAGTCTTAAGTATTCTTTAAATGACAAAAAAAGTTCGCTTATTATGCTCTATCCCAATAGTCTTGGGACTTATTTTTTGGCTGACAGCTAGCCTCTTTTTCCCTCAACCAACGGACTCTGCCAGTTTGACCAATGTTAAAAACACGTTGAGCAATTCCCGCCTATCTTACGTGGGAGCAGTTGACGGGGCAAATACCTCCGAAGGCAGCTCGATTGTTACCGTTGACACAACTCCCGGTGTTGACTGGGCTACCTCCGACGATAATTTTAACCTCTTTTCCGGGGACACAATTAAGATTGGAGATAAAACCGATTACACTATTGTCGATATCATTAATGATGCTAGTGATAATCAAATCCAAATCAGCCCAGTTGTCGATACCGGTGACGGCGACCAGGATGATCCAATCATTGCCACCCGCAGTGCCCAACACACGGTAACCTTTACCCCCTTTTCAACAATCTCGGATGGGGCTTTCAGAGTCAGAATTAAGGCGACCGGGTCCGGAAGCAGTGCTGCCTCAATTGACGGTATACCCGACGCCGACGGGTTTGACTTTACAACCGGTTTTGACCCCGGCTGGCTGAGCTGTTCAACTGGTTCAACTTCAATTGAGTACGGCGGTGGAGCCAACTGCCCAGCTGGATGGACATGCATTTTCTGTGATTATTCCGGGAACAACGCCACGACTGAACAAACAATTACTATTGGAACAACTGCTTCCGCCCAACAACCAATTAATCCCGCCCCCTCATCAACCTCAAAAACAGTTGGTGATGCTGATACCTACTCCTACTACGTTGAACATTTAAACAGCTCAAATACGGTTATTGATCAAACCCAGGGTAAAATTGCTGTTGTTGAATCAGTACGAATCACTGCTCAAGTTGAGCCGTCAATTGAGTTTGAAATTGACGGAGTTAATTCCAGTGCTACTGCCTGCGGCGTAACCACTGATGTCGGAACTTCCGCTCCCTATGTTGCCTTTGGTACCTTAGAAATCTCTAATTTTATTGATGCCGCCCAAAAACTAAAGGCAGCAACTAATGCCAGTTCCGGCTACAGCGTTACCGCAGAAGAAGCCAACGAAATGCGTTTAATCGGATCAACCGGCCCAATAGCTGGAACAACTATCCCTGATACCGGTTGTGATACGGGTGCCTGCACTGAATCCAGCGGCGTTGGCTGGACAGATGCAACCAACAACGGACTCGGCTATTCCCTGGACAACGTTACCGGTACCCCGGCCAGTTTTGAATACAGTGATGACGCCTCTGGTTTCTTAGCCCGGCAATTTTCAAACATTGGCAACGGTGAAACTGCCTATGAAATAATGAGCAATAATGCCCCAACCAACACTGAAGAAGTTTATGTTTGCTACCGAATAACTGTTAGTGCCACCCAACAACCGGGCAGTTATGAAAACTCGGTTACCTACATTGCCACTGCTAATTTCTAATGGAGAAAATCCTCCGAGGTGTTAGAATTAACTCCTCGGATGGTGTTACGAAGCGGAACAATTTAATTAAGTATTAAGTAGCTGGTATTATGTATTAAGTATGAATAAAATTAAATTGTACCAGCTATTGATTATTTGTACTCCTTTAATTTTCTTTACCACAACCAAACCGGTAAAAGCTGGGGTGAAATGGGAAAGAACAACCGTTAACCGTTATGACTTAGACCCAACAGAATCTGTTTCCGTTTCAGCCTTTGTCAGCGGCTATCTGTTCACTCTCAAAGGACTGACCTCACCCTGGGCTGAAGTTGAATTCTACTCTACTGAAGGAAACATCAACGTCACAACTCTAGCCGACGACCAGGGCGTTTTTTTCTTTAAAAGCATTCTTGCCCCTCAACAAACCGGAGACTTTTGTTTCCTTTCCTATGATACTGAAGGTGTGGCTAACAATCCCCTTTGCTTTTCACCTCCCCCGCCAAAAACAAGGACAGTTATTGATGATATTGTCCTCTCTCCAACATTATCTTTAGATCGAGGGCTGTTTCGGCAAGGAGAAACGATAGAAGCCGAGGGGAAGACGTTTCCCCAAGCGGAGGTACGCATATATATGTTTGAGGAAAATCGGTCCTTCCTGCTCGACCTAATTGACGTCATCATACCCAAGGCCTTCGCCCGAACTGGACCACAACTAACCGTCGAGGCAGACGATAAAGGGAATTTTTCTTTTAACTTGCCCACCCAGAAGTCATCTCTTTGGCGAATGTTTGCCGGACCGAAGTTTAAAAGCGAAAATATGACGGCAAAAAGCAATACTTTGGAATTCTCTGCCCTCTCCTGGCTGGAGTGGATAATTTATCAAATATTTAGATTCCTCTACAACCTACAGAGATGGTTGTTCAAGCTTTTAACCAACTGGAAGGTTATCTTCGGTTTGCTCATTGCCGGAATAGGAATAACCTGGAAGAAAATACGAAATTCGAATATCGAAATTTCTTCTTAACGGAAAGTTAAAGTTACCGTCTGGGGAATCTCCATTCCATCAACTGCGGCTGTGGCTACATATTGTCCTGGAGTAGAACAAACAACTTCAAAAACGGCTTTACCAAACTTGTCGGTCATCGGCTGAACCTGGCTGACTTGAGGTGTGCCGGCAGCATCAGCTTTCGGACTAACCTGAAGTTCAACCTGTTTGTCAGGAACGCCCTTACCCTCGTCGTTAAGCAAAAAAGCACTAACTCTCACCTTGGTTTGCCCATCTGCTTCCGCTGACAATGGAGCTCCAAAAACATAAGAGTTGGACAAAGAATAGTTGGTTGGTCTTGCGGCCTGGGTTAAATAGACAATAACCTGAGGGATTAAACTTCTGGCTGCGAAAAATAAAGCAATTAACGATATGAGAAGGATTCCAATTACAATTAAAGGATTACGTTGTTGATTTTTTTCGATAACCTTTGGTTCTTCGGCCATTATTTATATTAAACCATAAACTATTGACATTAGTCAATAGCTAAATACTATAAACCTATAAAAAAACTATCATAAAAATATGAAAAAAACAACAAAATTCACTATAAAAAAAATACTTCTTCTAATTGCCTTTTTTATGGTGAAAGTATTCGAAAATAAAAATTCAGCAATATAATAAGACTCCTGCTAAATAGGGCGTTTTAGTGATTATCTGACCCCAATATAGTATTTGTAATAGTAATATCTTGAAAATTTACTAATATTTTCATAATAAAAAATCTAACATTCTAAAATAATTTAAAATGTTAAAAAAGGAAAAGATAAACTAATAAAAAAAGTCGAAACTTCTAACCTAAGAGACAAAATTTACTGAATAATTATCGCACCAAACTAAATCGCGGATTATTCACAACGATATTACCCTATTAATTGGGGCAAGTAGTAGGCCTTCAGTAATTATACGGTGATTATCTACTACTTTTTCACGCACACTACCCCAACTTCTAACACACTATGATATGCTTTGATATGATTCGGTAATTATTTAGCATCTCTGTGAAACACCTATGAAAACGCCTCATAGCCAAACAAGTATTAGCAGGCTTAAAAAACTGACCCCGACTAAACACCTCAAAACATATCAACTGCGCTACTTGACAGCGTTTTATAAATAAGGTAGCCTGAAGTTATTGATACTTATAATTCGTATAATCTATATAAAAATCAACGAATTTAGGTATAAAGGCACTTAATGAACTTAGAAACCCAATTCAAAAATTATTTACTGAAGACAAGAGGACTGTCCAAGCGGACGGTCAAAAACTATCTTTCCGACTTTAATTCCTTTTGTGATTGGCTTGAGAATATTAGTGAATTTACTCCTCCGAGATGGCCGAATGGACTCCTCGGACGGTGTAAAGAGGCAGAAATTAGTCAAAAAATCACTTTAAATACCCTTAAAAAGTATCGCAATTATCTTTCGTCGTTAGAATTGGCTAAATCGACAGTAAAGAGGAGGCTGTCAACCGTAAGAATTTTTTGCCAATTTCTACTTAGCCAGAATTTAATTGATCAGGACCCAAGTATTGAGCTGGAAAACCCCTCTACCCTTACTTCTGAAGAAGAAGAAATTAAGCAATTGATTACCAAGTTTGACCGTTATTTGGAAAACCAAGGTCTAAGCAAAAATACAGCTAAAAACTACCTAGCCGACGTTAAAAATTACCTGGAATGGGCGGTAAATAGTAGCTAGTAGTTAGTAGCAGGTAGCAAGTATGAACATAAAAAAGACAATTTCCAAGTTTAAAATAATCTGGATAACGCCGTTAATTGCCGGCGGGATCATTGGCCTAGTCATTTCCAAGCCTAAGCAGTCCCAATCAAGCCAAATGGTCAGTCCAGTCGCCAATGAGGAAAAATCTGCAAAAAGTATCACCTCGGACGGTGGCCGAACGGACTCCTCCGAGGTGATACAAAACGGCAACTCCAACCAGCCCCTCGACACCTATCTCCTCTCTGCCCAATCATTGCTGACCAAGGCCATTGCCCTGTCTCACCAAGGAACCACCTGCGAGGTTGAGAAATCAGTCGAAGTTACTCCTCGGACGGTGGCCGAACGGACTCCTCCGAGGTGTGACGAGCAACTTACCGTCCGGGAACGCAACAAAAGAATTGTTGAGCTGATTAACCAGGCGATTGACACCAACAACCAGGCCATTGCCAACTTCCCCTCCTCGGCAGCAGCCTACGCACAACAAGCCAAAACCTATCAAACAATATCAAAATATATGCCGGAAGCCGAACCTGCTGCAGTTGCCTATTGGCAGCAAGCTATCAAGATTGATAGCAATAACCCTGTCTACTACGACTCCCTAGCCGACCTTTACTTAACGCGGATCAACGATAACGGCCAAGGGACCACCTCCGAGGTGGCACAAAGTGACTCCTCGGACGGTGTAGGAATTGGCCACCTAAACCTCGCTCTCTTCTACCTTGACAAAGCAGTTGAGACCGACCCAACCAACCCCAACCGGATTAAAAAGCTGGCTGAAATACAATCACAGGCGGGCTACATAAACAAAGCTAAGATTACCTATCAACGCCTGCTGGGCATAATTTCTGATGAGAATCAAATTGCCAAAATCAAAACCGAGATAAATTCTCTAAATAAACTACTCGCCGAAGCCGCCTCAAGCGAAGTTACTCCTCCGAGGTGTCCGAATGGACTCCTCGGACGGTGTAACGAAGCGAAATCAAACGAGCCTCGTAACCCTAACCCTGAAACGATATTATTACCAGACTCCCCGCCCAAGCTCCAAGCCCACCACCTAGCCGGAATCAACACCTTCATTGCCGAACCAAAAGACTCCTCGGATGATGGCCGAATGGACTCCTCCGAGGTGTCGAAGAGTAACGCCAAATCCGGTACAGCCGTCATCCCTGCCGGCCAACGTCAGGTTGAAATCTGCAACAATAACCTCGGGCCAAAGACCCAAGTATATCTAACCCCGGAAGATAATGCTAAGAACATAATCCTCTTCGTCAAGTCCAAATCCGCCTATGACCCGGCATCCAAACACTGCCCCAACTTCATCGCCGGTATTGCTTCTCCGTTGGACTCCGACCTAAAATTCAAGTGGTGGCTGATTAATGACCAAGAAAATGATTAACACTAAAACACGGATTAACGCAGATTCTAAGCGGATTATCGCAGATAATAAAGTACCGCTACTTTACGAAAAACTAACATACAAAGTACGTGGTTGTATTTATGAGGTTTATAACACTTTAGGTTACGGCCACAAGGAAAAGGTGTATCAAAAGGCACTAGCTAAAGAATTTAACAATAACAATATCCCTTTTAACCGGGAAGTTAGTCTTAATGTTAAGTACAAGAACCAGAAGGTCGGTAATTATAGGCCAGATTTTTTAGTTGATGACAAAGTAATTCTAGAACTAAAAGCAGTTAGGTTTATGCCTAAATCACATTACAAACAACTAGCACATTATCTGAAAGGGACTGGTTATAAGATCGGTTTTCTAGTCAATTTTGGAGCACCGAAGTTAGTAATTAAGCGCGTTATTTGGAGTAAGCAACCAAATAATCCGCGTAAATCCGCCATAAATCAGTGAATATCCGCGTTACAAAGTTATTTAACCAATTCAAAGCCAAGATAAGTACAGCTGTTGATAAATTCACCTTACTCAATCTATTCACCCTTCTCGGCATTTTCTCCGTCTTAACCACGGCTGTCTGGTTCCTAAACCGCACACCCAAGGAAGT
>CAZCGQ010000006.1:0-40519 GCA_964498425.1 uncultured Gammaproteobacteria bacterium | reverse complement strand
AGTTCTGGAGAAACCATAAAGGAAGGAGTTTTTTCATCATGAAAGGGGCAAAGGGCCTGATAATTCCGTCCCGACTTTTTTAACGAAACATAATCATTTATTAGGGAAACAATATCTACCTTTGACTTAACTTGGTCTACTTGGTCCATAACCTATTTTATCATTTCTGTTCCTGCCCCAAGAATAAAAATTGCCGCAATTATCCAGGCAAGATATTTGGATTTTGAAAAGGTTCTCGCGTACATCAGGCAAATCAAGCAGGCGGAAATGGTAAGGCTAACCGCCCCGGTAAATGAAACCAGATCAACAAATTTGGTTGTTGAAAGGAATACGGCAAAAAAGGCAGGGATTACTGCAATGATCTTTGCTTTCATTTCCTGAATCCTTAGGTCACGGAAATAAACTTCCTTCAGGGCATTAGCTAGAGATACAAAGGAAGTAAACAAAGCAATCAGTCCAATCCAGGCTCCTAATCTGGCAAATCCCGGTGAATAAGCAACAAGACAAGATAAACCGTCGGCGCTGGTCGCCTGACCGCAAGTCCCCCAAATGCCAAAAACAAAGGGCAAGTAAGCTAAAAGCGGCAGCCAACTGCCGACAAGAACGGCTTTTGGAATCTTTTTATCTTCACCACGCAAAGTTTCTTCAACTTCCGGTACAACAGTAAAATTGGCTAATGAGAAAACCGCCGCTCCCCAAAAGAAAAGAGGCGAAGCGGTAATTACCGGCAAACTGGATATCCGAATGAATTCGGCCAAACCGAAGGGAAGAAAAAGCATTAACAAAACTAGGATAATGGTCAGCCAGGTATTTATTTGACTGAGATTTTTTAATCCTTGGGAAAACAAAATGATCCCCAAGAGGTAAAACCAAAAATGATAAAAGATTGTTGGTAACTGACCTAAAGCCAAAGCAAAAAACTCTCCGCCTAAAACAACATAGGCCATAAGCACACCATTCATTGATAATATGAAAGCGGCTGTTGCCAACCATGACCATTTTTTGCCCAAGTATTCCCGAACATATCCAATCAATTGTCGGTCACCGTCAGTATTGATAATTATCTTGGTATAGAAGTAATTAAGTATTGAAAGCATTGCCGCAATGAAGAACATTCCAACTAAACTAGGAAGTAGCCCGGATTTTGAAAAAACATATGGTAAAGCAAAAACGCCTGCTCCAATGGTTGTTCCAGACAATAAAAATACTCCCCGCCAAAATTTTGACATAATTTATTTTACAGCAAGAGCTTATTCTTCAATAAATCTAAAAACAACGAAGCCTTCAACAATATCAACTTCTCTTTCCGGCTCTATCAAGTTTCTTTCTTCTTGCAAAAAAGCTAAAGATTCCGCCCTAACAGCAAGATCGGCCCGGTCAACTTCCATTCCTCGAGAATAGTCAAACTGGGAAGTATGGAATGTTTCCGTTAATTTAAGACTCTTGACATCTAAATCAAACTTTTCTCTCTGATGCCCGGCAAATCGACCAAGAAAAAGGCCTTCATCAGCCACAACCATAATTCGATCACCTTCATTAACGTAGTGGTTAACAAGCAAAATATCATCAACGATAACTTCTGGGTTCTGCTCTAAACTCATTCTTGACATTGTTATTTTGTATTAATTTATAATAACTTTAACTATGCGATATTCTAACACAAAAATTTTTCTTTGGTCAACAAATATTTGCAAAATTATTACGAGGCGGAGGTGAGTCAGACTCAGCGGAGGAGGCGGGATTCGAACCCGCGGACCCCAAAAACGGGGCCAGGTTTAGCAAACCTGTGCAATTGACCACTATGCGACTCCTCCCTTGCATTTGACTTTACTGTCCCTAATATTTTATCATCTTCTTAATGCCTGACACAAACGAAAAAGGGGCTAAAGGCCGAAAGCCTAAAGCTGAAAGCAAGAAAAATAAGGAAGAAACTCCTTCCACTGGGAGACAACCAATGGAGGTTATGCCCTCAAAAGAAGAAAAAGAGTTAATTGAGTGGCGAGCGTTAGAACGGCCATTTCAGCAAAAAGACGCGGAATTCTGGACAACAATAGTTTCTGTTTTGGGTTTAGTTTCCTTAATCCTCTTTTTTGTCAAAGAATGGTTTCTAATTGGAACCTTGGTCGCTTTAACCTTTCTCTACTATGTTTTAACAACGGTTAAGCCCGAAAAAACAAAGTATAAAATTACCAACAAAGGTATTTATTTTTCCTCATCCGAGCGGGTTAATTGGGAATTACTTCGCCGGTTTTGGTTGTCAGAAAAATGGGATCACCAAATGATCCATCTTGACACTTGGTTGAAGTTTCCCCGAGTTATCTCCTTGGTTATTCCTGAAGATAAAAAGGATAAAATTATCGAAGTAGTCCAAAAATACATTCCTGAAGAAGAAACCTCTCCTCAATTTTTAGATAAGTTCTCAACGTGGGTTACTAACAAGCTCCCTTTAGAGAAAGAGGAAAAAGCTCCCAAGAAAAATGAACTTTCCCAAGATAAGCAAGTGGAATAATCGCTTGAAAGAATAATTTCGCTACTAGCTATAAATAATGTTAAAATAGGGCATTGTCCCTGTGGCTTAACTGGATAAAGCGTTCGCCTCCGGAGCGAAAGATTGGAGGTTCAAATCCTCTCAGGGACACGGAGGGTTGCCAGAGCGGCCAAACGGAATCGCTTCGAAAGCGATGGGGCTTTACGCCCTTCACAGGTTCGAATCCTGTACCCTCCGCCACGTAATAATTTTGCAAAGCAAAACCATCCCTTCGCCCAAATTGCTATGAATATTATAAAGCTAGAAAATTACTTAAAAGGAAAAATATTTCCGGATCTGGAAAAAGGCCGCCCGAATTGGGATAAGCCGCATACCATTGCTGTTGTTGCCTGGTTGAAAAGAATCCTCGAAAACTCCTCGGATTTAAATCTTGATTATCCTGTCCTCTTAACCTCTGCGTACACCCATGACTGGGGCTACTCTCAAATTTACTCCCCCGACAAATTAACTAATTATAATCAAGTGCAAAATGCCAAAGTCCTCCATATGGGACTGGGAGCAAACAAAGTCAAAGAATTACTAAATGACAACTTTTTTTCATTTTTATCTCAAAGCCAAAAGAAACGCATTGTCCATCTAGTCAAAATTCACGACCGACTGGATCGATTGGATGAAATAGATGAACTCATTCTAATGGAGGCAGACACCCTAGGGGCTTTGGATGTCAGTTTAGTGAAACCAACCTTTGATTGCCAATCAAATCTTAGGTACATTGAAGAAGTCAGAAAAAAAAGAATATCTAAATTTATCACCGACTACAGCAAAAAGGCTTCCGAAAAATTAGTTGAGGCCAGGTTAAATTTTTACAAATAAATCTTTGGTAAAATATGAGTCATGGCTAAAAAGAAAAGTAAAAAGCTAAAGGCTAGAGGCTTAAGGCTTAAGGCAAAGAAAATAAAAAAAATAATTAAGAAGCGGTGGTGGGTCGTGCCGGTTTTGGCGATTTTGGTTGGAATCGGTTTTTTTGCCTATTTTCTACGCTCACTGCCCTCGCCAAAGCTTCTAACTGAATTTCCCTACCCGGAATCGACTCAAATTTATGACCGAAACGATAAGCTCCTCTACGAAATTCACGGAGAGGAAAACCGAATACCAATTAGGCTTGACGACCTTCCCGACCACTTAATTGACGCTACTTTAGCTATTGAAGATGAAAACTTCTATCAACACCAGGGTTTCGATTTAAGGGGTATAACCAGAGCAGTCATCTCAACCGTCTTTGAACGGGAACTCCAAGGTGGGTCAACAATCACTCAACAGTTAGTTAAAAACGCTTTGTTGACCCAAGAAAGAACTCTAACCAGAAAGGTTAAAGAGGCAGTATTAACCATACTCACCGAACAGCTTTATTCTAAAGATGAAATACTAGAAATGTATTTCAACCAAATCCCATACGGCGGGGTGTCCTATGGAGTTGAAGCTGCTGCCAGAAGGTACCTAAATAAATCTGCCAAGGAATTAAATTTGGCTGAATCCGCTTTGATTGCCGGCCTACCGGCAGCCCCCACCTCCTATTCCCCATTTATCCACCCGGATAACGCCAAACATCGACAAAAAATAGTCCTTAACCGTATGCATCAGGCTGGAAAAATTGACCAAGAAACCTTAAAAAAACTGAAAGAAGAAAAACTATCCTTTGCTAAGCCCGAAACTCAAATAAATGCTCCCCACTTTGTTTTTTACATCAAGGAGTTTTTAATTGAACAATACGGCAAAAAAGTTACCCACGAAGGTGGGTTAAAGGTTAAAACCACTCTAGATTTAGATATCCAGGACACCGCCCAGGAAATTGTTAAGGAAGAAATTGCTAGTCTGGAAAAGGCCAAGGTATCCAACGGTGCGGTCGTTATCACTGACCCCAAGACCGGTCAAATACTGGCTATGGTCGGATCGAAGGATTATTTTGCCGATGATATAGATGGACAATTCAACGTAACTACTGCTTTGCGTCAACCCGGCTCGGCAATCAAACCCCTTAACTATGTCACCGGAATCGCAACCAAAAAAATTACTCCTTCAACTGTTTTTGCCGATGTCCCAACTTGCTTTACCGGCGGGCCAAAAACCTACTGCCCTCGAAATTATGATGGTTTATTTCATGGAGCAGTTCAACTACGCTACTCCTTAGGTAATTCTTTTAACATTCCCGCTGTACGCATGCTCGCTCTTAACGGCCTTGAAACCTTTATTGCTTCAGCTTCAGCCGCCGGTCTGGACAGTCTTGGGGAAAGGGATCCAGCTGACTTCGGTCTGTCACTGACTTTGGGCGGTGGAGAAGTAAAAATGACGGAAATGGCAACCGCTTTTGGCACTCTAGCTAATCTCGGCATCCGCAAAGACTTAAACCCAATTTTAAGAATAGAAGACCGTAAAGGAAAATTAATTGAAGAGTTTGTTAACCCTGGCGGAAAAAGAGTTTACCCAATGGAAGCTGCTTATTTGGTTAACCATATTTTGCTTGACAATGGGGCCCGCAGTGCCGCTTTCGGAGCAAGCTCATCACTAGTTATTAAAGACCATCCAGAAGTTGCCGTTAAAACAGGTACAACCAACGATAAACGTGATAACTGGACAGTCGGCTATACCCCAGGCTACGTTGTTGTTGTTTGGGTTGGTAACAACGACAATTCACCAATGGGATGGGTCGCTTCTGGAGTAACCGGTGCTTCTCCAATTTGGAACAAAATTATGACTAACCTTTTAGAAGATAAAAAACAGGAGTGGCCGACACAACCGGCTAATGTCGTTGGATCAACTGTTTGTAATTTATCCGGGGCCAAACCGCCAGAAGAAGGCTGTGACTCTCGCTACGAATACTTTGTCAAAGGAACTGTTCCCAGCTCACAACCTATTCGACAACCCATTTTGATCAACAAAGATACCGGTATGCCCGTTCAACCTGGTAAAGACTTACCAAATACAGAGTGGCAAGAACACCAAGCCGTTCGCGACCCCCTCGGAACAGTTGTCTGTTTTGATTGCCCTCAACCTGTTCCGGAAGATCCCGTCATTGTCAATCCGCAGTAGATGTATAAAAAACTGCCTCTTTATTAGCTAACAGCCAGCGGCTATAATACAATAATTATGGGGCGGGTAAAAAAACTTCTAATTCTTCTGGGAAAACCGGGCTATTGGCTGGTTATATTTACTATAAGATCTGTAATCTTAATTAAAGAAAAGCTGGTATCTTTTGCTAAAAACATTGGTGAAAAAATTAGAAAGCTAAAATTTAATATTGAATTTAAGCGTCCACCAGCCCCGAAACAAATCACCCTCCCCTTTCCAAAAAGAAGAATTAATAAAAACACCCTAGCAGTGGTTTTAGTTTTTACCGGAATAATTTTAATGGCTACTGGAATAATTGTTGATCTCTTTACAGACTTACCCAGACCTGATGAACTAATTAATCGCCCCTCAGCAATGACAACTAAGGTTTTTGACCGAAATAATGAACTTCTTTATAAAATCTATGAAGAGGAAAATAGAACCCTTGTACCTCTATCTAAAATCCCTGACCATTTAATTAATGCCACCCTAGCCATTGAAGACAAAAGTTTTTTTGAGCATAATGGTTTGTCTTGGCGAGGGATTATTCGAGCTGTTCATCATAATCTCCTCAACCCCGACGAAACCCCAATGGGCGGCTCCACCATAACCCAACAACTAGTAAAAAATACTTTACTGACGCCAGAGAAAACTTGGCGGCGGAAAATTCGGGAAGCAATTTTGTCCATTTGGGCCGAAAAAAAATTCACCAAGGATGAAATTCTTCAAATGTATTTTAACGAAGTGCCTTATGGAGGAACCGCTTACGGAGCTGAAGAAGCCAGCCAAAAATATTTCAACAAACATGTTTGGACCCTGAACCCAGCCGAGTCCGCCCTTCTTGCTGGTTTAACCCGGGCACCAACTGATTTTTCACCATTCGGGTCACATCCGGAAAAAGCCAAACAAAGACAAAAACAAGTAATTAGAGAAATGGTCAAAGCCGGCTACATTAATCAAGAAGATGCTGAAAAAATAAGTAAAACACCGCTTAGGTTCAATTTGCAAGAGGATATCATTAAGGCCCCGCATTTCGTTTTTTATGTTAAAGACTGGTTAATTAACAAGTTTGGCCAAAAAGCTGTCGAGCAGGGTGGGTTGAAAGTAATTACAACCTTAGACTTACCAACCCAAGAAATGGCCCAAACCGTTGTTCGTAATGAAATTAATAACCTTCAACGTTTAAACATTAATAATGGAGCAAGTTTAGTTGTCAATCCCGATAAAGGTGAGATTTTGGCCATGGTTGGTTCAAAAGACTATTTTGATTTTAAAAACGATGGAAACGTTAACGTTACTCTTCGCCCACGACAGCCCGGTTCGGCAATCAAGCCTATCAACTATGCCGTAGCCTTATCCAAAGGGTATACACCGGCAACAATTCTTTCTGACACACCAATTACCTATCAGATCCCCGGTCAAGAACCTTACTCCCCAGTTAACTACGATGGTCAATTTCACGGCCAACTTCCTCTCCGAGTCGCCCTAGCTTCATCTTTAAATGTTCCGGCAACAAAAATCCTTTCTTCCTATGGAGTAGACAAAATGATTGACATGGGGGAAAAACTGGGAATTTCCACTTGGGAGAACAGAAGCAGATTTGGTTTAGCCTTAACTCTGGGCGGCGGGGAAGTCACCATGATTGATCTGGCCCAAGCTTACTCGGCCTTCGCTAACCTTGGAAAAAAGATTGAATTTAACCCGGTTTTAGAGGTAATTAACCACGAGGGGAAAACCATCTATCGTCACCCCTGCTATCAGCAAGAGTGTACCGGCCAAGAGGTTTTAAATCCGGGGATTGCCTTTATTCTCAACGACATTCTCTCCGACAATCAAGCCCGGCAGTTAGCTTTTGGAAGGAATTCGCTTCTGAACGTACCCGATTATCAAGTTGCTGTTAAGACCGGAACGACTAATAACATGCGTGATAACTGGTGCCTTGGCTACACCCCCGAAGTATTAGTTGCCGCCTGGGTCGGTAACAATGACAATTCTTCAATGAGCTATGTTGCTTCTGGAGTTACCGGGGCAACGCCTATCTGGCGAAAAACCATCGATAATCTCTTGCAAGACAATCAAAAAAGCAGCTGGGAAAAACCGGATAGTGTCACCCAAACAACAATATGCCGAACAACTGGGACCTTACCCTGTGAAGGCTGTCCCCAAATTGCTAGCGAATATTTCCTAGAAGATACTCAACCTACTAAGCATTGTTCGTTTGAAAAAACGGAGGAAAAACGTTAATAGGTTAAGGTAACGATGCACGGGTCGTCTTTTGTTTCTCGGTTACGTAACCAATTGACGTTACCGATACGGGCTTCGTCACCCTAACCCTAACCGCTATTCTATATTATCCGCAATTATCCAATACAATTTATTAGCAATTTCCGGGAATCTACTCTTTGCCTCTTGAAAGTTTGTCTGATCAGACATAATAACTAAAACGTAGGGGTTATCCGGAAAATAAATAATTCCGGCATCGGAAACAACATCCTCTAGATAGCCAACTTTATGGGCCACCCTGATTCCCTCTGGAACACCAGCCGGAATTTCTGTTTCATAAATAGTGTCAGTTAGGCTTGTCAACATCTTTTCCTTATACTCCACTGACAAAATATCTCCGTGATAAAGCTTGGTAAAAAATAAACTAACATCCTCAGCCGTTGTTGTATTATCCTCAATACTTGTATCCCTCATTCCCCAATCGAGCATTAGAGAATTAATTTTTGCCTCACCAATTTCATTTTCTAAGGCTTGCCAAGCATCATTGTCCGACTGAGACAAAGCAATTTCAGCTAATTCCCCCATAGTTGTTTCCGCTAACTCATCAGTTAAATCGTACTCGCCTTCCTCAACTTGGTGGTAAAAAGCTGCAACAACTGGCAATTTTATTAAGGAAGCACTTGGCATTGATCGGGTTGAATATCTTTGCCAACTAAATTCTTCTTCTAAAAAATTAATTTTAACCGACCATTCACCAGGTAAACTGCTAATATTATCTTCTGCCCATCGGTCAATTTTTGGGGTCATACTATAGATGTTTTTTTCGGCAAAATTTACTTGCGAAACATCTATTTTGCCTAATGGATTTTCAAATTCCGGGGGATTCATCCGCCATTTAGTAATACCCCAAAAAATTACACTTGGAACTAGAGTAATCCCAAGAAAAATCAAAATAACTAAACGTGCCTTTTTGTCATCCTTGGCCTTATCTAAATCCGAAACAAAGTTAAGTTGTTTTAACATGATAGAAGACCTTGTTTAGCTCCAATGTGTTGAACTACGGAAGCACCGTTATTCATTGCCAATTGAAATGCTTCTTTTACCTCCATACCGTTAATTAATCCGGCGACAAAACCACTGCCAAAGGCGTCCCCGGCTCCGGTTTCATCTATTGGATTGGTTTTTGGAGCCGGCAAAAAATGTTGGCCCTGATCATAAAGCAAATATGCTCCCTGCCGACCGTCAGTAACCACCGTTAACTCCGACCCCAACTGTCGAACCGACTGCCAAAATGATTCTTCATCTAAACTTTTGCCTACCAAAGCTTCCATTTCCTTTCGGTTTAGGTTAAAAACCTGGACCTGTTTGGCTAAATTCATCACCTTAGACTTATTGGCTAATTCTTTTTTACCGGGGTTCCAACCAATCTTAATTTCCTTTTCAACCGCCAAATCTACTATCTGCTCAACTAAATCCAAATTCCCCTCCAGAGATGTCAGATAAAACCATTTTGCTTCAATTTTTGACCAATCGATATCGGTGGTTTCTAGTCTTGTCTGTCCACGACAAACTAAAATGGTTCTGCTCCCGTCGGGACCGATTAGGATCACTGAAGTATCTGTTTGCTCATCCTTTCTCACTAATAAGTCACTGCCTACTTCCTCCCCATTTAGCTCCTCTGCAATTAATTGTCCAAGAGGATCATTGCCAAACCGACAAACTGCCGCTGTTTTTAAACCCTGACGGGAAAAACTAACCGCCGTATTAGTCCCCCCGCCACCAGAGGCAATAACGTTATTGCCTATTTCCATTTTTTGCCCTAAGGGCTGGCAAATTAGTTTATCGGGGGAATCGTCAGTAACTTTAAATTGGTCAGACTGCAAGAAAATGTCAACAATTGCAGAGCCAAAGGTAATTACATCAAAAGGCATGTCGAATGGTTAATGGTTAATGGTTAATATCTTAATAACTTCTTTCTTTATCTCTTCCATTACCGGGTACATCAAGTCATAAACCTTAAATTTTCCGTCATACTCATCGAGGGCTTTTTTCAAAGCCTTCTGGTAAACTAAACGCAAGCGGGTATTAATATTTATCTTAGAAATTAAACCCTCCTCAATTGCCTGTTTGATATCCTCCGCCGGGACACCCGACCCACCGTGAAGTGTCAACCACTTGTCACCGACAACCTCCTTGATCTTTCGCAACTGTTCAAAATTCAGCCGTTCCGGTACTCCCGGCTCCATACCATGCTTGTTACCGACAAAAACGGCGATTAAATCGACGCCCGTCCTCTCAACATACTCTTCTACTTTTTCTGGTTTGGTATCAACCATCTCTGGTTCTCCCTCAACCAAAATCGCCTCCGGATAAGCTAACTCTACTGTTTCTTTTGTCAACTTAATATTCTCTTCCCAGCCTAAACTCGAGCCGTCAAAATGGACCATGTCGAATCCATTGTCAATTACTGCCTTTACCGTTTCCAAATCCCGTCCATGGTCAAAATTTAAAAACAGGTTACCATCCTCTTGTCGGCCTAAACAAGCAAACCTCGATATCCCCCAAAAATCGCGTTCCCCTGGGGAAATCTGAATTATTGCCGGCTGACTTGTTTCCGCAATAGCAGCAACAACTCCTCGATAAATAACGAAGTCATCGCAGTTAAAAGCATAAAGAACCTGCTTGTCCAAAAGTTCATTTAAACGCATAGCATATAATAACACAAACAGCTAATAGCCAATAGCTAGTAGCTAATAGCTACATGAATAAAAGAAAGAAGATAATTAAACAAGTTTTATCCGGCAATAAAAAAGCAGTAAAAAAGTTTTGCGACGAGTATAAGAACCCGCTGTTTTCATTTATCAGAAAAAGAGTTAAAAATGACCGAGATGCCGAAGATATTACCCAGGAAACCCTTATTTCAGCCTTGAATGCTTTGCCAAACTTTAACTATAATTCCAAGTTATTCTCCTGGCTATGCGGCATAGCCAAACACGAAGTAGCTGATTATTACCGGAAAAGAAAACTAAAAACAGTTTTGTTTTCCAAAATGCCCTTTCTCCAAGACTGGGCTGATGAAGCCTTGGGACCGCAAGGAGAATACCTGAAAAACGAACTAAAAGAAGAAATTAAACAGGTCTTGGAAAACCTCTCCGAGGGATATTCGAAAATTTTACGACTTAAGTATATAGAGGGGTTGTCAATGAAGGCAATTGCCAAAAAGTTGTCGATTACCGCTAAAGCAGTTGAATCTCGACTTTATCGGGCTCGAAAAAAGTTTAAAAAATTATGGCTAAAAAATCGTTAAAATCATCAGCTAAAAAAATTGCTTACTTAACTCTTTTACTGGGTATAAAAGAAAGTTGGCTTCTATTTGCCAATATCATTGGTTTAATTTATCACCCCTTTCTAACTATTCGCAAAATACGCCAAAAGCACGACCTTTCCCAAACCGCCTTTGTCCTTTTGACCATCGCCTTTCCTCTCCTCACCGCCGCCTTCACCACCGGTTTAATCTATCTAGCCATAACCATTTTCGGCCTCAATTTCCCTTCTTATTTCAAACAAAGCATTATATTTCTTGATCTTATCACTTTAATCCTAACTATCCTGATATCTTTATATTTAGCCTATTGGTCTTACCAAGTCATTACCAAAAATCATTATTCATTATTTGTGGATAAAAAATGCCCTTAAACGAAACCGGTCCAGTCATAGCCTGGCGGAATAATGACCGGTTAAACCCCTGTTCAGCTAACCCGGGCTTATTTAAAAGAATGCTAAAACGCCAGCAGGCAATTAAGACGTCTCACGAAGTGCCATCACTTTCCGACTACAAACCAATAGAAGAACCTGCCCCACCACGAACAAGGCTAGAAAACCCCACTAAATAAAAACACTACAATGAAACGAATCATTGTAGTATTTAATCAATAACTTGACGAATTAGGCCCCTTTTGAGTATGCTGAAAGGGTAATGCCACAAGTTTCTCGTTGGAAACTAAAGTCCGAAATCTGGGATCAAATATTTAACATCCTTCTTCAAGCAATTAAGAGAACAAATAAAAAGGATAAAGCTGAATTATTTTTGAATTTTTTGTTAACACCAACCGAACAGAAAATGGTAGCAAAACGATTAACGGCTGCACTTATGCTGATGAAAGGAGCAACATACGATGAAATCCATTTAGCAATACATTTGAGTCCGTCAACCATAGCTAAGGTAAAAAATAATTTAGAAGTTTACCCGGAATATAAACAAATTATTGAAAAGCTGCTGGATGATGAATTATTTAAAAAGGATTTCTTAAAGTTTGCCAAGAAGCTTGGGGAATTACTTTCGATAGGTAAAGGCGGTGTTTTTTGGTACGGATTATCCGAATACAGCAAAAAGAAACTAAAAAACAAAATTATCTAATCACTCATACTATAATCATTCGAATGATTATAGTTATTAACGCATAATTGGCGAATTTGAAGTATGTTCCTAAAATTCAATATTGGCGGGATTTTTGGAGATCGATGAAAGCCTTAATTTGACTTCGTGCTGGTTGGTGATCAAGAAAGGTTAACTCCTCCTCAAAATAATTATCCGATTGATCAATAAACTTCTCCATCATTTCTTCGGCATAATCTATGCTCCCATATTCATTCATTTGGCCAATTACCCAATCTACCTCTTCCTTACTTTTTTTTTCTCTATCTTTTTTTAGAATAGATATTAATTTTTCCCTACCCTTCTCGTCAATATTTTCTAAAAGATGAACAAGCATTATTGTTCTTTTCCCTTCATAAATATCATTTCCCTGCTGTTTTTTACGGCCTTGAAAGTCACTAGTTAAATCTAAGAGATCGTCCTTAATTTGAAAGCCGTAACCAATTAATTTACCAAATTCATAAATCTTATTCAGTTGGTCGTTGCTGGCACCAGCCAAAATAGCCCCTAAGCGCATCGGACCAGCCATGGTGTAATACCCAGTCTTACTTTCAAGAATAAGCAATATATCATCAATAGTTAAATCTGTTTTATTATTCTCGTTCCACTTGATCTCCACCGTCTGACCAAAGGCGGTCCGGCTTAACATCAGATAAAACTCCTCAATAATCTTTAATCCAGCAGAATGTCCAACAACCTCTAAGTTATCTTTAAGCACTTTCCACATCAAAATATGCAAGGCATCTCCAGCATTTACAGCTAATTCCATTCCAACCTGACGGTGAAGACAAGGCTTACCTCGACGTTCAAGGGAATTATCCTCAATATCATCATGATTTAATATCCAATTCTGGCATATTTCCATAGCAGCAGCTGTTTTTACCGCCTTTTCCTGTGGATAATCCATTGCAGAAGCAGTTAAAAGGATTAAACTTGGTCGAAAATATTTTCCCTGACGAAGACAATAATCCGCCGTGATTTGTTTATGAAATCTTTTTAAGTTTAAATACTCTTCGGGCACTTGGCAATAATCAGGAAAATTAAGAAATTCATCCAAGTATCGATTTATCTCCGGCCAGACTAATGCTTTTTTTTCTTTTAAAACATCAATGAAGTTTATTTTCTGGCGAGCTACCATGAAGAATTATATCAGTTTACATTCCGGGCATGCCGCCCATACCGCCCATGCCACCCATACCGCCCATGCCGCCCATTGCTCCACCTGGACCACCGCCATTTTCATCATCCTTTTCTGGCAAGTCGGCAACCATTACTTCAGTAGTCAATACCATTGAGCCAACAGAAACAGCGTTTTCAACTGCACTCCGGGTTACTTTAACCGGATCCAAAATTCCCGCTTCAAGCATTGACTCAAATTCACCAGTCAAAGCATTAAAGCCAAAATCCTTTATATCGGCTAATTTTTCCTTAACCTTACTGACAACATAACCATCATCTTGGCCGGCATTTTTAGCCAGCATTCTCAACGGTTGCTCTAAAGCATGACGAACAATTTCTACCCCGGCAACTTCCTCATCATTATCCGGCTTAACTTTGTCTAAAGCCTTAATTGCTCGCAAAAGAGCAACGCCGCCTCCGGGCAAAACACCTTCTTCTTTAGCGGCCTTAGTCGACTCTACCGCATCAATTACTCGTTCCTTTTTCTCTTTTAATTCAACTTCAGTAGCAGCCCCAACATTGATGACTGCAACTCCTCCGGTAAGCTTGGCTAACCGCTCCTGAAGCTTCTCTTGATCGTAATCAGAATCAGTCTGATTAATTTGCTGCTGCAGCTGCTTTATTCTTCCTTCAATATCTGCTTTATTACCTTTGCCACCGACAATCTGGGTTTCATCCTCAGTAGCAACAATCTTTTCAGCTTGACCGCAATGCTCCGGTTCAACTGACTCTAATTTCTGACCGGTATCCTTAGAAACAACCTTGCCGCCAGTCAAGTAGGCAATATCAGCAAGCATAGCCTTGCGTCTGTCCCCAAAACCTGGGGCTTTGACTGCCAAACAGTTGAATGTACCTCGAAGCTTGTTGACAACTAAAGTTGCCAGGGCCTCACCGTCAATATCTTCGGCAATGATAACAAAATTCTTATTAACTTTAACTAATTTTTCCAAAAATGGCAGTAATTCCTGAGCAGAAGAAATACTTTTATCGGTAATTAAAATATGAGGATTCTCAATAACTGCCTCCATATTTTCCGTATCAGTAACAAAATATGGCGAAGAATAGCCCTCATCAAAGGCCATGCCTTCCTTGTAATCAATTGTCATTTCCAAACCTCGACCTTCTTCAACAGTAACCACACCGTTTTCGCCAACCTCCTCTAAAGCCTTGGCGATAATTTCCCCAATTTGAGGATCGCCAGCGGAAATGGTGGCAACATTAACAACATCCTCGTCACTTTCAACCTGCTCGGCCATTGACTTCAATTCTTCAACAATAGCCTTACCGGCTTTTTCAATTCCCTTACGAACAATCATCGGATTAGCTCCAGCGGCAACTTGTTTTAAGCCTTCATTAATTATTGCCTTAGCCAACAAAGTAGAAGTTGTTGTTCCATCACCAGCAACATCATTGGTTTTGGAAGCTGCTTCTTTAATTAACTGTGCCCCCATATTTTCAAACGGGTCTTTTAATTCAATTTCTTTAGCAACAGTAACACCGTCGTGAACAACATTCGGAGCGCCCCACGATTTATCTAAAGCAACATTTCGACCACGAGGGCCGAGAGTAGTAACAACAGCGTGAGCCAAAGTATTAACACCACGTAAAATTGCTTGTCGCGCCTTTTCTCCGGTAATAATTTGTTTTGCCATATTTATTTTGTAATTGCGAGGATATCCTCAAACTTAACAAATAATAACTCTTTATCACTGCCCTGGGGCTTGTACTCATTACCAGCCCATTTTTTGTAAACAATGGTTGTCCCTTTTTCAACCTTAGACCACAGCTCTCTTTTCGCACCACTGTCTGTTGTCTCCGCTTCTCCTAACGAAATCACCTTTCCCTTAAGCGGTTTTTCTTCAACGCTTTCTGGTAAAACAATCCCAGAATCAGTCTCTTGTTCACCTTCAAGCGGTTCAACAAGAATGTAGCCCGGTGCTGGAATTAAGTTCGTATTCTTTGTCATTTGTCTTCGCTTACTATTTTAATAATTTTGAGGATTTTGTCAAGGGGATGTTTAGTTTGCTAAGCCATATTGATCCATAATCTGGCTGACTCCACTCTGAAGTCCGGTTAGTACTTCTTCTTCAGAAACTCTATCTTCACTTAATTGATTTACCGCCTTTTCATAATAATTAATCATCCGGTCATTTATCCCAGCATCATGGGTCGACGAAGATAGATACCAATTTTTAGCAGTTTTCACTTCTTCAACAAAAGGCTTAACCAAAGGGTTTTCTATTTGTTCCGCCAAAGAAACACGCGGGTATATTTCGCCAAACTCTCTTAATTGCGACTGAGCCGTGTACAATTTTTGCATTGTCTCTTTTGAACTTAAAAAAGACAAAAAATCCCAAGCCGCCTGCTGATGCTTACTCCTTTTGTTAACTCCCTCAACCCAAAAGGTGCTCCAACCAATATCAGTTAATTCTGTGTTACCGGCTTCGGCTTCAGCCCAGTCCGCTCCTTCCACTAAGGGAAGTTGGGGGACAGCGGAAATCCCATAATTCAAATTTGGGTTCGCCTCATTAATATTAAAAACCCGCCAAGAAGGTCCAAAATAAAAAGCAACTTTGCCGGTAGCAAAAGCTAAAGTAGAGTTCGGCATTGTTTCATCCCAAACCTGGTTAACATTACTAAACTTTACGTAGTAACGTAAAACATCTTCAACTAAATCGTCCGGCTGGGA
The DNA here is from genome assembly GCA_964498425.1 of uncultured Gammaproteobacteria bacterium. Classification (GTDB taxonomy): domain Bacteria; phylum Patescibacteriota; class Microgenomatia; order UBA12405; family JAHJSD01; genus CAYSLZ01. Next base: position 24,400 of record CAZCGQ010000006.1, on the reverse strand, counting down.
CGGCTTTCCACCGTTTTGGTAAATCATCAAACCAATAATGTCACTCCAGTGATCAACATTATTCGTTGTTCCCATTGCCACTCCGGCAGTAGTAATTTTACCCTGCGGGCGAACAGTTATTTTCTTAGCTGTTTCTTCCAACCCCCACCAGGTCAACGGCGGAGAAAGATTAGCCGCTGTCAATAGGTCCTTATTATAATAGAGGGCCAAGCCGTCAATCATTAAAGGAAGGCCGTAATACTGCCCGCCTTGAGACAAGGTTGATTTAACAATTGGAAAATAGTCATTTTCCAAATCAAGTTCAGCTGCTTTTTGCTCCGGTACCGGAGATAATTCCTCTTTTAACATCGGCAGCCAAGTCTGATGAAATCTAAAAATATCCGGTCCTTCCTGCCGGGAGAAAGCCGACTGGAGCCGGGCCCGATAATCCTGCTTATCCTGCTTAAGATAGCGTACTTTAATCTGAGGGTTGTTTTTCTCCCACTGGCTAATAATCCCATTCATCACCGCTTCCGGTTCCCACAGTCCCCAGTAAGTTAAAGTTATTGGTTCATTAGGCTTATTTCTCTTGGTAAAAAAGTAAACTGCTCCCCCACCAATTGCCAAAACAAGAACTATGCCAATTATTAAAAAGGGTAATTTTGATTTCTTTTTTGGCATCTGAGTTTGAGCTGGTTGAATTTCTTCTTCTACCTGCGGCTCAGGTTGTTCTTCCATGAACAAATAATAACATATTTGTCATTATCCCTAATTACTATTTACTAATTACTGTGCTTTTGGTATCCTAAACCATGCTTGCGAAAAAGGCCTTTGCTCAAGTAAATATCGGGACAGGGTACAGATTAGGCAATAACCCAATCAGCAGTGTTTTCGGTTCGCTGGGAGATTTTGTCAGCCACCTTTTAAATCCTGTCTATGTTATTGCCGGTGTTATCATGATGTTTCTCTTGATTTTTGGCGGAATTAGCGTTATTATCGGAGCAGGAAAGCAGGACAGCGGACAAGTTGAAAAAGGTCAAAAGGCAATCACCGCCGCTGTTATTGGATTTATTATTATTGTTGGAAGCTTTTTTATTATACAATTAATCGAGGTAATCACCGGTGTTCAAATTCTTAGGTCAGGTCTTTAAAAAACCAGCTTTTGCTCAAATAGGCAACATAAATCAGCCTAATGCCCTTAATAATTACACCAGTTCACAAGGGGAGGGCATTTTTTTACTTCTTAACAATATCATGAAGGTAATGATTGTCGGTGCCGGTTTATTCGCTATGTTTAACTTCATCACTGCCGGCTACGAATTTATTTCGGCCAACGGCGATGCTCAAAAAATCAATAATGCCTGGAATAAAATTTGGCAAAGCATGCTTGGGGTTTTAATTGCCGCCGGCTCATTTACAATCGCCGGTGTCCTTGGTAAATTGATATTTGGAGAGTGGACAGCAATTATTATCCCAGAAATTACTGGTCCGTAAACAAATGACAATCATTAAACAAGCTTATGCACAAAGTGTCAGTCACCGATTCCGAGGTTTTGGCGACATCGGGTTGGAAAACACCATCGGGGCTGGAAGCGTTTTAACCCAAATAATTTCTAACCTCGTCGGGATAATGACAATTTTTGGCCTTATCTGGTTTTTAATTCAAATTATTGTCGCCGGTTATAACTTTATTTCCGCCGGCGGAGATACTCAGAAAATAAAGGATGCTCAACAACAGCTTCAAAATAATTTTATCGGGGCGGCAATTTTAGTTGCTGCTGTTTTCCTTCTTTCTCTAGTCGGTCAAATGCTCGGAATGGATAATATTCTAGATTTGGAAGCGTTAATTAATATAATCGCCCCATGAAAGTACATGCCCAAATAAATAACCCGATTTTGAAACCTGATCTGCAAGGAAAAACTGGAACGGAATTTTTCAGTGACTTTGTTTCTTTTCTAATCAGCTTCCTAATTATGGGCGGCGTACTTTTCTTTATTGTTAACTTTATTCTCGGAGCCTACAAATGGGTTTCCAGCCAAGGTGATAAGAACTCAATTGATGAAGCTCAAACTAGAATGACCTACGCCGTTATCGGTATCGCTGTTATTTTTTCAATATTTGCTATTATTAAACTGGCCGGATTTATATTTGGCATCCAAGGACTAGAAAATCTTGAATTAACTATTCCAACATTATAAATTAGCAAATGAAAGGAGGTGAACAATGAACAAACTTAAAGCTCTAACTACTAATTTGGTCCTCGCTGTGCCACAAGTTTATGCACAGGATACAATTAACTTGGACCAACCCGGTAGTGATTTTGATCCCTTAACTAGTTTAACAATCCCAAGTATAATTTCGGGTTTAGTTAAATTAGCGATGGTAGTCGTTGCTATTGTCTTTTTTGCTATGTTAATTTGGGGCGGTATTCGTTGGATCACCTCACGCGGTGACAAAACCGAAGTTGAAAATGCCCGTAACCAAATTACTCATGCTTTAATTGGATTAGCTATTGTTTTTGTAGCTTGGGCAATTTTAACTTTACTCAACAGTTTATTTGGAGTTGATTTATTCCAGTTAGAAATACCAAGTTTCACGGGAACAACATAAAAAATGATTAGTTTTTTGGCAAAATCGGCATACGCTCAAGGACCGTGGAGTGGAAGATGTGTGGACGGCGATGTTGCCACACTGCAAGGTTTTGAGTGTTTATTCCAAAACCTGCTAAGCGTGATTACAACCTTAGCAGGTATTGCCTTTGGGATAATGATTGTCATTGGTGGATTTAAATTGATTTTCTCCGGCGGTGACAAACAACAAACCCAAGGGGCCCAGCGGGTTATTACTGCCGCCGTGATTGGCTTAGCCTTCATGATTGTTGCTTGGTTCATCTTGCTTATTATTCAAACATTTACCGGCATTCAAGTTACTCAATTCACTATCCCCGGACCTTAATGAAAAAAAGAATCATTATTTCTGCCCTATTTTTAACTTTATGTTTTTTATTATTTCCTACTCCCTCTCATGCTTATGTCAACATTATTGAACACTGGGACGCTGATACTATCGGTAAAATTCAAGAGAATTTCGGCAGTAACGCCTGGGTTATTGTCGTCGGCAGTCCTTATAATGACGGATTTGCCGATGTCATTAATTCACACTCCTTTAACTGGGTTATCCGAGGCCAAGCTCATTGGAAAGCAATCGGCCAAAAAATGTATTCCGACCCAGAAGGAGCCGCCGCTGATTGGAACAATTTTTTCACTAAACTCAACAAGAAAGTATATTTCCAACCTTGGAACGAGCCAACCAGCATTGACCCGGAATGCTTTGGCGACCAACTCAGCGTTTGTACTCAAAAAGTTGCCCGATTTATTAACGCCCTTGATACCTCAAATATCAAGTTAACCACTCCCTCCCTAGACCCCCACAACCAGCAAAATTCTGCTGGGACATTGGTTCAGCTCCTTAAAGATAATGGCGTAGATTTTGGCAGGTTTGAAGCAGCAACTGTTAATGTTTACTCCCCAGATCTGGCTAAACAACTACCCTCTCTACTCTCTCAATGGGGCGTTCCCTCCATGCCGATAATTGTTACTGAATCCGGAATCATTGTTAACGGCAGGGTAACCTATGAGGCCATGCCTTTATGTAGAGATATGTTTTGCAACGGCGTTGTCGATTATTGGCAGTCAAACGGGCAAATTATTGGCTGGTCAATGTTCTCTAACTATCAAGGATGGAATTTATGGCAGCACCAATGTGTTATTGACGCTTTGAAGGGTGACTGCCACTGTGAAACTTGCGACGAAACCACTAAAAAGGCTTTAGCTAAAGAACTCTTTGAACGATCTGAGAAACCACGGCCAAATCTTGATGATGCTAATGTCGGCAGAAATTGGCCGAGCGGGGCAACAACAATGGAAGCTAATAAAACTCTTTGGAATTTTTTGGTCAGTTTAATCAGGATAGTCGCAGACGAAGTAAAACCATTATTTAGAATTGTACCCGGAAGAGGGCCAATCGCTACCCTAGTTAATTTGCTTGGTTTAGGCAGTCAGGATTTGGTTCCCAGCGACCGCGGCGGCCGGTTTCCCGGGGAAGATTATTACGTTGAAAGAACTTTATCTACCGGACAATTAGAACTACCCGGCCAAACAGCTGTCATCTGTTTACCAGACAGAGACATTAACTTAGACCTAAAGTTTTTTCCTGATCAACACCCGGATAAATTTGTAAAGGAACTACTAAATCAAACCTCCATTCACGAACAGGTAGCAAATAGTTTAAGGGTTTATGATAAAATGCGCCACTGGGCCGTCGGAGATGCCTACAGTGATTATCTAGAATACATCGACGGCCGGACAAAGGAAGGCGAAAAGAAAATAGCTTTCCGAGGGCTTACTGAGCAATTTATTGCCGGGTATCTAAGCAGACGTTTACCAGGTGGAGAAATGGTCATGGAGGGAAATCGGTTTGCTAATCAGCTGTTAAAAAACCTACTCGCTTCCGGCGACCCAACTGATAGCCAATCTCCGCTGGCTAACAATGAAGATATTGAAAAAGGTATCCCCATTGCTGACAAGCCGCTGGCCAGAATCGGCCCAGGCGGATTATTAACCGAAGAAAATTTCACCGCTGAATCCGACGACGGTCGGGTAAGGCGGGATATTGTTAATGAACAAGGAGACGAAACTGCTCGGGAAATTAAAGTATCCGAAATTTGCTGTAACCGGGACCACGTTGAAAATATTCTTGGGTTAGATTACAACAAGGTTTGTGAAGATGTCCCCGGCTGGGCCTGCAATGGGGAAGAACCGGTAGATTCTTGGCTGCTTTACGGTAATAAGTATGGACTTGGAAAATTTGCTACTGATTCCGGAGTTAGCGAAGCTGACTGGCCGGTCTATCTTGAACAATGTTTTGTAGCTAAGGAAGACGAATGTAATAACAATCCCAGTTTTCACGGTTTCTTTGTCGATTTAACTGACGATGAACGTGAGGAAATTGCTCCCCCCTCAACAATGAATAATACCCACCCCCGCTACACCTACTTAACCGAAGCCAAAGGTGAATGTTTATCCTGCCAGGTTGTAAAACTGTTTATGCCCCAGGGGTTAGGCGCCTTGGATGCCTGCCGTCATATGACTTCCACTTCCTTACCCGGTTCAATTTATGAAGATATGATTACTAAAAATTACAGCCAAAAAAAAGAATTTCCCTGTGATGTTGGAGAATTACCTAACGCTGACGGTAAAGAAGGTAATAAAGATAATTCCGATTACCGGAATTTCCAAAAAACTTGGAATGAAGAAAAATGGCACGGAGCGGTAACCGCCAGCGAAATCGAAAATTGTGACTTGGAGTACACAACAGAAGAAAGAACAGTCACTGACCCCAATACCGGCCAAACAACCACCCAAACCTTTCAAGTTCCTAAACGCTGCAGTGTTAATGTCAAGGTAGAATCCTACATGCACCTTTATATAACTCACTACGAAAAGTTAAAAATGTGTACAGACCTTTATTTTGGCCTGCTTCCCGGAACCGACAGTGAAGATTTGGAAAAAGAGCTGGAAGAACAAAACGGGAATAAGCTTCGAGCTCGAGACTTACTTCAACGGGTTAGGGTTAATAAAATCGCTGAAAACCCAATATCCTCCGGGCTAGACGCTCCCGGAGATAGAATTGAACATTACCTTAATGAACCAGCCGAAGTCCGCGGACGGTCCTCAATTGATCAAGGTAAAGATACTTATTTTGCTGGAGGCGGAACAGAAGCGGGTCTAACCGCCAGTCAGCGGTTATTTATTCCTGCTTCTCTACAACAAGCCTGGTTTTCCGGTTTTCTACCAGGAATTTTTAGAAGCGGGTTTAGCGGCAACTGGGGAGATACTCCTTCCGAAATGATGAATATTCCCGGTTCTTTTCAATCCGAGGTTATCAATTTAAATGATGAAGTAAGACAAATCGCCCAGGAAGTTGGAGTTCCTCACGAGGTTCCTTTTGTCCTCTGGCTGAAGGAAGGCGGCGGAAGGAGAGAAAATCCAGCTAACGGTGAGGGTATTTGCGGCTTTTACTCCTTAGTTAATCAAGGCCAAACCTTTCCGCCTGGCCCAATTTCAGAAACAGAATTATTAAGACAACTAAAGCTGTGTGCCCAGGAATACAAACGCCACGCTCCCGATGTTAATTTTAACACTACTGACCCGGAAATTATTGGTTGGGGGTACGCCAACTACAACGGTAATGTTGACTGTATGGGTGACCCTTATCCAACCTGGCACGACCATCCCTACGTGATGAACGGATACGATGCCGACCACATGAATATGGTTGCTAGAAAAGGAACTAATTACGGTCCAAATAACTGTATTCCCCTCTCTGTCATCGGTGCCTGGCCAGCCCATTTAAGAATTAACGAATTATTAGGAAGTCAATCCGGTATTTAAATTATTGACGTGTTATACTTAATTGCTATATACTAAAAATAATGAACAGAAAGCTACGTACATTCCTTGCCATCTTCCTCTTTCTAGTTAGCTTAGCGTGCTTGGTTAATCCAATTAATACATTTGCTTCAAAAAATAGTAAGGAATGGGATAATCACAAGGATGGCTTAAGTCAGGAAGGCCTGGTTGAGCACCAAATGAATGACGTTATCTTCAAGTCCAATGATATTCTACTCGACGAAACAACCACCGGTGGAACAACAACTTATTCAGGAGCTCTACCTAGTTTAGCCCAGGTAGTTGGAACAATTTATGCCACCCCACCAGCTTCTGGGGTTTATTACGCCTTTGATGTTATGCAGAATCTCGGAGCTAAAACTGCCTATGCCCAGGGCGTTGGATTTTCAGGTCTGCAACCAATTTTGCCTGTCTGGAAAGCTTTCCGCAACGTTACCTATGTTCTTTTTACAATAATCTTCATCCTAGTCGGTGTCGCAATCATGTTCCGGATTAAAATCTCACCTCAAGCGGTAATCAGCATCGAAAACGCAATTCCCAAAGTTGTCGGGGCTTTAATTCTGGTTACGTTTTCATACGCCATTGCTGGCTTTATGATTGATTTCATGTATGTTCTCATCGCCCTCGGCATAAATATACTTAAAATCGCCGGAGTGAACCCAGGGCTAATTGATATTTTCGGCCATTCAATTATCCGCCCCGGCCCAAGAGCAACAATAAACTGGGGATATTACGGATTATTACCGGCTTTCCGCCCAATGGGAAGTACGATCGGTGTCTTTTCCACAATATTTGGAGCAATGTTAGGAATGCCTGTGGGACCAGCCGGTGCTATTATTGGTGGGTTAGCGGGGCTTACTGTTGGCCAAGGCCTTATTAAACTGATCTTAAGTATTATTATGATTATCCTTTTCTTCAAATTACTTTTTGGTTTAATTAAAGCCTATATCAACATCATCATCGGCGTTATTCTTGGCCCACTGCAAATATCCTTGGGGGCTTTCCCGGGAATTCAGGCCGGCGGTTTTGGGGCCTGGTTTAAAGGTTTGATGACGGAAATAATTATTTTTCCAGCTGTAATTATGGTTGCGATGATCGGTGCTTGGCTCCTCCAAAGCCCTACCCTTCAACAAATGTGGATTGCCCCATTTATTGGCCCACCTGACCTTCCAGTTTTAAGTGCTGTTTCAGGCATAGTCGCCGCTAACTTTGCTAAAATGATAATCGGTATTGGCTTTTTATTAATTACATCTAAATTACCCGATTTAATTAGACAAGCTATGAAACAAGAAAATATTCTCGGAGCCGCTGCCGGCAGTGCCCTCGGCGAAGCGATGGGCCCAGTTAGAACCATCGGCGGGTTTGGAGCAGCAACCGGAGTTAGTTATGGACGGGATGAATTAAACAGAAGAGGCGGAGGAACTAGACAAAATCTTGCAAGACGAATAGGATACCGCGGACATCGTAATGAACCAACCGGTGCAGCTAGAGCAGTTGATTCGGCAGTAAACGGCCTCATCAAAAGATTTACGGGTTAAAAATATCAAAAAGGAAGAGTAAACTTTGCTTAGTTTAAAGGCTGAGAAATTTTGAGATTCACAAGCGAATTTTTAGTTTTACAGTCCTAATTAGTCAGGGCGATAGTATTCATAACCTTTCATTCTTCTTTGACCTCCTGGTACAGCTAAAGCCTTTTTAATTTTGATAAACTCTTCAGAAGTAATTAAACCTATTTGCGTCATGGCATAAAGTGGCTTATCAACTACTACTTTTACGTCACTATCTCCAATCGCTCCATCTGCCCATTGAGCGTCGGGCTCCACATAGTGATAATCTAATAAACCATCCTGAGTGTTAAAGAAAGGACTTGCTGTTAACAACCAGTCTAAAACTAAACGTACTCTCGGATTTTCCCAAAAATTTTCTGAAGGACTGGCAACCTTCTTTAAGTGCCTAAAACCAGAATCCTCATACCATTTTGGATTCATTAAGTCTCTTAATTCCGGGGGTGTTCTTAAGAACTTCTTAACTACTGTATTTGTTCTGCTTTTAAAAAGTTGCCACAAACCAAATGAGGCTTTTGGCAGCGGCTCATCAGCTTGAACTTCAGTCATTGCCGTAGAACTCCACGGCAACTCAGCTAATTTAGTCTCAGTCCCCCTTGCATCGCCTCGCCACAAATCATACAAGGGAACCTTCGTCAACTTATTTTTTGTCTTTTCAGTTTTTTCAATATCGTGTTCTTGGCAATACGCATCAGTTAAACTATCAATTTTAACTGGGACTTTTGACCATTTAAGATAAGGTTGATAAAGGTGGGCTAAAGCTTTTTCATGAAAGTGATAAGGTGCTCCTGAGTGAGAAATGTGACGGTCCTGAGTAGTCCTATACGCTGTTAAAAATGGAAATTTCCTAGCTAACTCTGGGGCGACATCATCTCGCTGGCCTAAAGCTGTTAACCCATATTCAGACATTAATTTTGCCAAAGTATGCATTGTCCATGTTGAATGGTCAGTTACCAATGGAGAATCTCCAATTTGATGTAACTCAACTTCTTTTTTACCTAAAGGTTTATCGGTTGAGTGATCATATACATCCTTTTTATCTATTTTTTTGGTATAACCCAATTCGTCAGTAATCCCCCAAACCCTGGCTAATTGCCAAGCAAAGAGAACAATATCCATTCGCTCATCAGCAGCTTCATATAATTCATTAATCCAAGCAGCAAATTGATATTCCGAACTAAATTCTGAAAGTTTGGCATAGGGACAATCAAGACGTTCATTTTTTCCATCCTTATTCCTATATTCAAATCCCTCTCGACCCATTCTTTCAATTTCCCTCAATACTGAATCTACCTTTTCCCCAAACTCACCACCAAATGCCGACTGCCAAGCTAATGCGTCAGGAGTTTCTACATCCTGCCACCATGGATCCTTGCCTCGTAAAATCATGTCAACCATTCCATCCCCATCATCTGCTGTCAACAGCCTTTGTAAATCTGCTTTGGAAATGCTTTCCCTCGCCATAAATTTCCGATGCACTTCTCGTAATTTAAGTTTAGTTATCTTTTTTAGGATTTCACCACGCTCCTCGTTGGATAGCTCCTGTGCATCTTTTCCCGTCCTTCCTTGCCACTTATTAACCTCGCTTACAAATGCAGCATATTCCGGGCTTTGTTCAAAAGTAGCTAAATCATCCTCACTTTCCTTATCTACTCCAAAAAGGTCATAAATATCAATGCTTTCCCAACCAACAATTTCCCCTTCATTAATTCTATGGATATTAGCTAAAGTTGCATTTTCTATTGCTGTAGTTATTTGGGTACGTGGTCTTTTCCTTCCTTGCTCAACCGTACAAAAAATTCCAATCAAGTCATAAATTTCATTTACTCCTAAACCTTCGGGCTCCAAGTAATACCCAGTCCGTTCAACTAAACGGCCCATTTGATAAGCTAGGCCATCCATAATATCTTCTTCAATTTCTGGGAAATTTATATCTCTTGCCTCAGTAATCCGTTTATGTTTTTCAACCTCAGTAACAAATCTTTCGCCCTCCCAGGGCATAAGCTGACGCCGCTCCCCTTCTTGCTGCCATTGTTCAAATTGCCTTATTTGATCCGGTGTATAACCTCCAAATTCAGGAGCCTCTGGTGACATAATTATCTTTATTTTATCATAAACCTCTGGCGATTTGTAAATAGGTAACCTGAACAATTAAACTTGATATAATCGAAGTCATGGTGAGAAATTGGAAGCGGTGTCTATTAATATGTCTGCCTATTATCGTGATTGGTCTACCAGTGGCGGTGGGGGGAGCTTTTTTACTGGCTTATCAAAACAAAATCTACCCCAATACATATTCTGCCGGTATTGATCTGGAAGGTCTAACAATTGGAGAAGCGGAGAAAAAACTCAGGGGAAAAATAGTTGAGCCAAAAAAACTTGTTCTCAATGGTGAAAGTGAAAAATGGGAAATCAATAATGACAAGATAAAAATTAATTATGATTTTGGCAAAACGGCTCAAAATGCCTATCAGCAATCAAGACAACTTCCAATTACCAAGTGGTTGAACCAAACTAAAGTAAATTTAAATTTCAATTTGGACGAAACTGCCTTGAAAACAGAGATAGCAACTATTGCCGGGCAAATTGACCAACCGGCTATTCCCCCACAAATTAATTACGATTCAAACAACCAAAAAGTGGAGGTCAGTCAGGGCAAATTAGGAAAAAAGTTAGATATTAATGGGTCAACAGCCAGAGTAATTAATCAAATTAAAATTGGCCAAGCTGACCAATCAATCCCCCTGATGATTAACAAATTAAACGACCTCCCGACAGAGAGACAGCTGGACATAGCTAAACAAAAAGCGGAACAGCTAATTGCCAAAAACTTATCATTAACGAGTGAATACCAGAATTTTGTTATTGAAGATGAGCAGTTAATTAATTTTGTCGGCTTTAACTCTCACTGGGCAAAGGACAAAATCAGCGAATATTTGGAAGTCATTGCTGAATCTATTAACCAAGAGCCGAAAAATGCTAAATTTGAGTTTAAAGAAGGACACGCGGAAGTCTTTCAGCCCAGCCAAACAGGAATAGCTTTAAATACTGAAAAAACAATTGAAGAAATAATTTCTGGGCTAGATAAAGTTATTGCCGATAATTCCAGTCAAACAGTTAGTCTTAAGTTAATGGAAACCGAACCGGAAATAAAGACCGCGGACACAAATAGGCTGGGGATAAAAACCTTAATAAGTACCGGAGATTCCAAGTTCAACCACTCCTCTGCTGCAAGAATTCACAACGTTGATCTCGCTTCATCAAAATTTAACGGTTTGTTAATTGAGCCTGGAGCTGTTTTTTCGTTTAACGACTTGGTCGGAGAAGTTACTCAGAAAACCGGTTATAAGCAAGCTTACATCATCAAGGACGGCCAAACAATTATGGGAACCGGCGGCGGAGTTTGCCAAGTTTCAACAACAATGTTTCGAGCCGCCTTACAAGCCGGTTTACCAATTATTGAGCGTCACGCACACGCTTACCGGGTCAGCTATTACGAACAAGATTCCAAAGCCGGCTTTGACGCTACTGTCTACGATCCCTCACCAGACTTAAAGTTTAAAAATGACACCCCTGCCTACATACTTATTCAACGAGAAATAGACAAGGAAAATCGATATCTAGCCTTTAAATTTTATGGAACGGATGACGGCAGAAAAGTAACCATTGAAAATGCCCGGGTTTGGGACGTTCTTCCTCCCCCACAACCTAAATACATTGATGACCCTAATCTAGCACCCGGCCAAACCAGACAGATAGAACATGCCGCCTGGGGAGCAAAAGCCGCCTTTGACTGGCAGGTTGTCCGAGATGAAGAAACAATTCACGAAAAGACCTTTTATTCACATTATCGTCCCTGGCAAGCGGTATATTTGAAAGGCGTTGAGCGGTAACGGTAATGAAGCCCGTATCGGTAACGTAAAGCGGTCACGTAACCGAGAAACGATACGAGCTTCGTAACCCTAACCGACTGACAGTAAATCATAAATATGAATTTGAAACAATTTAAGAGACCATTACTAGGCCTCGGCATTGGAATTACTCTCGGAATTATGTTATTTTATATTGGGCAAAGCTATTACAATTACTGGCAATTTAAACAAGAAGCCAAAGACAATCTGGTTGCCTGGAAATCAATTGCCGGTGAAAATCCTAACTATCCGGACTGCTGGGTAGAATTAGCTGTAAATTGGCATAAATTAGGCGAAGACAGATTTGCACAACTAGCTATTCGAAAAGCAGAAAAGTTAGATCCGATTAGTGATGAGATAATTTCTCTGAAAGAGAAATTATTAAACTCTAAATACTAATATCTAAGCACTAAAAATTTATATTTATTAATTTAGTATTGTTTAGGATTTAGAAATTAGAATTTAGGATTTATTTAAATATGCAATATTTAAAAGTGTTTACCGATGGTGGAGCAAGGGGAAATCCCGGGCCAGCTGCTTTTGGAGTTGTTGTAAAAAATAACAAAGGCAACGTAATCTATCAAGATGGTGAAAAAATTGGTAAAGCAACTAACAATCAAGCCGAATATGAAGGGTTGTTAGCCGGTTTAAAATGGCTTTGTGAAAATAAGCCGGAGGTTGAAATAATTGATTTTTATCTTGACTCTAATTTAGTTGTCAATCAAATGCAGGGAAATTTTAAGGTTAAATCAATTAACCTCCGCCCTCTCTGGCGACGAGCCCAAGAAATGGCCAAAAAAATCCCGGCTAACATAAACTTTCACCATATTCGCCGGGAAAAGAACACCGAAGCCGATTCTCTTCTTAATGAAGCCCTGGATAAATAATGCTAAAATGTACCAATGCCCAAAACCTCATTTGAATTTGAAGTTTCAACAGATAAACCAAAGGCGATTATTGTTGGGCCAGACTATTTGTCTAAGCCTATCGCCAGTCTGCTTAGACAAAAAGGCCTAAGTGTTCAAACTAATCTAACCGGTCAGCCACCTGGTGCGATTGATTATCTAATTGATCTTGAAGGCAATATAAAAACAATTAATTTGGCTGTCGAAACTGGAGCTAAATATCTCCGTGTCCTGATTGGACAAGAACCTCAAAATTATCAAAATAACCTTAACTGGCGAACTTTAAAAACAGACTTCCTGGTTGGTCCCGATATTCCCAATTCAACTCTGATGGGAAACCTAATTCGGTCAGCAATTAGAAATGATGCCTTGGTTTTACCTCCATCAGAAACTAATCTTTATCCTCTTCATGTTAATGATCTAGCCGAAGCTTGTTGGCAAGCATTAGTTATTCCTAATACATCCAAGAAGCAATTTGTCGCTCTTGGCGACCAAGTTACCAGCCAACGCTTAGGTGCTTTTTTGGAAAATCTAGGACAAACAACCAAGGGAATAGAAACTTCCCCAAGTCTTGATTATCAAGAATATGATTTAGAGCAAATTGAAATCAGCCGGCAAAATCTAAACTGGCAGCCAAAATTAAGCTGGCAGGAAGCAATTAAAAAAGCCTTCCAGTCCTTATGGGAAATAGAAAAAGAAAACATTGGCCAACAGCCAAAACCATCGCCAAGGCCTGTTCCGAAGCCTGAACCTGAACCCGAGCCCGAGCCAATTAATCCACCTTCTTCAAATAAAGAAGATGTCATTATCATTGAGGAGTCACCTCCCAGTCAACCCCAGCAAAAAGAACCTAAGGTAGATGCCAAAGTTGAGGAAATTGCGGCAGAATTCAAAAGGAAGTCGGCTGATAAACAGAATGATTTAGTTTGGTGGCATCCATTAGCTGTAGTCCTGTTTTTGGGCATCAGTTTTATCATTTCCGTTTGGCTAAAACCAACAATTAGACTGGGGCTAGGTGTTTGGCAAATAAACAAGGCCTACACTCAACTTACCAAGCAAAACTGGGAGGCCAGTTTAACCGAAAGCCAAAAAGCAAAAGAAAATTTTGCTGAAGCTGAACGTTTTCTGGAAAATTCCCAGCTGTCAAGTTTATTCTTTGGTTATCAACAACTAATGGCTAAAGGAGCTGAGTTGGGAAGAAAAACAGCTTCGGCCGCAAAAAATGCCGCGCCATTTCTCAAAAATAGTCTTGTTTTGTCAGAATCAATATTGAAAAATAAAATGAGTAATCAAGATGAAGCGATCGCCCAACTAGCCAACTATCAAAATACCCTTGATTATGACCTTAAAGAAATTCAGGCCCAACTCCAAGGTTCATGGCCGGGAATTCCAGGCAGATGGCAAAACACCCCCAGTGAATGGGCTGAAAGAATTGATGATTATCGAAAAAATCTTGCCGAAGCCAATCAGGTCCTCCCTCATCTCCCTTGGATAATTGGCCTGGATAACCAAAGAAGAACCTATCTTGTTCTTCTTCAAAATAACATGGAACTACGACCAACCGGCGGTTTCATTGGGTCATTTGCCCTTTTAACTTTTGAAAACGGCAAACTTAATGACTTTCAAGTCCAAGACGTTTACACTGCTGATGGACAACTAAAAGGCCATGTTGAACCTCCGGAAGTAATCAAGGAAATTTTGGGCGAGGCCAAATGGTACCTAAGGGACTCTAACTGGAGTCCACATTTTCCAAAATCAGCTGAAAATGCCGAGTGGTTTTTGGAAAAAGAGCTTAACCGAACAGTAGATGGGGTCATCGGAGTAAATTTAGAAGCAGCTAAAAAACTCATTTCAGCCTTTGGAGAAATCTACTTGGCAGATTTTAACGAAAGAATCAGCGCGGACAATATTTTTGAAAGAGCCGAATTTTGGTCTGAAAATGAATCTTTCCCCGGCTCAAATCAAAAAGCCGCCTTTTTAGGCCTGTTAGGCAAACAGCTTTTTGAAAATATTAAAGCCGCTCAACCAGCGGAGTACACTAAAATCGGCCAAGCCTTTTTAGAAAGCCTTGAAGAAAAGGAAATTATTGTTGACACCCATAATGATCAGCTTAACCGGGATCTGCACGAACTTAACTGGAATGGAAGTATGCGCAGCCCGGAATGTAAGATAAGCAACTGCCACACTGATTATATCCACCTTAACGAAGCTAATCTTGGGGTTAACAAAGCAAATTATTTCTTACGAAGAAGTATCGAAGAAGGTATTGACATTCAAGCCGATGGAACGATAAGTCACAATCTAAAGATAAATTATGAAAACTCGGCAACTTCTAAAAACTGGCCCGGCGGAGATTATATAGCCTGGTTAAGAACCTATCTCCCCCCTGGAACAACAATTAGCCAAATTTCCATCTACGATCCTCAAAATCCGGCCAACAAAGAAATAATTTCATCTGATAAAAGAGAGGAAGAAATTGAATTTGGAAAGGAAATGATCGGATTTAAAGTTGAGGTGCCAATTCAAGAAAGACGAGTAGTTGAGTTTAATTACAGCCAAAAAGCTGAAATCAGTGGGGAAAACCTCGGGTATTTTTTGTATTGGCAAAAACAATCTGGTTACCGAAATACACCTTTATCGCTGTTAGTTAGTTTTCCAGATAACTGGCAGCCGCTTCAAGTCAGCCCGAGTGCCAATGTTATATCTGGTAAACTATTATTTAATCAACAATTGAACAAAGATTTAAATTTTGGAATACAACTTAGTAATTAGAAATTCGGATTTTGGATTCATGCCGGAATTACCTGAAGTAGAAACAATCAACCGCCAACTCAATCAAAAAATTGTTGGCAAAACCATAAGCGACATTGAAATATTACGAAAGAAAAATTTTAATGGCAACAAAGCCCAGGTCATCGATCAAAAAATTACCGATGTCAAAAGACAAGCCAAGGTAATTATTATCAAGCTATCCAATAGTTATAATCTTCTTGTTCATCTTAAAATGACCGGTCAGCTGATTTTTCGTCAAAAGTTGAATGCCGATAAGCCGTATACCCATAAGCCGGAAGGAAATATGTATGACGCTGATGTTTTGCCCAATAAATATACTCGAGTGGTCATCAGTTTTAACGATGATACCTTTTTACTTTTTAACAATCTACGGGCATTCGGCTGGGTCAAGGTTGTCGATGATAAGGAACTAGATGAAGAATTATCCAGCTTTTCAGGAGTTAATCCACTCAGTGAAGATTTCACCTCCGATTATTTAAGGACAATTGCCAATGAAACCGGCCAAGCAATAAAGCTTCTCCTAATGGACCAAAGAAAAATTGCCGGAATTGGCAATATTTATGCTAACGAAGCCTTATTTTGTGCTAAAATCCACCCAAAGACACCAGCTAAAAACATTGCTGCCTACCCTCAAAAAGTTGAAAAGCTCCGTGAATGTATTATCGATGTTCTTAAAAAAGCCTTAAAGTACAAAGGCTCAACTGCTAACGATGATGCCTTTCGAGATTCATCGGGGCAACGAGGTCAAATGCAAAACCATCTTAAAGTCTACGCTCACGAAGGGGAAAAATGCCCCGAATGCGGCGGTAAGATCCAACGGATTAAAATCTCCGGCCGAAGTACTTTTTTCTGTCCTAGCTGCCAGGAAAAGGTTAACTAATAGGCTATAATTTAGCCAATAATGAAAAAATATTGGCTGCTGCTGAAAAATCAAATTGGTTTAATTACAAATTACCGGGTTGACTTGTTAGGAAGATGGGTGGTCAGCCTTTTTGAAATATCAGTTTATTATTCACTTTGGCGCTTATCCGGACAGGGGGATAAATCCTTAGAAAGACAAATTTTTATTTATTTCGTCTTAACCTATGGAATACTTAACAACCTGCAGTCATCAAAAACTGCCCGATGGATGGCAAATGAGATTTTATCCGGTAATGCCGCCAAATATTTAATCAAGCCAATTGCTCTACCATTGACAACAGTTATTAGAAGCATACCGGCAATTTTAAGCCGAATTGTTACCCCGGTGATCTTAATTGCTCTCGGCTCTTTTTTTCTACCCAGTTATTTTGCTCCTCAGAGTTGGCTAAGTCTAATCTTCGCTGTCCTTACTGCCCTACTCGGGTTGGTCTTTTGGAACCAAGTTATGGTTCTTATCGGCACAGTTGCTTTTTGGGGAACAGAAATCGAGTCCTTAACTATTGCCTTCGGATTATCAATGAACTTGGTTAAAGGTGCTTACATTCCGGCCTTTCTATTTCCAAAAACCGTAAAAAGAATAATCAGTCTAACCCCAATAAATCATCTTGTCGCCCTTCCCATTGAAATCTATCAAAGTCCGGTGAATTTAGTCTTCCTATTTCAAAACTGGCTGATTATTTTTTTCTGGATCGCCTTTTTTAGCGTTGTAATTCGTTGGTTTTACCAAAAAGCACTTAAACGTTATCAGGCTTACGGCGGATGATCAAAAAATATTTTAAAATATACCAACAAACAATAAAAAACTCGGTAATGACCTTCCTTGTTCATCGGTTTAATTTGGCAATGAGCGGTATTGCCAACATTATCTGGACTCTCGCTCAGCTCATTGCCTTAAGATTTTTATTTTTAAAAATTCCTGCCATCCAAGGTTGGGAATTTGGCGACCTAGTTTTACTTTTGTCATTTGGTCAAATTTACTTCTATATTTCCTGGATTTTCTATGATATGAACCTTCAACAATTACCAATGAAAATCATTCGGGGAGATCTGGATAGAATGCTCCTAAAACCAGCGAATGTTAAGTTTTTGGCTTCTTTTGAAAAAATAGCTATCCCCCAAATTTTGGTAATGATTTCAACCGTAACCCCTCTTTTTATCTACGGACTAAGCCTACAAAAAAGTCTAAACTTCATTGATTGTTTCTTTGCCCTTGTTGTTCTCGGACTCGGAATAGTAATCTTCTATTTTATCTCTCTTGGAATAACTGCTTTAGCCTTTTTTATTGGAGATGTCGAGTCAATTAGGTTCTTCATATTGCATACGCCAACCAATCTTAACCGCGTTCCCTTAAATATTTTTCCCCAGTTTATTCAATATGCCCTAACCTTCATTCTACCTCTTGCCTTTCTTGCCTTTTATCCAACCATGGTCATTAAAACCAATTTGTCTCCGTTCACTCTAATTAGCCTGGAACTTGGCCTAATTTACCTCAGCTATATTTTTTCAAAGTGGATGTGGCAAGTTGGCTTAAAGAACTACACCTCCGCCTCCAAGTAATACAATTCTTGTAACATGCTTAATTTAGCGGGTTGCTGCGAGGGAACATGGCCATCAAGTAAAGGATATTCCGATGTTCACTGGAGATAATATTATCGCCGTAAATCTTCTCTGTTTGATTAAGTTGATCAATTAAATAATTACCATGTAACGAAAAAGCGCTCCGCGCTTCGCTTTCAATAATTTCTCTTAAATTTGATGAATAATCTGCAAGTTTAGCAGTGACCAAAAACTCGAATTTGTTATCCAATGTTACTTGAAAATAATTGTTCTTTACCAATTTCTCTAATTCTTTAACAAGCTTTCTGTATAATTTTTTCTCCCCTGAATTAATATCTTTAATGTAAAACAAAGACGCACCAATAAGGCAGTGAGTTAGAAAGTATATTTTCAACCGCAGTTCTGAATCATCTTGGGGGGTGAATTTATTAATCACATCCAAAAGATAATTAGGCTTAATTTTTTCGCTTTTACGCCCCAAATATTCCCGAGAGAGATAAAGAAAATTAATCGCGCTTGTCGATAAACCTCGCAAAGCCAACTCATCAGCTAGAATCTTTTTCTGGAGTGAAATTAACTTATCTTCAGTCAAGTACTGCTCAACTAATGGCCTAATGTCCTGCTCAAACAAATACTTTGCCCATAAATACCTAAACAATATTCTTGTAGATATTTTTAAGTCCGGATATTTTTCCAAATACTTTTGCCGTTTATCAAAATTACTTCGATTAATCTTGGGCTGATTTTCATAATAATTGTCAAATATTTCTTTGAGCTTATCTTGGGTGTAATATTTCTCCTTAAATTTTCGTAATCTTTTTTGATCTGCTTCATGCCCAAACCAAAGATAATGTCGGCTAACATAGTGAAATTGACGATAACTTAAATAGCGGTAATTCAACCGATAAAAATTCTTGACCAGCTGGGGAACAATATTACGCTTCCGCTGAAGTATTAGCTTACAATGTTTAATTATTTCTTCACCAATGTTCACCTTACAAACGGACTGTAAACCTTGCCATTGGGGAACGGTATTCACTTCCATTATCCGATAAGTTTCATCTTTTTTATCATAGATAATATCGACACCGCATAACTGAAGATTAAACAAAGAGGCTGTTTTTAAGCCAATTACCGTTAACTTCTTAATAACTTCTTCATCTTCGACTTTATTTGCCTTACCTCCAAGCGAAATATTGTTTCTAAACTCATTTTCATCGGTTGATGTCCGTTTCATTATCCCCAAAACCTTACCCCCGAATACAAAAACCCGGTAATCGCCATCATTATCAACATAATTTTGAAAGATATACTTATCAAATCTTCCTCTTAGAAAATCCAAATCCTCTTTTTGATTGACCAAATGAACATTCTTACCCTGTCTACCAATATCTTTTTTAACAACAAAGGGATAAATTAATGTCTGGTTTTCAATGGACCGGTGAAGTTGATCCACGGTATGAAAGTGATAGGTTCTCATTCCCTTTATTTTCGAATATCTTTCCAATTTTTTTTGTTGATAAAGTTTATGGGCAATAAATGAGGTTTGAAAAACAGCTTGATTATAGATAATCCTGTTGGAAAATAATTTCAAAAAAATTGACCGCTCCATAGGAGCATGAAGAGTTGAACCTCGCCAAATAACTATTCTGCCAATCTTATCCAAGTAATCTTGCCAATTATTTAAACTAATTGGGTTCAAAACATTCAATTTAAGCTTATATTTTTCTGCCGCTTTTTTTAATTGCTGGGTTTCCCATCCCTTGGACCCTTTAGTAAAGATGGTAATATCAAAAGGAGTTGTCATTCAACCTTTATTAAAAAGCCCTTCAAGTCTTTCTTGCCTAATAAAAACTTGGTCTCTAACTTTGACCGATCGGCAACATTTGCCTCTGTCATTATCTTTTGACCGTTTAAATTAAAGGTTACACTAACCACCGGACGTTTCTTTTCTCGACCCAATGACGACCGATAGGTCCGGTAAAAAACAATATTATCTGAATCTAAAAGGCCTAAACTTTTAGCAACATCCTCATCTATGGAACTACGGGCTGCCCCAGTATCAACTTTGGCCAACATTTCAACCTTTCTTCCATTTCCGCCGTGAACCCTAATCGGCTCAACCGTCTTAAGTATTTTACGGTCATGAGGAGACTTCAGGGTAACCTTGTCAGCAAATTTTTCGCCAAACAAGGTCCGGGAAACCTTCATCGCGTGCTTATAATTCCGAACCGGCAAACCATCTACCCTCTCCAACCTTTGTTTTAAGCCGGCCTTATTACAAATTTGAATTGACAAACCTGGCCGAGCATTAAGCTCCAAAATCATTGGTCCCTTTTTCTTATCAATCACCAAGTCCACCCCGAGAAATTCTAGTGAAGGGACCGCATATTGGGATTTGATAGCCGTTAAAAGCGTCTTTTTCCAGTGAGGGATCTTTATTCCATTTACCTTTATCTTTTTTTTCCGACGATAATCATGGATCTTATCCACCGGGCTGTTATAACGAACCCCATAGGTCGTTATTCCTGTTGCCATATCAATGCCCAAACCAATTGCCCCTTGATGAAGATTAGCCTTACCCTCAGAATCCTCCGTTGGCAGTCGGAGCATAGCCATTACCGGAACCCGATTGTAAATAATTATTCGAATATCGGGCGTCCCACTTTTAGTGAAGCGCAAAAATTTAGGATGAATTTTTATTCTTTCTTCAACTAAAACGCTGTCAGATTTGTTATAAAGACTAAACCGACCTTCTAAAATATCTGAACAATGCAAACGAAGATCAGATACCTCCATCTTCTTCCCATCCATTAAATACCATTCTCCCGCCCATTTAGCTTTCTTTTTAACGACAATTACCCCTCTGCCACCAGAACCATAAGCCGGTTTAATAACAAAGTTGCCTTTTAATTCTTCCCACTCAAATTCCTCCACTTCTTTCTGTGTTTTAAGTAATCCCAGTATGTTCGGAACACTGACATCGGCCTTAGATAATATTTTCTTAGTTTTTATCTTAGAATCCGCAATACCTCTGCCTTTACCGGAATTCTCCCTCAAGTAAAACCAAATCCGGGCATTAGCGCCCAAAATATCATTGTATTGATTCATTTTTCGCAAAATCTAATTATTCTTCCTCTTCCTCTCGTCGAAGAGCTGAACTAAACCGGCCGTATTCGAGAAGACGAAACCCGGTGTAGCGCCCAACAATGAAGCCTAGACCCAAAACGAAAATTAAAAACGGTTCAGGGTGGAGTAAAACTAACTTTTGAAATGGGTACCAACTTAAAACCAAAGTTGTAAGAATAGCTAAACACAAGGTTACCGCTGTCCTACTTAAAGCAACCCGATAGCCCTGCCTTCTCTGTGTAGAAATATGCTCTTCGGAAAGAAGAATTAAAAATAAAATAGCAAAGACAGTTACATAGCCAGGTATGATTAATAAAAACTTAGCCCCTAATCCTAAAAAGAGGAAAACACTCAAAACAACTACCCACAAAGAAATTGACCGCCGCGGCCAGTAATGAAGCTTAATTTTATAAAGAAAATTTCGGGCGATTAGGCTTAAGAGCAAAATAAAAATAAACAAAGCCAAACCACCAACAATGCCGACTGACCAAAAAGCTGCCGCAATCATCGTTGGCATATAAATACCGTAACCTTTTAGACCAATCATGTAATGAAGTACATCCGACAAAGTTCCAATCAAAGGCAAGCTGAACAGAATAAGAATGGTTGTTGGGTCAATTTTTTGCTTAACCGCCTGGCGGATGGTGTATTTAATGGAGTTAATCAGGGTAAACTGATCCACTTCCTGCTTGTCCAAAATATATTCCAGTTCCATCGCCGACGTTCCACCGTAGTGATGCAGGAAGCTTTTTCTTACTCTCGACATTGGCCCGTTAGTTTGGGCTAAAGCAAGTTTTGGAGCAAAAGAAAAGATTAAACCAGCCAAGCCAAAAACAACCGCCAATTTAAGTTGGAATTTCATGCCTAAATTATACCTTTTTGCAAGCTATTTATCAAATAAAGTTTGAGGCTTGTGAAATTAAACCCCTTTGGATTTTAAAAATTTATCCTCTTCTTTTCTTGCCAAGTCTACCGCCTCCTTAAAACTTATTTCTTTTTTCATTTCCTAAATTTTACCAATTAGCGTATATCTATCCCAATTGTGGGAACTCATTAATTTGTGGAAAAACATAATCGTCTTCAACTTTTTTCAAAATAACTACATATCCGGTCTTATCAAAGCCCGGATTATTTTCAAGATATTGCTGAAACTCTATTCCACTCATTTCATCACTAAGATTTGCCGCCTCTATATCATAAAGAAAATAAACGTTAACTGAATATTTTCCTGAAGTTATACGATCAATTGCATAAGCAAATTTTTCTTCTAAACATTTTTTTTGAACAGAACCGGCACACTCAGGTGACCCAACAACAACAAAATCATCGGTAACTTCTAACTTACAATTTTTAACGCTCATTTCCACCATTGCTATTTCTTCATCGCTTAGCTCTACAGCAGGATTAATTCTAACCTCTACGTTAAAACAGCCATCCCCCCCCGTTCCCCAGATAACGGCACTACCCTTGTTCATTAATTCAACCATATCCTTATCCTCAACAAAATTACTCCTATATTCATCCAGGTTATCAATATGAGATAATGATCTGGAATCCCATATTGCTAATAAACCCACTTCGGTAGATAGGGTAAATTTCATGATCATTATTATATCAAAATTTTACCGGCAGAGGGTTAGACCCCAAATTTGGCCGGCGGCGGCGGATTTGAGAGCGGCGGCGGCTGAGCGAAGGGTTGACCCGGTAGTATAGACATCATCAAAGAGAACAAAGTTCTTACCTTTAACCGCTGATTTATCATTTATCCCAAAAGCATTACTAACATTTTTCTGCCGTTTTTTCTTAGATAGCTTTGACTGCTGACTGGTCCATTTCTGGCGAAATAATATTTCGTTGGAATAAGTTAAATTTAAGCGTTCAGCCGCACCATTGATAAGCTTGTCGGCTTGATCGTAGCCGCGAAATATTTTTTTGGCAATGAATAGGGGTACCGGCATAAAGGTGTATTTCTTTTTTCTCCAAAAGGACAATAATTTTTGACTTCGCTCTAAACCCCTGACCGTTAAATCAATCAAATTATCTTCCAACTTAAAGACAAATTCATATTTATAGTCCCGAACCAACTGCCCAACTAAGGAGGAATACGGATAAATACTGAAAACCCCGGAAAATTTGGTCAGTCGATTTTGACAATTGGGATGGATTGCTCCATTTGGGCTTGGTTGACCACAACGTGGGCAAATTTGTTTTCTAATCAAGGGAATTTTAGTTAAACATTCTTGGCATAAATATGAACCGGGCTTGTTACATTGGTAGCATTTGATCGGAAAAAGGAGGTCCAAAACCATAAGTACAGTATAATATAAAAGAAATTAATCTAGGCCACTAAAAGGTTAGATGATTAGTAGGGACAATCCTAGGATTGTCCGTACAATATTTATGTTTAAAAAGATTGTTTTCAACTCCGGGGTTCAAATTATTGGGCGCGGAATCGGACTTGTATTTTCTGTTCTTTTAACCAGCGTCCTCAGCCGTCGATTAGGCGTAACTGGCTACGGCAACTATATCTTAATAACCGCCCTGATTAACCTCCTCATCACTACCGCTAATTGGGGGACTCAAATAATTGGCGTCCGGGAGTTATCACGAACTAAAAAAAAGGGCCAATTAATCGGCAGCCTTGGCCTGCTTCGACTTTACCTAAGTTTAGCTACCTCAGTTTTAGCAGTTATTGCAATTGCTGCCCTGCCCGCTTTTACCGAAATTAGAACCGTCAGTCTTTACGTTGTCCCAATCGTTTTTGCCGCTAATTTTAGTCAACTCTTCAACATCATCTTCCAAACTAAACTGCGAATGGATTTAAAAACTATTTTCCAAATTATCGACCAAATTGTTCTCTTTGGATTAACCGTTTTCTTACTTAACCAAGGCCTTAAATTATCGGCTCCGCTGATTGGCATTTTAACGGCAAAGCTAATTACCTCTCTCCTTGCCTATTCTAAAGCTAGGAAATTCGTTAAAGAAAAGATTAAGGTAAATAAAACCATTTTAAAGAAAATTGCTTTATCTTCAATCCCACTTGGCGCCCAACTAACCTTGTTTACAGCCTATGACCAAGCGGTTGACTCCTATCTAATTAAGAGCTATCTTGGCGCAGACCAGGTTGGTTTTTACGGTCTAGCCTACAAAATATATTCAAATTTAGTCC
>CAZCGQ010000005.1:0-51411 GCA_964498425.1 uncultured Gammaproteobacteria bacterium | reverse complement strand
CATTCAATAACTTTGACGAATTTATCGGCCGGTCAGACTTACTACTACCGGGCGAAATGGACAGATGAAGACGGCAATACCGGAATGAGCGAGGAAAAATCATTTACAACTGACCCGTCCCCGACGGTTAAGGAAGTCGAAGTAACCAATATCGGTTTAACAACGGCCCTGGTTAATTTTACCGTTGCTAACGCCGCTCAGGTGAAAATTTATTACGGCGAAACAACTTCTTATGGAGGACTGTCTGAGGTGACAACCTCAACTACCGAATCAACGTACGCTGTTCAGCTAACGGGGTTAGCAGATGGAACAAAGTACTATTATAAAATGAATGCGTTTGACAGTGAAGACGAAGAATATGAGGGTGATGTTTATTCCTTTGAAACCTTACCCCGGCCGAGGATCAGCCAGGTACGATTGGAAGAGATTACCGGGTCAGCCCAGCCGGCAGTCTTGGTTTCCTGGCAGACAAATACCTCAATCAGCAGTATTCTAACCTATTATCCGACAGATAATCCCGGCCAAGCCAAAGACAAGGTCAATATTCAGTTGAAACAGGGAGAACACCGGATGCTATTAAAAGACTTATTGCCGGACAAGACCTATGTTTTGGTGGTTAAGGGCAGAGATAAAGTTGGCAACGAAGCGGAATCGGATCAGCAGACATTTACAACGGCGACGGACACCCGGCCGCCGGTTATCGGCAATTTGAAAGTGGAAGGAACAATTCAGGGAACCGGTGAAGAAGCCAAAGCCCAGCTGTTGGTTTCGTTTAACACTGATGAACCGGCAACCAGCCAAGTTGAGTTTGGCGAGGGAACAGGAACGACCTATTCTCAAAAGACCCAGGAGGACGCGGATTTAACCAACAACCACTTGGTTATTGTCCCCAATTTATCACCGTCCAAGGTTTACCACTTGCGGGCAATTGCCAAGGATAAAGCCGGTAATGAAACCAAATCGGTGGATACGGTATCTATTACGCCGAAGGCGACGGAATCAGCTTTAAATCTGGTCATTACTAATTTGTCTGAAGTATTTGGATTCCTGTCTCAATAAAGACTTGAGTCTTGGGAAAATATTGTATATTATTAGTAAGAGAAGTAGATGAAACCAAATAAAATTTTTTCATTAGAGGATATATACAAATCCTTTGAGGTTGGAAGTCAGCATGTTGAAGTGCTGAAAGGTATAAACTGTGAACTGGATAAGGCGGAGTTTTTGATTCTTTTTGGGCCGTCTGGTTGTGGTAAGAGTACGTTGTTACATACTATGCTTGGGCTTGAACCTCCGACCAAGGGACAAGTACTGTTCTTGGGAGAAGATTTCTATAAACATGACCAAGACGGTAGAGCCGAAATAAGGAAAAAGAAGGTAGGTATGGTCTACCAGCAGCCTTATTGGATAAAGGCATTGAGTGTAATTGAAAATGTTGCCTTTCCCTTAACCATTTTGGGCCAAAATCATAATGATTCAGTAAAGGAAGCCGAAAAAAAATTAGAATTAGTTGGGATGCAGGATTGGCGGAATTATTACCCGACAGAATTGTCTTCTGGTCAGCAGCAAAAAGTTTCATTAGCAAGAGCCATGGTAAATAATCCGGAAGTAATTGTTACCGATGAGCCGACTGGAAATTTAGATACTAAATCTGGTGAGGAATTAATGCAGTTAATTAAAGATTTAAATGATGAGTCAAAAACAATTGTTATGGTTACTCACGACTTGGAATATCTAACATTTGCTTCTCGGATTTTACATATGGTTGATGGAAAGATCGATAAGGAATATACTGGTGGTATAGATAAAGATGAAATTACTAAGTTAACCTTTGAGGGCAAGAAGGGGAATAATCACAATAATAATCACGATGGTGCCTAAAGCAGTAAAATTTCTTAAATATTTGTCGAGTTTAATTTCAAAACTAGCTAGGAACTTTGTTCGGGTTTGGCGGTTCTTCTTTTTACTTTTCTTTTATTTTCTTAATCAATTTCTAATCTTTGTCAGCCAACGTAAAATTTTACCGGCTTTTTTAAAAAGTTTTATTAGCAATTTGGCAAAGATTACTCAGGGAATAACTAATACTCTTGATGCCGGGGAAAAAGGAAGTATACCTCAACAGAGCATTATTCGATTATCAATTCGGAACATGTTGGCCAAAAAATCCAGAAGTATGATTACGATTGGTGGGATGAGTATTGGAGTAGCGGCGATTGTTTTCTTGGTCTCTATTGGTTATGGTTTGCAGGAATTAGTTGTTTCAAGAGTTGCCGAGCTTAAGGAAATGAAGCAAGCTGATGCTATGCCGGCCCAGGCAAGTAATCTTCACTTAACTGATGAAACCCTGGCCAAGTTTAAACAAATAAACGGCATCAAGGCGGCTCATCCCTTGATTTCATTAGTTGGTCGAGTCAGCTTTAAAAATTCGATTACTGATGTTGTTGTTCATGGCGCGACGACAGATTATCTCGAGGAATCAGCCATTAATCCAGTCAAAGGTAATTTTTACGACAGCCGGATTTTGGCTAGAAAGATTCCTAGGGAGATTGATTCCAGATTAGCTGATGCTGATTTTAGTCAAGGTCGTCAAGGGGAGGTTGCCGGAGAGACTGTTCAAGCGGCCGAATATGGGAAAGAAATAAGAAGTGTTAATTTTAAGATTAATCCTAATGAATGGATCCGGGTTCGGGAATCTCCGGATACAGACAGTAAGGTTTTAGGCTATACCAAGAGAATGGTTGGGACAAGGGAGGGGCTTGAGGTTTGGGGAAGCAGTTATTATGACCAGGAAGGAAATGGTAAGGCGGGAACAGACGGCAGTGGGCAAAATTTAGGAAAATGGATTGGGGGAGAGTTTCCACTATGGGAACAAACTAAATGTGATGTTGAAAATCTGAATTGTGAAGATGGATCATTTTTGAAAGTTGTTGATGAGGAGGCTAATCAAGTTTGGAAAACCGGTTTTTTTGCCGAAATTAATATTGCTGTAGAAAACGGAATAACCAGCGGGATGGTTCTTGGGGATAATGATTCTAATGTGAGTTCAACTCCATTGGACAGGATTCAAGTTTTAGCCTCAACTGATTCCACCGACTCGGCTGAACTGGAAATATTTGAATTTCTTAAGGATGCAACTCAGGCGGCTGAGGTAGAAAAAGAGATTATTCAGTTAGGCGATAAGGCGGAGATGCAAGCCTTAATTAATCGGTCAATGCTTCAAATTTTAAGTTTGGATCCGGATGAGGCAATTGGAAGCAAGTTTAAGCTTAAATTTGTTGTTGTTGGCAATCTTGTTCCGGAGAAAGCTGGAAAAAAGCTGGAAACAGAATTTAAAGAATATACCATTGCCGGAATTATCTCAGGTCAGCAAAATCCAGTTGTCTGGGTTCCTTTTATTGATTTGAGGGGTTTAGGGGTTGAGCGCTATTCACAGGCAAAGTTGGTTGTCAATAATGAAAGAGACCTGCCGGATGCTAGAAAGCAAGTAGAAGCAATGGGGTATAAAACAAGTTCGGTAGCTGACACTGTAGCGAAGATTAATAGTTTGTTTTCGACGGTCCGAGTTTTATTATTATCCTTGGGAATGATTGCCTTGGTAGTTGCTGCCCTGGGCATGTTTAATACTTTAACTGTTTCACTATTGGAAAGAACGAGGGAGGTAGGAGTAATGAAGGCGATGGGGGTCAAATCGAATGAAGTTAAGGATTTATTTTTGACTGAATCAATGATTATGGGAGTTTTAGGCGGAGTTTTGGGAATTATTTTTGGTTGGGTTGCAGGTAAGGGATTAAGTTTCTTGCTGACCGTGTTTGCGGTTTTTAAGGGGGCTGGGGCGATGGACATTTCCTTTATTCCAATGTTCTTTATCTTTATTATTATCTTTTTATCACTTCTAGTTGGGTTTATTACTGGATTTTACCCGGCTCGGAGAGCTACAAGTATTTCGGCTTTGAACGCTTTACGCTACGAATAATTATAGACTTAGGTTTGGCTTTCGATCGAGGGTTTTAATATTTTTGACAAACCGGTTTTGTTTGGCTGAATAAAAACCGGCAATACCGATCATCCCGGCATTATCTGAAAAAAGTTTGTCGGTATAAGGGATAAAGACAGGAAGATTGTTATTGCGGGCAGTATTTCGAATACAACGTCTGACCTGAAGGTTGTTAATTACTCCACCCCCAAGAATAATTTGATTGGGGTGAGTACGTTTAATTGCCTTTCTTAACTTAATTTGTATTGATTTGATCAGGGCCATCTGAAATGAAGCTGAAAAATCCTTGAGGAATTGGCTGTCTTTTCTCTCTTTTGGGATTTCCCGGATTTTATATAAACAAGCTGTCTTTAAGCCGGAAAAGCTGAAATTCAAGGATTTATGTCGGGCCATAGGTATAGGCAAGTCAAATTTGGTTGGATTTCCATTTCTAGCCAGCTCTTCTATAATTGGTCCGCCGGGATAGCCGAGATTAAGCATTTTTGCAACCTTATCAAAGGCTTCTCCAGCTGCATCATCTAGGGTTTGACCAACTATTTGATAACTGCCAAAGTTTTTCATTAAAACCAGCTGGGTGTGCCCTCCGGAAATTAATAAACCAAGAAGAGGAAAGCTTGGACTTATTTTTGAAAATGGTCCATTACCCTTAATGTTTAATCCAAAAGATGATAATAAGTGGCCCTCCATATGGTCAACAGCTAACAAGGGCTTGTCGTATTTCTGAGCTAAGATTTTTGCTTTAGCTATGCCTACTTCAAGAGCAATGGCTAAGCCCGGGCCATGAGTAACAGCAACAGCGTTGATATTTTCCAGGTTAATTTCAGGTAAGTCCAAACCAAATCTTTTCCTATTTGTCTCTGCCGTCTTAATTGCTTTACTGATAACATTATCGATTCTTTCTTGGTGTGCCTCACGGGCAAGATTTGGGACGACCCCGCCCCAGGGTTGATGAACTTCAATTTGTGACGAAATAATATTGCTTAAAACTCGCCGCCCGGCAGTTATAGCGGCAGAAGTTTCATCACAACTGGTTTCGATACTAAGTATTAGATAATCATCTTTGATTTTCATAGACAGTCATATTATACTGAATTAATATTCAAATATTCAAAAGTTCCAATAAATTCTTTAACACGAAGACAAATATCACAGTATAGTTATTTTATTTGAATATTTGGACATTAGAACTTTGAAGTTTTTTAAATGAATTGTATTTTCTGTAAAATTGGTTCCGGGGAAATGTCAAGCTATAAAATTTATGAAGACGATAGCTTTATGGCTTTTTTAGATATCAACCCTTGGGTAGAAGGTCATACCTTAGTAATTCCAAAAGACCACTACCGCTGGGTTTGGGATGTACCCAATTCCGGTGATTACTTTCGAGTAGCCACTAAAGTTGCAAATCATTTAAAGAAGAAGATGGAGACAGAGTTTGTGATGAGTTGGGTTTACGGGTATGATGTTGCTCATGCTCACATTCACCTTATGCCTGATGCCCGGGGTAAAGTAAGCTTCTTTCCAAAGGAAAAAGTAGAGTTTAATGAGGAAAAAGCCAAGCAATTGGGCAAAAAATTAGCAATTACTACCTGATACTGATACATCGATGTATCGTAATTAGAGTGTGTATTTAATTTTGCGGCTGGTCTTACCAGAATAGGAGATTTCAACTAGAATTACTTTTATTTTAGGGTTTTGCTTCCACTCCTTTATTAACTCCTTGCCTTTTTGGATCCATTCGACGGCGATAACGTTGCCAGGAACAAAGTAATGGTCTATGTCTAATTGTTTGAAATTTTCTTGATTAACTCTCCAGGCGTCAATGTGATAAAAAACACCTTTGTCGTGGTCATATTCCTTGATCATTGTGAAAGTAGGAGAAGTAATTGTTTGGCTAATTCCTAAGGCTTGGGCGATACCCTTAGCAAATTGTGTTTTTCCGGCGCCTAGTTCCCCTTGTAAGGCAAAGACTAAGGTATTATTATTAATTTTCCTTAAGTTTTTAGCCGTAATTTTTTTTCCTAGCTTAATTGTTTCCTGCGCGGATTTAGTTATTACAGATTTTGTTTGCAGCTGGCTGAAATCAATTTCCCCTTGTCTTAAGACTTTAATCTCATTAAGAGTGGTGTCTACAACTGAAGACGGAGGACGTTTTTTTAGTTTCCCGGCATCAATAATTAGGCCGAGTAAATCTTTCTTTTTTGAGGATAGTTGTGAAAGTATATCGTTAATGGTGTATGGTGTTTTTCCGTTGGATATATTGGCGGAGGTAGCAGTTATTGGATGTTCTAATTTTTTTAACAAGTTCAAAATTAATGGGTAGTTGGGGACTCTTATGCCTAATGTATCAGTTTTTGCTTCCAAAGCTTTAGCGACTTTACCTTTGCTTTTAGAAACTACCGTAATTGGTCCGGGGAGAAGATTCTGATAGATGTTTTCGGCGGTGGCATTAATGTCAACGTATTTTTCAGCCATCTTAACTCCAGCAACGGCTATGGAGATAGGTTTATTATGTCGAAAACCTTTGTATTGAAATACTTTTTTAACTGCTTCAGGGTTAGTTGCATCCGCACCAAGCCCGTAACAGGTTTCAGTTGGATAAACAACCAAACCACCCTTAAGAAGCGTATTAACAGCTTGATTAATTATCTCTGACTTTGAACTATCAGTTGTTTTTAATATTTTCATCAATTTATTTTATCATGGGGTATACTTTAACTATGAAGTGGGTATTAGTAGTATTTTTTATCTTGGGGTTTATTGTAGCTGCTTATAGGTTATTTTTGGGTGATAGGAGGGAAAGGAGTGACAGGGTTCTTCAAATTATTCGAGGTGAAGAGATGATTGCTGAATATGTAGTTGACATTGCTGATACTCCAGCCGAGAGGGCTAGGGGGTTAATGTATCGCGAGAAGCTAGAGGCTGATCAAGGTATGCTTTTTATTTTTCCTCGTCAAAGGAATCACAGTTTCTGGATGAAAAATACAAAGGTTGGTTTGGATATAGTTTTTGCTGACGAGAATTGGGAAATAGTTGGAATAATTGAAAATACAACTCCGGAAAGCACCAAGCCCTTGACAATAGATAAACCCAGCAAGTATATTTTAGAAATAGGGGCGGGGTCAGTTAAGAGAAAAGGAATCACGGAAGGAGATAAGTTAAAAATTCAAAGTGCAAAGTGAAAAGTGAAAAGTGAAAAGATAATCTAATGAAAACTGCTGTAGTTGTTATTCCCACTTACAATGAAGCGGAAACAATCGGAGAGATGGTTGAACACCTATTCAACAAAACCTTTCCAAAAGCAATTGGCTGGGAATGTAAACTTCTTGTTGTAGATGCCCAATCTCCTGATGGGACAGCGGATATTGTTAAAGAAAAACAGAAAAAATTTGACAACTTGGAAGTTTTCGTCGAGAAGAAAAAAGAGGGAATAGGTGCGGCTTACGTTAAGGGTTTTCGTTATGCAATGGATAAGATGAACGCCGATGTTTTGATTGAGTTTGATGGTGATTTTCAACATCCACCCGATCGAATTCCTATTTTATTAAAGGAAATTGACAATGGCTATGATTATGTTTTAGGGTCAAGGAAGATTAAGGGCGGGTCTAACCCCAGGGGTTGGGGATTCAAGCGCGTTTTCTTTTCGGAAGTCGGTGGCTTGGTTGCTAGATTTGTCTTGTTTTTCCCATTTAAACAATTTTTTAAGATTACTGATCCGACCACTGGGTTAAAGGCTTCTCGGGTGAAAGGGTTTGTTGACAAAATGGAGATGGATGATCTCTACTCAAGGCAGTTTGGATATAAATTGGAATTTTTATATAAAATGGTTCAGTTGGGAGCGAAAGTAAAGGAGATTCCTTTGGAGTTTCAGCTGAGGAAGGCGGGAGAATCGAAAATTACCGGCCAGACAGCCAAGGATATATTTCGGACGGTTTTTCTCCTTAGGTGGCACGATAAAGTTACTCAGAAATTTTTCAAATTTGGGACGGTTGGGACCATTGGATATGTAGTTAATGCTACCGGAGTAGCTGTTTTTGCTAATGCCGGTTTTCCAGAGTGGGCAGTGTGGGGCTTAGCAACTGAGTTGGCAATTATTTCAAATTTTATCCTAAATAATCTTTGGACTTTCAAGGATACGCAATTTAAAACAATTAGTAAGGTCATCAGCAAATTTTTACAGTTTAACTTTACTTCAGCCGGGGCCTTAGTAATCCAGACTGTTGCCGGTTCTTTATTGACCTTTGCTTTTGGGCCGCAGTACCGGCAGGTATATTTGCCGTTTATTATTGTCTTTCTGGTTCTCCCTTACAACTGGTTGATGTACAACAAGGTTATTTGGAAAAATAAATAGCGGCTAGTGGCTAGTGATTAGTGAGTTGTGGCTATTTATACGGTGTCCAGTCGGCGATTGGGGCGACATTGTAGTTGATGAAGTTAATGGCAAAGAAATAAACTGCCGGTAACAAAATAAAGAAGACAATTCTAAATTCCTTCTTCTTCAAAAAATTCTTAAAGGCAAGTAAATAGAAAAAGTAGAGTGGGGCAGAATAGCGGGAAATATCGCGGTGAGCGACAAAGAGTGTTGCCATATAGAAGATAGTTGGAAAAATGGCAATAATTTTTCCGTGATATTTTTTCCAAAGCTGAGTGATGGCTAAACCTCCAATTAGGTAGACGTAAACGATATCTTCTAGCCAGAAGTCGCCCAGCCATGAACGTGATGAAACAAAGGTTTGAAAAGGAATTGGGACAAGATGAAAGTTATCGCCAGAGTTGAAATAGGCGAGAAAATTGCCGGTTTGGTTTTGAAAAACAAGAAAGAGGGGGAGAATGACGGCAGGGCCTAATAAAAGCGGAGTTTTATTTAGCCATTTTTTCATTGACCATTTAACACTTAAAAAAGTGTCAATAAAGTAGGCTATAAATAACAAAATTGCCGGAGTTTTGGTTAGTTGAGCAAAAGCTAGAAAAATTCCGGCCGGCCAATACTTTTTTTGGCGGTAAAAGTAGATTGAGGCAAGAAGAAGGGTGATAAAGAGTGTTTCCGGTGCCCCCACTGTTCTTAAAACGAGCATACGAGCTGGTAAAAACAAGCTGAGAAGAGACAGCCAGAAAGCAGATTTTACTTCTAGTTGTTTAAGCAATAAATATATGATTGTTACCATAGTTAAAGTGGTGAAAAGATTAGCAATGAGCATTGCCCACCAACCGGGAAGTATTTGATCGAAGGCTGAAATTAGTAAGGGATAACCGGGAAAGTGAGCGGGGTAGTATTCAACTGGTTGGGGCAAGGAAAAGGTTGTGCGGATGCACTGCGGGTCATAGCCGCATTTAGCGATGACAAGGTAATTGGGACCATCAAAATTAGCAAAAACCTTTGGCATTTGGTTGCGTAGTGAAAAAGGAAGCCAAACTGCTAGTGTGGTAATTACTGTTATTACCGATAAAAATAAAATATTTTTTGTGTTTCTATTCATCTTTTCACAAGGACAATCCTAGGATTGTCCCTACATATAATTTAGTAATTTTGTACTTTATGATATCATATTCTTATGCCTAAGAAGCTAATATCTGAATTGTCGGTTTTCTTTCCAGCCTACAACGAAGAAAAAAACCTTAAAAATACGGTTTTGAAGGCAATTGATGTTTTGGAAGATACTGCTGACCAGTGGGAAGTTATTATTGTTGACGACGGCAGTAAGGATAAGACTGGAAAAATTGCCAAAGAAATCATTAAGGATTATCCCGACCAGGTTCGGCTGATTACTCACAACCCTAACCGGGGTTACGGAGCGGCTTTAAAGTCGGGAATGTATAACTCCAAATTTAAATGGATTGCCTTTACCGATTCTGACGGTCAGTTTGATTTCTCTGAACTTGACAGATTTATTATTAAGCAGAAAGATACCAAGGCAGACTTAGTCATTGGTTATTATCTGGACCGAAAGGTTCCTTTTTATCGAAAATGGGGTTCTAAGGTATGGGAGATAGCAGTGTTTTTACTTTTTGGTTTGTGGGTAAAGGATATTGACTGTGGTTTTAAACTGTTTAAAAAGGAAGTGGTTGAAACTATTCCGCAATTGGAGGCTGAGCGGGGTCCATTTATTACCTCGGAGTTTCTGATTAAAGCTAAGGACGCTGGTTTTAAAATTGAAGAGGTTGGGGTCAGCCATTTTGCTCGAGAACATGGGGCGGCAACCGGAGCAGATTTTGATGTTATTGCTTCTGGGCTGAAGGATTTAGTTAGGCTTTGGTTTAAACTGAAGATTAAAAAGTGATTAAGTTTGTTAGAAAACACTGGGTATTAAGTTTAATTTTGGCTGCGTCTGTTTTTCTCCGACTTTATCGCCTTCCTGCTTATATGGAGTTTTTAGGCGATCAAGGCCGGGATGTTTTGATTGTTCGCCGGTTTTTAAAACAAGGCGATCTAATGTTTATTGGTCCGCAAACTTCAATTGGCAATATGTATCTTGGGCCTTGGTATTATTATTTAATTGCTCCTTCTTTACTGCTTGCTAATTTTAACCCAATTGGCCCAGCAGTTTTTAATGCCTTTGTGGGTGTAGCTAGTGTTTATTTTATTTGGCTAATTGGTAAAAAATTATTTAGGAATAAGGTTGGTTTAATTTCAGCCTTATTGGCTGGTTTTTCGCCAGTGATGATTAAATATTCAACTTTTTCTTGGAATCCTAATGTTATGCCCTTGCTAAGCTTACTTACCGCCTGGTTTACCTGGAGGGTATGGAAAAAAGATGACTATAAGAGTTTAATTTGGTTGGGGGTTTGCTTGGCCTTGGTCTTGAATTCTCATTATTTAGGCCTACTGCTTTTTCCGATTGTAGGAACGGCAGTGCTGGTAAAACTGATTAGGCTGGTTCGACAGTCAAAGAAAAAGGAAACGAGACACCTTTTGAAATTTGGAATTTTGAGTATTGGTATTTTTCTTCTTCTGATGTCGCCCCTGCTGATTTTTGATTTAAAGCATAATTTTGCAAACTTCAACGCATTTAAAGAATTTTTTACAGTTCGCCAAACAACGGTGAATTTAAAAGTTTATAAGGGCTTTACGGATTTACCAAAACTGTTTAATCAATTAACTGCTCAGACAATTCTCTACCAAGATAGTTGGAAATATGCCCTACTTCTTTTGCCGGTTTTAGCTTTAGGACTTGTAAAAACAAAGAAAAAACAAGCGGGCTGGTTAATAGGATTTTGGCTGGTGATTGGTTTGGTTGGTTTGGGGAACTATAAACAGCACGTCTATGCTCATTACTATCTTTTTTTATACCCGAGTTTAATTTTATTAATTAGCTTAGGTTTGGTTAAGATCAAACTTTTTGGGCCGTTGGTTGGTCTGGTAATTGCCGGAATTATGCTTGGAAATTGGCATGGCTGGACAGAACCGGTTTATCAACTTCGACGGGCAAGAAACGTTGCTAAGTTTATTGAGGAAAAGAGCAATAATGAGGAGTTTGCTCTGGGTTTAATTGCTGAACAGAATTATGATGATCCCTACCGCTACTTTCTAACGCGGAAGAAAGAAAATAATTTGGTTGATTTGCATAATAAGATGACGGAGCAATTATTTGTAATTTGTGAACCTTGGGGGAAGGTTGATTGCAACCCGATTGGTCATGAAAAATGGCAAATTGCCGCCTTTGGCTGGGCAAAAATTGCCAATGAATGGCAGATTGAAAAAGTTCAAGTTTACAAATTAGTCCACACAAATTAATTTTGGTAGAATAATTTATGTTTTTAAGCGTTATTATCCCTTGCTATAACGAAGAAGAAAATTTAAAGCGGGGTGTGCTTGGTGAAATGTTTGACTACCTCCAAAAACAGGATTTACACTGGGAAATGATCATTTCCGATGATGGGTCAACTGATAATAGTCTAAAAATTTGTCAAGATTTTGGAGATAAACATGAAAGGGTCAGAGTATTAGCTAACAAACATGGGGGCAAGCCTTGGGCGGTTTGGAAGGGTATTGAGGCGGCTAGTGGGGAGTGGGTTTTGTTTACCGATATGGACCAGTCTACTCCAATTGACCAGCTGGACAAACTTCTACCCTGGACAAAGGACTATAAAGCAGTCATTGGTTCTCGCGGCGGAGTTAGAAAGAATTATCCACTTTTTCGAAAATTGGGTGCAATAGCCTTTTTAACCCTAAGGAAGATATTTTTGTTACCTAGAATAGATGATACTCAATGTGGCTTTAAATTGTTTGAACGGGAATTAATTTTAAAGATATTTCCAAAGTTGGATGTTTTAAGTAAAGAGGCAAAAGGGTGGACGGTAACCTCATATGACGTTGAACTTTTGCATATGATTAACCAGCGAGGTATCAAAATAAGAGAGGTGATGGTTGACTGGGAAGATAGAGATGAGAGCATAACCAAGGGCGAGAATTACTTCGCCCGGTATTTTAAGGAATCGAAGCAGATGGCTGAGCAGATTCTTCGGGTTAAACTTAATGACCTTCGAGGAAAGTATGATTGAAATAAAAACTCCAATTTTCAATTTTCAATTTTCAAAAAAACAGATTTTGTATATATTTTTAATTATTTGTTTATATTTTTTAACGCGGGTTTTTCATTTAAGAAAACTGCCAATCTTTGCTGATGAAGCAATTTACGTTCGTTGGTCCCAAATAATGCGAAATGTTCCCAGTCTGAGATTTGTTCCTCTTCAAGATGGTAAACAGCCGTTATTTATGTGGTTGACAATACCTTTTTTAAAGGTAATTAATGATCCTTTGTTAGCTGGTCGTTTAGTTTCGGTTTTCTCGGGCTTAATGACTTTACTGGGAGTAATAATCCTGCCAATTATAATGAACCAATCCATTGTAATTGGGTTAATAGCGGGGTTGATTTATGTAATTGCACCGTTTACTTTGTTTTTTGATCGGATGGCTTTGGTGGACAGCTTATTAGCCGGATTTGGGATTTGGTCATTGAATTTATCTATTTTATTGGCCGAGACTAAGCGTTTGGATATAGCGATGATTTTAGGAATGGTTTTAGGGGGTGGATTACTCACCAAAAGTCCAGCGGTATTTTTTGTCGGGTTAGTGGTGATGACGGTAGGTCTACTGTCTATTTGTAAGGACAATCCTAGGATTGTCCCTACTATTGCATTAATTGGCGTTTCTTTAGGTATTGCTTACATGATGTATAACATTCTTCGTTTAGGCCCGAATTTTCATATGCTTGGACTAAGAAATAAGGATTATGTTCGGTCTGTTCAGGAAATTGTCGCTGATCCAATTCGGCCAACCTTGGCACGATTAGGGGATATGACTAGGTATTACTGGCATTATTTGACATCACCATTACTTCTACTAGGAATTATAGGTGCGATCAAGGGAATTAAGAGATTTAGTAAAAAATGGTTGTTATTAATGATTTGGATAGTTGGGCCGATGTTGGTTCAGGCGTTAATTGCTAAAGATTTTACTGCCCGTTATATTTTGTTTACTGTCCCAGTGTTTATTGTGTTTGTTAGTTATGGACTACGAGTTGCCAGTTTAGAAATAATTAAATTAACCCGTAACCCGCGAACTCGTAACGCAATAACTGTTTTAACGTTTTTAATATTGTTCTTTCCCGCATTTATATTTAACTACCATTTATGGTTTTCTCCGGTTAAGGCTAATTTGCCGGCAGATGATCGGGCCGGTTATTTAGAAAATTGGACGGCCGGTCAGGGAATAAGGTCAATTGCTGATTACTTAAAAGGTCGTGCCGAGGATGATAATATCGTCGTTGGGACGGAAGGACATTTCGGAACATTGCCGAACGGGTTGCAAATTTATGTTGAGGGAGTTAAAAATATCACTGTTATTGGTCTTGGCTATCCGATAAAATCGATCCCAGACCCGTTGATCGAATCTAAGGAGGCAGGGAACAAAACTTATTTGGTAGTTAACCAAAGTCGTTATAAAATAGAAGGACGTGCCGCGGAGGGGCTGGAATTAATTCAAGCCTATGATAAGGCGGGAGAAGATAAGTTATTATTCTTTAAAATTTCTAATTAACCTTAATGAATAAGAAAGTAGCAGTTATTTTGGTTTTAATTGCGGCTGGGTTAGCCAGTCGATGGTTGTTTAAGCCGGGGTATTTTAATATGCATGATGATTTGCAAGTAATGCGCCAGCTTCAAATGGAGAAATGTTGGCAGGATGGGCAATTGCCCTGTCGTTGGGTTCCGGATATGGGATTTGGTTTTGGTTACCCACTATTTAATTTTTATCCGCCACTGCCGTTTTATGTTGGACAAGCCTTCCGGGCTTTGGGTTTAAGTTTCATTAATACCGCTAAGGTTCTTTTCGGGCTGCAGTTTTTTCTTTCTGGAATCACGATGTTTGTTTTAGCGAACAGCTTGTGGGGAGTATGGGGAGGACTGCTCAGCTCAATTTTCTATATTTGGGCTCCTTATCATTCTACCGATGTTTTTGTAAGAGGTGCTTTGAACGAAGCTTGGGCCTTTATCTGGTTCCCTTTAATTTTATGGTCGGCAAAAAAGTTGGTGGAATCTTCGGTCCAGGAGCGTAGAAATTCCCGCTCCTGGAGCGGCTATTTGATATGGTTGGCATTTAGCTTCTCGATGCTTCTTTTAACCCACAATATTATGGTCTTGATTTTTGTTCCGGTCTTATTAGCCTGGGTAGTTTATTGGTGGTATAAATACGATAGTTTCCCCTGGAATAAGCCAAAACTGTTTGGTCAATATGTTTTGGCCGCTCTTTGGGCACTTGGTTTAGCCGCTTTTTTTACCTTACCAATGTTTTTGGAAAAACGATTTACCCATATTCAATCGATGTTTTCAGGCTATTTTAATTGGCGAGCTCACTTTGTCTCTTTGCACCAGTTGTTTATTTCCCGATTTTGGGGTTGGGGACCGTCGGTTTGGAAGCAAGCAGATGGAATGGCCTTTCCAATTGGACATGTTCATTGGCTTATCGCTTTAATTGTCACCGGTTACATATTGATAACCTGGCTTGTGAGAAGACTTGGTAATGAGAAGGCAAAGATTAAGGTTAAATATCCATTAATGCTGTTGGGGTTGTTTGGTTTTGGATTAGTATATGCTTTTTTAATGCATGAAAAATCCACCTTTATTTGGCTGAAAGTGACATTTTTACAATTAGCCCAATTTCCTTGGCGGTTGTTGGCTGGGGTTGTTTTATTTACCTCAATTATTGCCGGAGCAGTTTACAAAATTTGGCCAAAAAAATGGCTGGTTTGGTTGTTGATTGTTGGGGTTATTGCTTGGAATTGGACCTTTTTCCGGCCGGATAATGTCGGACCGCTGACAGATGAGGAAAAGCTTTCCGGGATTGCTTGGGAAATGCAGCAAACATCAGGAATTAATGATTATTTGCCGAAAGCAGCAAAATGGGCACCGATTTCTGCTCCGGAAGTAGAGTATGAATTTTTTGAAGGAGAAGTTAGCGATGTTAATACTGCTAAAGGTAGTAATTGGTATTACTGGCAGGGTACTGTTAAAGAAGAAGGCAGGCTGAGGATTAATATTTTTAATTTTCCCGGCTGGAAAGCCTGGATTGATGACCAACCAGCTGAAGTGTTTTATCGGGAGGAAGATGAGTTGGGACGTAATCAAGTTTATTTAACAGAAGGAGAACATGAGGTTTATTTTCAGTTTACTGATACCCCAATACGAAAATGGAGTAACCTAATATCACTGCTCTCCTGGTTTTCACTGTTAATAATCATTACCCAGAGAAAGTTTAAATGGCTGCCGATAAAATAAAGGAAAAAACTTTTTCGGGAATTGGAGCGCTGGTACTAAGAAACTTCTTAAGACAACCAATATCTTTCATTAGTTTTTTTGCTTTATCGGTTTTTTTGGCTCCGGCTGAATTGGGAATATTTTGGGCAGTTTCTGAAATAACTGCTTTTTTAGGCTATTTTTCGGATATTGGTTTAGCGGCGGCTTTAATACAGAAAAAAAAATCTCCTAAAATTGAAGAAATAAGGACTACCTTTACTTTGCAGCAAATAATTGTAGTCATTTTAGTTGGAGTTACTTTGCTGTTGACCCCGATGCTACAACGGCAATTTGATTTTGGTGAACAGGGAAAATATTTGCTCTACGCTCTGCTTTTTGGCTTTATCACTTCTTCTTTGCAGACAATTCCGACTGTCTATTTAGAAAGGAAACTACAATTTAGGAAATTAGCCATAGTTGATTTGGTTGAGCAGATCGTTTTTAGTGGGTTAGCTGTTTTCCTTGCCTGGAGTGGGTTTGGAACACTCAGCTGGATTGCTGCTGTTTTAGGTCGGGCAGTAGCGGGATTAATCTTAATTTACATTTTTAGCCCTTGGCCAATTGGATTTAATTTTCAGTGGGAATCAGTTAAGGATTTATTCGGATTTGGAATTCCTTATCAGGCTAATTCTTTATTAGCAGTAGTCAAGGATCGGCTGGTAAACATATTCTTGTGGGGAATTGTTGGCAGTACTGGTATGGGGATTTTGGGCTGGGCTCAAAAGTGGAGCCAACTGCCGTTAAGATTTTTGATGGATTCGGTGATTAGGGTTAGTTTCCCAGCTTATTCTAGAATTCAAAAAAACAAAGAAAGGATGAAGCGAGCTTTGGAGAGGGCAGGTTTCTTCGTTAATCTGCTGATTTTTCCTGCTTTGGCTGGTTTAGCAGTAACCATTCCCAAAGTGATTAAAATTTTTCCTCAATACCAAAAATGGTCTGTTGCTGTAATTCCACTTTGGCTTTACTTGGCTAATTTTGCCTTTGGAGCGGCGACAACACCTCTGGTTAATGCCTTTAATGCTGTTGGTAAGGTTAAGGTGAATTTGAAATTGATGGCAATGTGGACAGTTCTTACTTGGATGATTGTACCGGTGATGGCTAAATTTTGGGGCGTAAATGGGGCAGCTGGGGGTTTACTTATAGTTTCAGCCAGTTCAGTAGTTGCCTGGTGGTTAGTCAAGAAAGAATTTAAACTTAATTTAATTAAAACTATTGGTTTACCGCTGGGTTTAACCTTAATTATGCTGCTATTTCTAATTATCAGTGAGGTGGTTTTGCCCAATACAATTGCTGGACTGATTGGATTAGTCGGTTTAGGTGGAAGTGTTTACTTAGGTTTAACTTATTTTACGACAAAGAAAGAATTGATTTGGTTTTTTAGCTCTTTGAAAAAGGTTATAAAGAAATGAAAAAAAAATTAATTATAATTTTGATCTTAGTTGGAAGTATTTTTCAATTGTTAACAGTTTTTAGGAGTGGCCAGAAATGCAGTTACGGACGGTGTTTTTGGGGGCCGAATGGACATGATGGTATTTGGCACTTGGCTTTAGGCAGACAAGCAGTTAAAAGGATTCCTCCGGCCAATCCTGTTTACAGTGGGGAATCATTAAAAAATTATCACTGGGGTTATAATTTAGTTCTTGGCTGGGCTTGGAACTCTTTGCCGTTTTCAATTGCCAGAGTACATTTTCAGGTTTTACCAATTATCTTTAGTTTATTGTTAGGCTTTTTAAGCTATAAGTTAGCCAAAGCAATTACTGGCAGTTTTTGGGTTGGGTTTTGGTTTGCCTTTCTTAATTATTTCAGCAATTCCCTTGGCTGGTTGGTTAATTTAATTAGAAATGGACAAATAGGGGGAGAATCAATGTTTTGGTCAATGCAGATGTCGTCATTTCTTCTTAACCCCCCATTTGGCTTATCTGTTTTAATTTTGCTTTTTGGTTATTTTTTGTGGCAGAAATGGTCTGGCCGGTTGGATTGGAAACGGGCGATATTTCTTGGGATTATTTTTGGGTTGCTTCTAAATATTAAAGCCTACGCCGGGATATTATTTGGTCTAAGTGTTGGAATTTCACTTTTAATCAAGAGGGACCGGTTTAACTTGAAAAATATTGTTGTCGTTGGGTCAGCCGGGTTAATTTATTTAATTACTTGGTTTTGGTGGCATCGCCAGGGCAGTTTTCCCTTTATTTTAAAACCGCTGTGGTTTGTGAGAACAATGTTTGAAGCCAAGGATAGACTTTATGTCCCGAGGCTGGGTCATATGTGGTGGACTTTACGCCAAGGCTGGTTGACCAGCCCGCGCTTTTGGGTATTAGCTGGTGGTGGGACGGCGGCCTTTATTATCGGCAATTTTAACCTGAGGCTTTTAGGTTTAAAAGAGTTGGGGAAGAAGTTTCTGGAAATTAATTTTTTGGTAATTATTTTAATCGGCCTGACTTTACCTCTTTTGTTTGTTCAAACGGGAACCACCTGGAATACGATTCAATTTCTTTACTACGGATTAATATTTTCTAATTATTTTATGGCGAAGTTTATATCA
Organism: uncultured Gammaproteobacteria bacterium; assembly: GCA_964498425.1. Lineage (GTDB taxonomy): Bacteria > Patescibacteriota > Microgenomatia > UBA12405 > JAHJSD01 > CAYSLZ01. Next base: position 33,091 of record CAZCGQ010000005.1, on the reverse strand, counting down.
AAGTTTAGTCAAACTAAAATTTATTTAATTATTCCGGTTATTTTAATTATTACTTTGGGTAGTTTGGAAGTATTTAAAACCTATTTAACTAAAAAGCCAGCCGCTTATATCTCTAAGCAAGAACTAATTGGCTTGGAAGAGTTAGAAGCCTTGGAGGGTGAAGTTGTTTTGGCTTATCCCTATAACCCAAATTTAAAAAACAAATCTTCTCCGCCTTACCCGCTTAATATCTATGAATCAACAGCCTACGTATCCGCTTTTAGCGGAAAGCAGGAATATGCTAGTGATCGAATGAACCTGGACATTACTGGTTTTGACTGGGAAGAAAGAATAAAGGAAAAGGAAAAGTTTTTTGATTCTACCGATGTCATTTGGGCTAGAGGTTTTTTACTTAATAATCAAATTGATTATGTTTATTTATTGGAAGATCAGGAATTTAAGCTCTCAACTAGTGATTTAGGACTAAAGATGATTTTTGACCAAGAAAACGTTAGAATATATGAAGTATTAAACTAATATGCCTAAAAAGAAAGTACTCGTTTCAGTTGTAATCAATACCCTTAATGAGGAAAAGAATATTAAGCGGTGCTTAAAGTCAGTTACGAATTTTGCTGATGAAGTAATTGTTGTTGATATGCATTCCGAAGATAAGACGGTAAAGATAGCTAAGGACTTTGGCGCCAAGGTATATGAGCATGAGCGAACCGGCTATGTTGAACCGGCGAGGAACTTCGCTATTGGCAAAGCGGAGGGGAAGTGGATACTTGTCCTTGACGCTGATGAAGAACTGCCTAAGAGCTTAGCCAAAAAATTAACAGCAATTGCCAAGGGTGAAACTTCTAAGGACCCAGATTGTGTTTTAATTCCTCGTCAAAACATTATTTTAGGCAAATGGATGAAGAATTCGCGTTGGTGGCCAGATTATTTACCAAGATTCTTCAAGCGAGGGAAGATTGATTGGCCTGAACAGATTCATCAACAGCCAAGTTTAAGTGGAAAAAAGATTTATACACTCCCTGATACCGAGAAAATGGCGATTATTCACTATAATTACGAAAGCTTGAACCAATTTTTAGAACGAAATCAGCGTTATGCCAAGATTCAAGCTTTGGAACTAATTAAGGATAAAAATTATCAGCTGAGCCATAAAGATTTAATAATTTCTCCTTTAAACGAGTTTTTAAGCCGGTTTTTTGCTGGAGAAGCTTATAAAGATGGAACGCACGGGTTGGCCTTGTCCTTACTTCAGGCTTGGGTAAACCTCTTAACATATCTTAAGGTTTGGGAGCATCAAAACTACGAGCAAAAGTCGCTTGAGCCGAGATGGGCGAAGGATATTCTAGCTGAAGCCATCTATCAAATGGAATATTGGCGGGACGACTTTGTCATCAAAACAAGTGAATCTAAACTTAAGCCTTTACAGAACCTTTTTTTGAAAATTCGACAAAATATTATCAAGTGGTAAACAAGCTGGCGATAATCATCCTCAACTACAATAAGGTTGATTTGCTTAAGCAATCCTTGACTTCGCTTTTCCCAAATATTGACAAGAGCGTTGAGCTGATAGTCGTTGATAATGGCAGTTCTGACGGTTCAAGGCAATACCTTGAACAGTTAAAAGTTAAAAGTGCAAAGTTAAAAGTTATTTACAACAAGCATAATCTTGGGTTTACTGGTGGGAATAACATTGGGATCAATTACGCCTTGGATAAAGGCTTTGATTATATTATGCTTCTCAATAATGACGTTTTAGTCAAAGATTCTTTTTGGCGTCCAATGGTTGATTATTTGGCTAAAAATCCTAAAGTAGGGGTTCTTGGACCTAAAATATATTTTGCTCCTGGATATGAATTTCACCGCGACCGATATTCTGAAAATGAGCGGGGTAAGGTAATTTGGTATGCTGGTGGACAAATTGATTGGAATAATGTTTACCCCAGTCATCGTGGAGTCGATCAAGTAGATAGCGGACAATATGATGAGATTGAGGAAACAGAATTTGTTACAGGATGCTGTTTGTTAGCCAGAAAAGAAGTATGGGAAAAAATTGGCGGCTTGGATAACAAATATTATCTTTACTACGAGGATGTTGATTTCAGTTTAAAAGTTAAACAGATGGGGCTAAGGACAGTCTACCTGCCGCAAGCGGTAATATGGCACATGAATGCTGGTTCCTCTCAATCTGGAGGTGAACTTCAGGATTATTATAATGCCCGGAACAGAATGCTTTTTGGCATGCGCTGGGCACCGCTGAAATCCAAGTTAGCTTTAGTTCGCGAAAGTTTTGGATTGTTATTTAAGGGGAGAAAGTGGCAGAAAATCGGAATTAGAGATTATTATTTAGGCCGTTTTGGCAGAGGAAGCTGGGAATGAAATTAACCGTAATAATCATTGCTTTAAATGAACAAGAAATGATTGGGGGTGCAATTGAGTCGGCAGATTTTGCTGACCAAGTAATTGTTGCTGATGGGGGATCAATTGATAAGACGGTGGAGGTAGCCAAAAAGCATGGGGCAGAAGTTGTTGCAATTAACCAGACAGAAATAGATTTTTCGGATTGGCGAAATAAAGCAATTAAGCATGCTCAACATGATTGGGTTCTCTATTTAGATAGTGATGAGCGGATAACTGAAGAACTTAAAGAATACCTGGCTGAAGGCAGAATGCTTAATGCCCAAGGCTGTAGGAGCGAGGGAAATTCACGCTCCTGGAACGGGGCTGTTGCTTTTGCTCTGCCGAGGCAAAACTTCTATCTTGGCCATCGAGTTAAACACGGCGGCTCTTGGCCGGATTATGTTATTCGTTTGTTTTATAAGCCGAAATTTGTCAAGTGGGAAGGAAAACTTCACGAGCAGCCGAAGTTTGAGGGAAAACTAAAGCATTTGAAAGTGCCCTTGGAGCATCATACCCACCGGGACTTAACATCTATGCTGGAAAAATCGACTAAATGGACAAAATCAGAGGCTAAGTTATTATATGATGCTAATCACCCACCAGTTGTATGGTGGCGAATATTAAGAATGATGTTTTCCAAGTTTTGGGAAAGAGTTGTTAAGCAGGGTGCTTGGAAAGATGGCACAGTCGGTTGGATCAATGCGTTATTTGAGGTTTTTAATACGTTTATTATATACTCTCGTTTATGGCAAATGCAGAAAAAAGAGCGCTAATTTATTCCCCTTATTTTAAGGGAATTGGTGGGGGTGAGCGCTATATGTTAACCATAGCTGAATGTTTGTTGAATAATCAATGGCGGGTAGATTTGCTTTGGGACAAGGCTGATCAAATAAAGGAGATTGGCCAAAAGTTAAATTTAAATATTGATGGAATTAATGTTTTAGGCTACCAAGCTTCAGACATCAATTTTTGGCAAAGGATGAAGCTGACCAGGGCTTATCAGGCAGTATTTTGGTTGTCCAATGGAAGCATACCGGCAATATTTGCTAAGAAAAATATTATTCATTTTCAAAGCCCATTTAAACAGGTTGGGGGAGGTAAAATCAGCAATCAATTTAAGCTGGGGTTAATAAACGATATCATCTGCAATTCTAAATTTACTAAGGGTTTCATCGATAAGGAGTTTGGCGTTAATTCTGACGTTGTTTATCCTCCAGTGGAAGTTGACCAATTCAGTCCAACCGAAAAAGAAAAAATTATTTTAGCAGTTGGCCGTTATGAGCCAACCAAGAAACATGAAGCGTTAATTAAAGCCTTTAAACTACTTTTGGAAGAAGGAATAGAAGATTGGCAAATGGTTATTATTGGAGGTTCTTTGGAAGATCCGGATGAAAATAATTATCTGGCTAAATTAAGAAAAGAAGCTGAAAATTTGCCAATAAAATTTTATGTTAATGCTGACTTTTCTGTTTTGAAGGAATTCTATTCAAAGGCAATGTTTTTTTGGCACGCGAAAGGGTACCGGGTGGCTTCAGACAAACCTAAAGAAATGGAGCATTTTGGTATTACACCGGTAGAAGCAATGTCTGCGGGTTGCGTTCCTTTGGTTGTTGATAAAGGTGGTCTTAAAGATATTGTGCGACGTGGGGAAGGGGAGAAGTGGAAGACAATTGAGGAATTAAAAAATAAAACTTATGAATTGATTAACGATCTTCAAAAATATCAGCGTTATCAGAAAAAAGCAATTCAACGCTCTCGCGATTTTTCAAAAACAAAATTTTGCCAAAAAATAAATGAACTTGTTGAAAAGGATTGAGGTCAATAGGAAAATATTCTTGTTAATTTTAGCGGTTGGGCTAGTGATTAGACTTGGATTATGTTATTTTCAGTATTCAGGTGATATAAATAATTTCATTGGTTGGGCAGATTCTTTTTTGTCTTCTTCAGACAACTTCTATGAAAAGAAATTTACTGATATTACTCCCCCTAATTATCCACCTTTAGCGGTTTACTTTTTTGGTTTCTGGAGATGGCTATACCAGTTGATTAAAGCGTTTACTTGGCAGGTTAATTGTACTGTGAAAGTTTTTCCGTCACAGTTGGTTTACTTGATTGAAAGCCAGAATATGCAGGCAGCGTTAATGAAAATGCCAGCAATTTTGGGGGATATCGGTGCGTCTTATTTGATTTATTTTTTAACTGGTAAATCGTTGTTAATAATGAGTTTGTATCTATTTAACCCGGCGGTAATTTACGTTAGTTCTGTTTGGGGTCAGATTGAATCAGTAACAATTTTTTTTCTACTTTTCACCATATATTTCTTAAATAACTACAAGTTATCGTCGAAGAAAAAACATTTCTTTCTTTCTCATTTAACCTTTATTTTGGCTGTTTTATTTAAACAAACAGCTCTGTGGTTTTTACCGATACTTTTAATCACTTGGTATAAAATATCCTCCTTAAGAAAGTTAATCTATGGTCTATTTCTCCAATTATTGTTTTTTGGGATTAGTTATATACCGATTACGGGGTTTAGTTTAAAGCCAATTTTTTGGTTTATTAATACCTTATCTGGCTCATCTAGATTTGCTGCCGACGGGGCATGGAATTTATGGGGGATAATTTTACCGAGCAGATTTCCAGACTCTCTTTTTCTTGGCCCGTTGACAGTTAGAATTTGGTCAGTAATAATTTTAGGCAGTTTATACTTAGCAATTTGCTTGAACTATTTGAGGAAAAACCAATTTAAATATTTGGCTAAACATTTGTTATTAGTTGCTTTAGTTGCTTTTTTCTTTCAAACCCGAGTTCATGAAAGGCATTTAGCTTATGCTCTCCCCTTAATACTAATTACTGAAATTAGGCTGAAGAAACAACTATTAATTTATATTGGGATAACTTCATATCATTATTTTAATTTAGTTAGTGTTTTAAAGTTACCATTCATTTAATGTATGAAACTAAATAAATTGCTCACTAAAATAATACCAATTATCTTCTTGATTGGTGTGTGTTTAGTCTTTTTATACAAATTTATACTTAAAGGTTTACTTCCCTTACCCTTAGATATAATTACCGGGATGTACTACCCTTGGCTTAATCATAAGTGGGGTAATGCGGTTGGAGTTGCCGTTAAAAATCACTTTATTTCAGATTCTGTTTCTCAATTTTGGATTTGGCGAAACTGGGCGGTGAACTTATTGAAGCAGGGTAAGATTGGAATTTGGAATCCTCACTCATTAGCCGGGTACCCGCTTTCTCCATGGTTTCACACGATGATTTTTTCGCCAATTAATCTTGTTTATTTTGTTTTTAGTGAACCTATGTCGATGGCAATTGTTGTGGTGTCGCAGTTATTTGTCGGCTTAATTGGAATGTACTTAATGACAAAAAAAATTATTGGTAATCAATTTTCAGCTGTCTTAAGTTCAATACTTTTTGTATTTTCCAGCTTTTTTATCGGCTGGTTGACTTGGGGGACGGTTAGTTGGACTTTGGCCTTTTTGCCTTGGATATTATATTTTTTGGAAGGAAATCAAGATTTAGGTGTTTTTATCAGTTTAATTCTTTCTTTTTTAGGCGGGCATCCTCAAACCTTTCTATATGTTTTGATTATTACCGGGATTTATCTGATTATTAATAATTTTTGGTCCCAGATTCGAACAATAGTCTTTTCTCTTGGGGCAGTAAGTCTAGCAGTATTACCAAGCGTACAGATACTTATGCATTCGATTAGAGGCAAGGAAGATTATTTGCGGGGAGTTAATTACGGCTTATTGTCATGGCCGAAATTAATTATCCTAGGATTTGCTCCAAATGTTTTTGGTAATCCGGCTACTTTGAATTATTGGGGGAAGGGCTTCAATTTTCAGGAGAGCTTAGTCTGGTTTGGAACAGGCGGGCTTATTCTTTGCTTATTTTATTTATCTAGTTCCAAAAAAATCCCTAAGCTTAAACCCTTTATTTATATTTTTCTTCTGGGAATTATTTTAGGAACAAAGTATCCTTTTGGAATCTTAATTTATAAATTAAAGCTTCCCTTTCTTTCTTCAGCTTCAGCGGGACGGGCGTTAATATTGTCTACCTTTGGAGGCTCAATTTTAGCTGGAGGAGGGTTAAAACTTTTGATGGATAGAAAAATTAACTGGAAGGAGATAAGGCGAATTTTAGCTGTTTCAATCGGTATTATCGTAGGCTTGTTTGTTGGCCTGGGTTATGTTTGGTACGTTGTTAATTATCAGGCAGCTGCTGTCGATAGGTTCGTTTTAAGTCAATTAATTGTCAACGTTAAAGTTGGTGCTAGAAATTTAATAATTCCGATATTTAGTACGTTAGTTGTTTTGGGAGGGATAGTTATTGCTAAGATTTTGCCATTTAAAAAAATCAGATTTTTAATTGGGGCAGGTTTAATTTTGTTGGCTGCGGCCGAAGGATTATATTTTGGCTGGAAGTATACTCCCTTTACAAAAAGAGATTATTATTTCCCAAAAACAGAGGTTATTGATTACCTAACTCAGCAAAACAATAATGAAGAGTTCTATAGAATTGAACGCCAGCAAGCAGAACTGCTGCCTCCAAATATGTGGATGGCTTACGGTTTAAATTCAACAGCCGGTTATCAGCCGGTCTATCCTCTTTCTTACGCCAAGTGGTTGAGGAAGGAAGAAATTATTAACGACTATTCCCGATACGTTGAATGGGATCGACCAAAAAACTTTTTTGATGAAATGGGGGTCAAATACTATTTAGTCCTAAAAAGGAATGATCAAGGTGAGGTTACCGATCAAGGAAATTTGCCCTATTGGTTGGATAATGAAAAATGGCTGACCGTTAAGGAGGAAGGTCCGGTAGTTATTCTTGAAAATAATGATTACAACCCCCCTTATTATTTAAGAAATAATAGTGGAGAAGTGAAATTAGTAGAAAAAGCTAATGATTATTGGCTTTTTAAAACATTGAGCAGTGAAGAAAATGCATTAGTTGTCAAAGAGAATTACTTCCCGGGCTGGAAGGCAAAGATTGACGGTCAGCCGGTAAAGGTTAATCTTGAAGATGGTACATTTAAGCAGGTTGATGTCCCCGAGGGGGAAAGTAAGATTGAATTTTATTATCAAAATTCGCTTTTGTCAGTTGGAGTGTGGATGTCTTTAGCTTCAATTTTATGGTTTTTATTTGTAATTGTTAGGCAAAAACAATAGAATAATTTATGTCAAAGGTTATTAGTTCAATTATCATTCCTACTTGGAATGGTGAGAAACTTCTGCGAAAAAATCTGCCCGGGGTGTTAAAAAATGCCCCTGAGAATAGTGAAATTATTGTGATTGAAAATGGCAGTGAGGACGGTTCAAGGGAGTATCTTGAACAGTTAAAGGTTAAAAATGAAAAGTTAAAAACAGTTTTTAATGACGATAATTTAGGATTTATTGGGGGGTGTAATCAGGGTGTGGAAATGGCCAAAGGAGATTACGTTGTTTTACTTAATAATGATGTTGTTCCGAAGAAAAATTTTTTGGCACCAGCAGTTGATCATTTTAGTGATGAAGAGGTTTTTGCGGTCTCTTTTAATGAAGTAAACGGAGAAGGTGGTTGGGCGGATATTTTCTGGGTAGATGGTTTTTTTAACTATCTACCAGGTGAGAAGACGGATCAGGCTCATATCAGCGGTTGGGCATCGGGAGGAAGTGCTGTTTTTAGAAAAAAAATGTGGAACAAGCTAAATGGATTTGACCCGATGTTTGATCCATTTTACTGGGAGGACACTGACATTAGTTATCGTGCCTGGAAAATGGGATGGAAAATTATTTGGGAGCCTGAAGCTAAGGTTGTCCACGAGCATGAATCAACAATTTCAAAAATTAATAAGAATTTCGTCAATCGGGTTAAGGAAAGAAATCAATTATTGTTTATTTGGAAAAATATTACAGATCAGGATTTAAGATTCAAACATAATTTAGGATTAATTCAGCGCGTTTTCACCGGACCGAATTATTTGAAGGTGATCAGAGACGCCAAGAAGCGATACCGACAATTTGGCTGTCCAAAAATTGATGGTTACCGCCGAACGGATAAGGAGATTTTCAGGTTATTTGACAAAGTATGATAATTAAAAAGGTTTTAATTTGGGTTTTAATTTTAATCCCTCTGGGTTTATTTTTTTCTTACCGTTTAAATAAAGTTCCTTCAGGCTTGACAGTTGACGAGGCTGCCTTTGGTTATAATGCTGTTTTATTAAGCGAAACTGGTTATGACGAAAATGGTCGGTTTTTACCTTTTTTTGTTTTATCAATAAATGGTCAGGATTGGCGGCAGCCGGTAACCCAGTATATGATGACGGCCTTTTTTAAAATCTTTGGGGCAAGTAAATATAAACTAAGATTAACGAGTGTTTTAATAATTTTAATCAGCTTAGTTCTAGTTTATTATCTGGCTAAAATGATGATGGGAAAATTGGGGGCGGTAGCAGCAGGTGGCGTTTATCTGACCATTCCACTGATAATGATTCAATCCCATCTTGGATTAGACAATATCATGCCGATACCCTTTGTCCTTCTCTGGCTGATGTTCTTGTTTTTAAGTACTAAAAGGAAAGAAAGGCTGTTTTTGGTTTTGGCTGGAGCCAGTTTGGGAGTTGGATTTTATACTTATAAAGGAATGCGGGCAATTGTTCCAGTTTGGTCGTTGTTAACAGCTGGATATTTACTGGTCAACAACTGGCCAGATTTGAAAATGATTTTCAGAAAGTGCCTTTACTTTAGTCTGGGAACCCTACCTTTTTTTGCCGTTATACCGCTTCTTCAGCAAAAATACGCTGGAGCGGTTTTTGACAGTCAGTCGCCACAAGTTGGATCAGTTTATAATCTATTTAATGCCTATTTGTCTAGTTATGATTTATCCTTTTTGTTTGTCCAAGGAGATCAAACTGTTTACCACTCGACTGGAAGGCATGGGATGTACCTGCTGGCAAGCTTACCCCTGTTTTTGGCTGGAATATACTATGTTTTAGCTAAAGGACGAAAAGAAGAACGGTTTGCCTTAGCCGTTTTTTTGACCGGCCCCCTCCTTTACGGTTTAGTTAATTCTGTACACCGAGCCAGCCGGTTAATGGCTCTAATTCCAATGTTTGTCATTATCGCCGGTTTTGGGTTTAAACAACTATGGCAGTCAGGAATGGGGAAGAGATTAATAATCGTCTTTATTGTGGGATTAATGACAATTAACTATATTGATTTTGTTGGTTATTATTGGTGGAAATATCCTAATCAAATTGATCAACAGTTGTCTGAGCCAATTGAAGAGAGCTATCTCGGGTTATTGAAAATTGCCAAAGAAAAGAATTATCAGCCTTTTATTTCGGAGACTATTTTTCAGGCCGATGGCGAATCAGCGAAGTTTTATGAAGCGGCTTATTTTGATCAACCCGTATCGAAATGGCAAAGTGGGCAATCTTTGCCTGAACAGGCAGTTTTATTAACCCAACGAGAGGAAATAGAGGGATTACAGCGATTAAAGGCAAATTTGCCGAAATATTATCTTCAAGTTAAGCAATGACCTTATCGATAATTATTGTAAATTTTAATACCAAAAAACTGCTTCAAAATTGCTTAAAAAGTTTAGTCTGTAACCTTCAACTGCCTATGACCGAGATAGAAGTTATTGTGGTTGATAATAATAGTTCTGACAACTCGGTAGAGTTTGTCAGAAAGTTCAAAGTTCAAAGTTCAAAGTTCAAAATTATTTTGATAGAAAATAATGAGAATCTGGGGTTTGGGAAGGCAGTTAATCAGGGGTTGGAAAAGGCACAAGGAGAATATCTTCTTGTGCTGAATACCGATACAGAAATAGAATCGGGGAGTATCAAGGCCTTGATTGATTTTGCTAATAAAGATGATGACCTTGGTATTGTTGCTCCACAGTTACTTAATTTAGATGGATCTGTTCAACCTTCTTGTTTGAAACTGCCGACGGTTGTTGGGGCTGTTAAAAAGTTTTGGTTGGGTAATTCCAAAGCATTTGGCAAATATACCCCCGAAGGGAATGAGGCGCAAGAAGTTGAGGCTGTTGTTGGAGCAGTTTGGTTATTGCCGAGGAAAACATTGAAAAAAGTTGGTTTACTGGATGAGAAGTATTTTATGTATTATGAGGATATTGATTACTGCCGAAGGACATGCCAAGAAGATTTAAGAATTGTTTATTTACCTGAAGCTAAAGTTATCCACTTACACGGAGCCAGCGGCAAAAATTTAGCTGAAAAGCCAAATCAATGGTTAGTGGAAAGCAGTAGAAAGTATCACGGACTTTTGGAACATTACCTAATTAATCTTATAATAAGAACAAGCCAATTATGTCAAAGGTAAAGAAACTCGTTGTTTTAGCACTAGTTATTCGTTTAGTAATTGCGGTTGGAGCTCAATATCATCCTGATATTAGAAACCATATTGATTGGGGGCAAAGATTATGGCGATACGGTCCAAGGGATTTTTACGAAAGTATTTTTTGGGGCATTTCCTGGCCAAACCAACCGCCGGGATCAATGTATCTTTTTGGGGCAATTACTAAGGCAGACGAATTAATGTTTAACGGCTTGACCTTTTTAAATCAGGAAATTAGGGCGTTTCCTTCGTTTATAATGCCATTTCTCGAAAAAAAACTTTCTTTTATTCTAGTTAAAATTCCATTTGTTCTAGCTGAAATAGGCTTGGGATGGTTGGTTTACCGGATGGTTCTTAAACTTACTGCAGATAAAAAAAAGGCTTTACTTGGTGGAGGATTAATTTGGTTTAATCCGGCATTAATTTATAACTCTGCTGTTTGGGGCCAAACCGATCCTTTGATTAATTTACTGGCTTTGATGGGAGTTTGGTTGATTTGGAATAAGAAATACCTTTGGGGCTTATTAGCCTTTATCGGCAGTTTGTATTTTAAACTGTCATTAATAATCTGGCTTCCAATTTTCGGCCTGATACTACTTAGGAACAAAGAATGGTTAAAAATATTATTAGCCTTTATTCTATCTTCTAGTTTCTATTTTCTAATTTCCCTTCCCTTTGTTCATCACGGGAATGTTTTTACTTGGTTGTGGTATATGTATACCAATCGTGTCCTGCCCAGACAGGGAAATATGCTTTCCGGAAATGCTTTTAATTTTTGGACGCTAGTTTTCGGTGTTGACCTGGGTTTAAAAGAAACGGTATCATTTTTGGGAACGACGGCTAGAAGATTTGGCCGTTTTTTATCAGGATTAATCATGATGTTTTTATCTGGATTTGGGCTTATTAAACAGTTAAAGTCGAAACCAAAATTTAAGTTTTATTTATTGAATCTAATTCTATTATCATTAACTGCCTTTTTGTTTTTAACTAATATGCATGAACGTTACCTTTATCCTGTTTTCGCTCCAAGTGCAATTTTAACTGCCCTTGGAATTATTCCGTTAAAATTATTTATCGGCTTGACAGTAATTCATTGGCTAAATCTTTACAACCTTTGGTGGTACCCGTCCCTGCCTTTTTTAAGAACTATCCTAGAATGGCAAAACTTTGCTTTAGCTAGGTTAATGTCATTAGGGTTAATATTAACTTTTGGATATTATATTTATAAATTTATTTTATTAGTTGATGAAAAATAAACTTATTTTAATTTTAGTTTTGGTTCTTGCTTTCGGATTAAGAATTTATAGATTGGGACATCTAGAACCATTTGGTGATGAGCTTGATGTTGGTTATCATGCTTATTCTATTTGGCAGACAGGCAGGGATTATCGTGGGCAGTTGCTGCCCACTTATATTCAGTCCTTTTCGGAATGGCGAGCTCCGCTGCTAATGTATGTAACTGCTCCCTTTGTTGGTATTTTGGGACTTTCCGCTTGGTCAGTTAGGCTACCAGTGGTTTTGTTAGGAGTGTTAAATGTATATTTGATTTACCGTTTAGTCACGGAATTAGCTGATAACAAACAGCTGGGCTTATTATCCGGGTTTGTTTTAGCTGTAATTCCTTGGCACATTCATTATTCACGAACGGCATTTGAATCAACTTTGCTTCTTGGACTTGTTTTGGCCGGAACGTTGTTCTTTTACAAAGAAAAATTTTCCCTTTCTGCTTTACTTTTTGGACTTAGCTTTTATACCTACAATACAGCCAATGTTTTTGTCCCCTTATTGGGACTAGTACTCATCTTTTCCAAAAGAAAAAAGATATTTAGTGGTCTAAAAGGGATGATTTTACCTGGAATTATCCTTTTAGTGGTAGGTTTGCCTATTGTTTATCAAATATTTTTGGGCCAAGCTGCTGGGAGGTTTAACTTGATAAGCATTTTTGGAGATGATGTGACAATTAGAAAGATTATTCATCTGCGAAATACAGGAATTAATCCGGAGGTAGAGAGGGTTTTTCATAATAAGTTAACTGGGTGGGGTGGCAATTTTGTTTCTAATTACTTAGCTTCCTTTTCGACACAGTTTCTATTTTTGAACGGGGATCCAAACCCTCGGCATAGTTTGCCCGATTACGGACAATTTTATTGGTTATTTGCACCATTTATGATGTTAGGTGTCTTGGAGTTGTTCAAAAATCATAGTAATCAGTTTAAAGTTTTGATGACTTCCTGGCTGTTAGTTTCGCCAATTCCATCTGCTTTGACTGTTGGCGGCGGTAATCAGGCGACTCGTCTATTTTTGATGCTTCCACCCCTGGTTATCCTTGTTAGTTTGGGTCTTAATTCTGTTAAAAAGAAATTGTTACTTGCTCCCGTTTACTTATTACTATTTATTAACTTATTTTTCTTTTTTCATTATTATTTTGTACATTATCAGCAAGAAACATATCGGCATTGGCACTACGGTTATCGGGAGGCAATGACTTGGTTGAAGAAAAACAGAGATAATCAACGCGTAATTATCAGCAATTCTTTAGAGCCAGGACTTATTCGATATTTGTTTTGGAATGAAATTAATCCGAGGGAGTTTCATCAAAATTTTGATAACGACCAGCTGAATGAAAATATACTTTCTGATTTTAATGGCTTTGAAATCAATAATACTTACTTTGGCCTAATTACAATGGAAGATAAAATCAACTGGTTAAAGGAAAATTTAAACTCTAATGATTTGTATTTAGCTTATCAAGGAAAGGAAGTCCCAGGGGATTGGGATTGGGAATTAAGTTCCCCGGAGGGATTGAAAATTGAAAAAGCAGTGGATGATCCATGGGGAAATCCGTTAATGTATTGGGTAACAAGTAGCGATTAGGTGTTAGTGGCTAGTGGTTTGTAATGAATAATAGAAATAGACATATTCTAGTTTTAAGTTTTTTAGTTATTGCGGGGGGATTCTTGCGGTTGTGGAAATTGGAAAAATATCCAGCTGGGTTGACGCCAGATGAAGCAATGCAGGGTTATACTGCCTATTCTTTAATAGAAACGGGCAGGGATGAATGGGGCAAGTCTTGGCCTTTAAATCTAAGGTCTTACGGTGATTACAAACCGCCACTGCAGACTTATTTAATTATCCCTTCGATAAAACTTTTTGGATTAAATAAATTCTCTGTACGTTTTCCAAATGCATTATTAGGAACATTAGCAATTTTGGGAGTTTATCTTTTAGCTAGAGAATTGTTAAAATCTCCTCAAATAGGTTTAATTTCTGCAGGCTTGATTACTTTTTCACCGTGGCATTGGCCGTTATCACGCGGAGCCTTTGAGGCTAACATGACAGTTTTTTTTATCTCATTTGGGGTTTGGGCGTTATTAAAAAACTATCAAATTCTGTCGGCAGTTTTACTGGGACTAAATATGTTTTCTTACCACAGTGCCAAATTAATTACCCCGGTGGTAATATTTTTGTGTGTCGCAAAAATATTGCTAAGAGCTAAAGGCTCAAAGCTTAATGCAGTAAAAGAATATTTTTCCCAAAATTCTAGCTTCTTAGTTCTATATTCTATCTTCTTTCTAGTTGCTTTTTCTTCCTTTATTACTGGTGGCCAATCTCGAGGTTTAGATATTGCTGTGTTTAGCCCAACAGATAAGTGGCAAGTGGTTAAAGACAGTCGTTGGTGGGCAGTTAACCACCAAATCCCCAGTGGATTAGCACGGATAGTTCATAATAAGGCTACATACACTTTTTCAAAGTTTTTTGAGAATTATTTAACTTATTTTTCACCCCAATTTTTGTTTACAGAGGGCCCAGGTGAAGGTACTTACGGGATGATGCCTGGTTATGGAGTTTTGTGGTGGTGGACATTGCTAGTTTTAATTTATGGTGTAATTCATTTAATCAAGTCAATTGGTAAAGATAATACAATGATCGCTGTACTATCTTTACTGGCGGTAATATTAGTTGCCCCGATTCCGGCGGCGTTGACTAAGGGAAGCAGGATGGGCAATCGGGCAGCAGTAATGATGCCATTCATCCAGATGCTTATCGCTTGGAGCAGCTGGAAGTTAAAAGTTAAAAGTGAAAAGTTAAAAATTATAATTCCAATCTTGATCACTTTATTTATTTATTCCTTTATTTCTTTCTTGGAGGTTTATTTTGTCCAGTCTCCGCGGCTGACGGCGGAGGCAATGCTTTATGGGCGGTGTGAAGCAGTTGAATATGTACAAAAAAATTATTCACAAGCTGAACAAATTATTATGTCAAGAAAGCTTTCCGAACCACAAGCTTACGCTTTATTTTGCGGTCAATATCCGCCGGCCAAAGCCCAGAAGGAAACAGAGGATTGGCTTAGATATGAAGAAGAGGGTTTAAGCTTTGTTGATCAGTTAGGCGAGTATCGGCTGGGTAAATATCTCTTTAAAGAGATAAACTGGGCGTCTGATTCCTTAATCAAGGGTTCAGTTCTTATCGGTAAACCTGAAGAATTTCCCTATAACGTTAAACCTGATACAATAATTAGGTATCCAAATGAAGAACCGGCCATCTATATTATCAAAGTTTAACCTAATTTTCATTTTTATTGTTTTAGGTGGCTTTTTTTTGCGAATTTACAGTATCGGTAGCAATCCCCCCTCTTTAAATTGGGATGAAGTATCGCATGGTTATAATGCTTACTCAATTTTAAAAACTGGTCGTGATGAGTGGGGAAAATCATTTCCATTAATCTTCAGAGCCTATGGAGATTTTAAACTTCCTCTGTATATTTACCTAACAGTACCGATAATAAGGTTGTTTGGCTTAAATGCACTTGGAGTGAGATTGATTTCAATTTTATCTGGAACCGGGTTAATTGTGGTCAGTTACTTTTTAGCAAAAAAATTAACTAAAAGCAGGGTAGGTGGACTGTTGGCTGCTTTTATTACGGCAACGATGCCCTGGGCATTATTTTTATCCCGAGTAGCGGTAGAAGCAAATTTAGCCGTCTTTTTATTTTCATTAGGTTGGTTAATGTTCTTTAATAACTATTATTTGGCTACCAGTATTTTTTGGTCACTGTCTGTCTACTCCTATAATTCAGCCCGTGTTTTAGTTCCAGTTGCCGGCGTTATATTACTGACAAAATTACTTCAACAAAGAAAATTTAAGAAATTGGGATTAACAGCAGTTGTTTTTGTTCTTTTTGCTTTGCCAGTAGTCAGTCAATTTTTCAGCCAATCTGGGCGAGCTAGATTATATTGGGTAAATATTGTTGACCAAGGGGTAGTTAATCAAATTAATGAAAGGCGCGGGTCATCTTCTTTACCGTTTATTTTCAAAAAACTACTCTTTAATCGGCCAACATATTTTGCTACTACTGCTTTCAAAAATTACCTTAAGCATTTTTCGCCAAGATGGCTGTTTTTTCGCGGTGGAGAGAATTATCAATTTTCATTTCCCGGACATGAATTAATCTATTTGATAACCGCTCCTTTTTTAATTTACGGGGTATATTTGCTGATCAGAGAGAAGAAATACCTTTGGTTGTTTTGGTTGGCAGTTAGTTTCGTCCCTTCAGCAATAACTAAGGATTCTCCTCACGTTTTAAGGAGTATTCTCATCCTGCCTGTTCCGGCCATTATTTCGGCCTACGGTCTCATTGAGGTTAAAAACTTTCTTAGGAAGAGTAAGTCAAAATTGGGAGGGTGGGCAGTAATTGCGGCTTTTATTGGAATAACCCTGGTTAGTTTTGGTTCTTGGTGGAATCAGTACTGGCAGATATATCGGGCTAATTATTCCTGGTCCTGGCAATACGGTTATAAACAAGCGGTTAACTACGTCAAGGAAAATTATGGTAAATATGACAAAATTATTTTCACTAAAAGATATGGCGAACCACATGAATTTATTTTATTTCACTGGCCGTGGAAGCCAAGCTATTATCAAAACGATCCAGACAAAAAATGGGATTACCACACTCACTGGTATTGGGTTGACGGTTTTGATAAGTTTCAATTTTGGAATAATTGGGAGATAAAGGAAAAGTTAAAAGTTAGTGACGAGGAAGAGAAGATATTATTAGTGACCAGCCCGGGAAATTATATCGAAGGTGGAAAGTTGGTCAGGGAAATTGACTTTTTGCATGGTGAAACAGCTTTTGAAATTATAAGCTATGAAAAATAAATATTTTTTAATTCTAATTTTAATTATTAGTTTTGGATTAAGGATTTATCGGGTCGGCCAATATCCTCCCTTACTTTGGGATGAGGCAAGCTTGGGTTACAATGCTTATTCAATTTTAAAAACTGGTAAGGATGAATACGGTCAGTTCATGCCGTTAATTTTTAAGTCTTTTGGTGATTATAAACCTGGCTTATATATTTATTTATCGATTCCGTTTGTCGGGATTTTGGGCCTAAACCAATTAGCTGTTCGACTTCCTTCAATTATTTTAGGTAGTTTGACACCGTTTATTTTATATCTTTTGGTTAGAGAAATTAGTAAAAGTGACCGTCTATCACTAATCAGTGCTGGAGTATTGGCACTGATGCCTTGGCATATTCACTTTTCTCGCGGTGCTTGGGAGACGAACGTAATGACCTTTTTAATAACGGTTGGTTCCTATGCAATTGTTAAGTGGATAAGCAACGATAAATGTCAATGGCTCATTGCCGGGTTAATTTCCTTTATTTTTGCTTTGGTGACTTACCAGGGCGCGAAGATGGTTGTTCCGTTGGTTGGACTGGGATTGGTGTATCTGTGGGTTAGAACCATGAACCAAGAACCGGGGGGGTGGAAAAATATTCTTATCCCTAAGTTCTATGTTCTAAGTTCAATATTCCTGATACTCGCCGCTTGGTGGTACACTGCTTCCTTTTCTGGTCCGGCAAGCAATCGCTTAAAGGTAGCCAGCTTATTTTCATATCACCGGCCAGACCAAGAAGTAAACCAAATTTTATTTGAGGACCAAATAGAAAAAAAAAGTATTCATTACAATTTATTCCATGGTGAGTGGTTGCATTTTTTGCGAGGTGGTTTGTCTCGTTATTTCAATCATTTTTCTCCGCGCTTTTTGGCCTTTGAAGGGGACTGGCAAAATGCCAGACATTCGGCACCTTATTTTGGGGTAATTGGTCATCTAGGATTTATTTTGCTAATTTTAGGCCTAATATTTTTTGTCAGTAAAAATAAACGCTGGCAGGAGAATTTTTGGCTTTATTGGTTGGTTATAATTCCTCTGCCTTCAGTTTTAACACGAGATTCAGTTTCTTCGGTTCGGGCTTTACCAACGATTATTGCAATTAGCTTTTTTATTGCTTATGGATTAAATGAGTTATTTAAAATTAAATTCTTACGTGTTACCTACCTTGCGGCAAGGTGGGCGAGTTGCGGACTAGTTATCTTATTCATTTTCGTTATGCTGGACGGGGGTTATTATTTAGACCTTTATTACAACCATTTGGTCAAGCTTAATCCTAAACAGTGGCTTTACGGGCATCAGCAGGCTGTGAACTATATCAATGATAAGAAAGGAAATTTTAAAGAGATTAAAATGACGGATTTTTATGGCCAACCCCATATTTTTTATTTGTTTTACTCTAAGTACCCACCAGTTAAATTCCAAAATCAAGCGTTTTTTGAAGAATCTAATCAGGTTGACGTTGGTAGAGTTAGGCAAATTGACAAGATAAGTTTTGAGCCAATTAACTGGGGTGAAGACTCAAAAAATAAAGATTTATTATTGATTATTTCTGAGGATGAGATGTTTAGAAATGAATTGGAAGGTAAGCCAGTTTTTAACAATTTGGAGGCAATTGGCACAATTGGCGGGAAAACAATGTTTTATGGTTATGAGGGAGGAAGTCAATGAGGAAAACAACTATTTATTTAATTATTATTTTGATTTTGGCATCCTTCCTTAGGTTTTATCGGATTGGAAGTTATCCGCCGCTAAATGCTGATGAGGCAGCAATTGGTTATAATGTATACAGTTTGTTGAAGACAGGCCGTGACGAGCACGGTGTTTCTTGGCCGGTAGATTTTAAGTCTTTTGGGGACTTTAAACCGGGGGGGTACTTTTATTTAGTTTTACCTTCAGTAGCGATTTTGGGATTAAATACCTTTGCTGTTCGACTGCCGGCAGTAATTTTATCGCTATTAACTATTTTTCTTGTCTATAAACTGTCCATGCTTATTTGGAATGACCGCAAATTAGGGCTGGCTTGGGCTTTTTTATTAGCAGTGTCTCCTTGGCATCTCCATTTTTCACGCGGTGGTTGGGAAAGTAATACAGCGACTTTTTTTATTACTCTAGGGATATACTTTTTCTTTGCTGCTATTAAAAAAAGTCGTGAATTTTCAATTTTCAATTTTCAATTTTCAATTCTATCGCTGATTGCGAGTATGTATGTTTATCACAGTGCACGATTAATCGCTCCTTTACTTTTTTTGGGATTAGCTATTTTTAATTTTCAGAAATTATGGCAGTTAAAAAAGAAGTTGTACTTGCCAATTATTGTCGGATTTATTCTAATTGTTCCTTTAGCAGTTTCATTTTTAAGTGGGGGAGCAAGTTCTCGTTTTTCTGGAGTAGGATTGTTTGCGGATACCGGACCTTTATGGCGAATTAACGAACTAAGAGCCCAGCATCAAAATACGGATAGTTTAGTACCAACAATTTTCCATAATCGATATCTGGGTTATGTAATCTCATTAACCGAAAATTATTTTTCACATTTTAATGGTAATTTCTTGTTTATTTCTGGAGATGAAGTGCCGAGAAGTAAAATTCCAGGAATGGGTCAAATGCATTTAATTAGCGGGTTGTGGCTAGTCGTTGGTGGTTGGAAGTTTATTAAAAGCAAGATGAAGGATAAGTACTTGCCTGTCTTATTAGTTATTTTAACGCCAGTAGCATCCTCATTAACCTTTCAGGCACCGTCAGCCTTAAGGTCATTGTCGATGGTCATTCCACTAACCTTTTTTACCGCTTACGGGTGTAAAAAGTTATTATGCATAAAGGGGAAATTGTTACGAGTTACAGGTTGCGGGTTGATAATTTGTGGTTATTTGTGGGGGATAATGCTTTGGTGGAACAATTATTTTGTACATTATTTGCAACGGTATCCTACCGCTTGGCCACGAGGTTATCAAGAGGCGGTAAAGTGGATGGTTGAACAGCCTAATCAGGCGTTTACAATTGTTACCAAACATGATCAGCCCTACATTTTGACCGCTTTTTATTCTAAATATTCGCCGGAAAAAATGCAGGCAGAAATTGAACTAACCCCTCCGGATGAGTTTGGTTTCTCTACGGTCCGCCAGTTTGACAGGTATACTTTTTCAAATCAACCGCCGAAAAATGGTAGACTAGTTAAAGAATTTCCGCAGACACAAATATACGAATAATGTATTTGGAACATAGAACATTGAACAGAGGGAAAAATGCATAAAAAGAAAATTCAAAGTTTTACTCAGCTAAATACTTGGAAAGAAGCACATAATTTGGTTTTGATGATTTACAAAGTGGTTGATAATTTTCCCAGAAAAGAGAGGTACAGATTAGAGGATCAAATCATTCGTGCGGCTATTTCGGTAACGTCAAATATTGCAGAAGGTTTTACTAGGAGAGGGAAAAAAGAGAAGATTCAATTTTATTTGATATCTAAAGCATCACTTACCGAGCTTCAAAATCAATTATTGATCGCAAGAGATGTTGGGTATATTGATAACGTAGAATTTGGTAAAATTGCTGAACAGACGGTAACGTCTCAAAAGTTGCTTTCAGGCTTATTAAAAGGTGTTAATGGATTAAAATCCCGAAGTTCATAGTACATGGTTCAAAATACTAAATACAAATTATCTGTGGCGATTGCCACCTACAATGAGGAAAAGAATATTGGTAGATGTCTAGATGCAGTCAAGCATCTGGCGGATGAAATTATTATTGTTGACGGTAGTTCAACTGACAAAACTCGTAAAATTGCCCGAGAACACGGCGCGGAAGTAATAAAGACGACGAATAAACCAATTTTTCACGTCAACAAACAAATGGCAATAGATAAATGTCAAGGTGAGTGGATTCTTCAACTTGACGCAGATGAGGTTGTTTCCCCTGAGCTGGCTAAAGAAATTTCCGAGGTGATAAACATGTCGAATGATGAAATTAAAAATCGCAAGTTGGATTCTAAAAAAACAAGGTTATTTAATCGTCATCAACACTTACTGGAAGAAAGGGATGGTAAATATGGAAAAGATACCGAGGAAATTTCAGCTTTTTTTGTACCAAGAAAAAATTATTTTCTTGATCGTTTTTTGATGCATACTGCGGCTTACCCTGATGGTGTAGTCCGTCTGATAAAAAAAGGTAAAGCTAACTTCCCTTGTAAATCAGTTCATGAACAAATAGAAATTGATGGACAGTTGGCTTGGTTGGAAAATGATCTTTTGCATTACGCTGATACTAGTTTCAAGAAGTATTTATCCCGATCTAATCGTTATACCAGTTTGACTGCCCAGGAATTATTGGATTCAGGATTAAAACCTAGCTTCTGGCAATTTTTGAAAGCCTATTTTAAGGCGGAAAAAACTTTCTGGTCATTATTTGTTCGTCATAAAGGATTTCTAGACGGTTTTCCAGGATTCGTTTTCTCCGCCTATTCCGGTCTTCACCATCTCACCGCCTACATTAAATTTTGGGAATTACATACTAAACAAGGTTCAGGTACAGATTAACCTTGAAGGTTGATTAGGTTTGAACCTTGGGATTATGATTTTGGCTTATTGTTGATTTTAGTGGTCATAGAATTTATAATTAAGACGTGTTAGAAAGAATTGATAATCCACCTAAGTTAGATAGGGATTTTCTAAAACTTCTTAATTGTCATAGGCAGTGGGGAAGGTCAGTTGGTGAGGAACAGTCAATTGGGGTTGCTGCAAGAGAGTCACTAACTTCAAATGGCTATATGCATCCGCTTGTTGAAACATGGCTGCCAACAAGGCTTCATAACTCAGAAAGAATAAAAGCTGAAACTCCAGGACAGAAACGGACGGCTTTGCTCGCCAGAACAAGGTCAATAATTGAAACAGATAGAGAAGGTTCAGGTAGGGATTAACCTTGAAGGTTGTTTAGGTTTGAACCTTGGGAAGTTAGGATTGATTTTTCTAAGGTTAAATGCTTAATTACTTCCAATTTCTTTTGATAATCGGCATAATCAAATATAAAGTCTTTAAAACTACTCGCATTGCTAAATAAATTCAGTATAATTTTTTTATTTAATAATTTTTCTTTCCTAAAATTTTCCAGATATTCCTTTAATGGTATCCAAGGATATTCACATAATTTCTCAATATTTTTCACAACTGCTGCTGAATATGGGTTTAAAACGATATATCGAAATACATGAAGTAATTGATTTTCGGACTCAATTATTATTGACTTAAATCTGCCTTGGAAAAGTGAACCATAACGATTGTTTCTTTTATTGAAATATTTCGTGTATCCATTCTGGAGTTTGCTCATAAAATTTGAAATTCCATCTTCTGCTGTTTGATTTAAGAGTAAATGAAAATGATTGGGCATTAAACAATAATTAATAATTTCCACTTGAGTCTTTTGCTGGTTTTTTAGTTCATTCATAATTTCAATTTTTCTTTCTTTAGGATAATTCTTGTAATTTGAATAACTGGTAGGTGGCTTTTCAAATCGATAATAGTTAATTAGGTCCAAAAATCTTCTGTATTCTAGGGTTGATGTGTAAGTTGGACGTCCCTCAACGCCTCGATTATAAACATGGTAGAAGTAACTTGTTACAAGAGGAACTTTTCTCCCCGGCATTAATTAAGTATAGTACATAATTTTATTAAGGTTCAAGTACAAATTAACCTTGAAGGTTGGTTAGGTTTGAACCTTGGGATTGTATAGCAGTAAATAATGTTATATACTATTAAAATATGTCTGAGCGTTTTGCTAAGGTAATTGAACTAATCGAGGCGGACATTGAGGATTGCCGACAATTGTCAGAAAGAAATTGGAATAATAGTTCGGGTATATTTGACCCTTTTGATAATGCCTGCGGCGTTGAAAAAGAAAGGAGAGTTCGATTAGAGGAGCTTAAAATAACTCTCTCCAGAGCTCCAGAAGAAACTCCGGAGAAAATTGAAATCCCATCCTTTGTGTCTGTTCTATTTGACGATGAAGAAGAAACTGAAGACTATTTAGTAACCAGTTCAGAAACAAGGGTAGATGTATTAGGTTTTCGTAGCAAAGTAGTTTCTGATAAGACTGCCTTTGGCATGTCAATAATTGGAAAGGAAGCCGGCGAAAAATTTGCGTATGAAGTGGGTAAGGGAGGAGCTAGAGATCCCATTTTAGTTACTGGCAAAATTATTCATATTAAATAGGCCTTTCTTCAAAAAGGTAATGGTAAAATGATCTAATGATTGTTGGTATTGATGTCAGTCCACTTCATTCTGGACACAAGGTTAGAGGAATTGGCTTTTACGTTAAGCGATTGTTAGCCTCGTTACAAAATGTTCAAAAATCCAATGAGCAAGAGTTCCAAATAAAAGAACTGCAAAGCGAGAAGGAAATTAAAGAACGGGATTACGATGTGCTTCATATCCCATATTTTTCCCCATATTTTTTGACCATGCCTTGGCCCTGGCAGATAAAGAAGCCGTTAGTAGTAACGATTCATGATTTAATTCCAGTTAAATACCCCGACTTATACCCACCGGGAATAAAGGCAAAAGTTCGATGGCAGATCCAAAAAATGCTCTTGAAACGGGCGGATTTGGTTATAACCGATTCTTTTGCCTCAAAGTATGATATTAATGATTTAACTGGCTATCCCTTGGACAAGACCTTTGTGGTTTATTTAGCGGCGGGGGAGGAGTTTCAGCCAAAGGCTGATGGGCCTCTGGCCCATAAAATTAAGCAAAAGTACGGTTTGCCCGATAGTTTTGCTTTATATGTTGGTGATGTTAATCGCAATAAGAATATTCCCAATTTAGTTAAGGCTTGTAAGCAGGTGAATTTGCCCTTGGTTCTTGTTGGCAAACAAGCAGTGAGCAAGGATTTTGACAAGAACCACGTTGAGAATAAAGATTTAGTTTGGCTTCAAGAAAAAATTAAAACATTAAACATTAATCATCAGCCATTAGTCATTCCAGTAGGATTTGTGCCTACCGAGGATTTGGTTAAGATTTATAACCTAGCGACTGTTTATTGTCAGCCGTCAATTGATGAAGGGTTTGGTCTGCCGGTGTTGGAAGCAATGGCTTGCGGCTGTCCGGTGGTTTCTTCCAATCAGGGAAGTTTACCAGAAGTGGTTGGCGAAGCGGGTTTAGTGACTGGTACCAGGGTTAAGGAGCTAGCAGAAGCAATTGAAACAGTTAAGACTGATCAAGCCAGGCGAGAAGAACTTATTAAAAAGGGCTTGGAGCGGGCAAAGAGTTTTAGTTGGAAAAAAACCGCAGAAGAAACGATTAATGTTTATAGGATGGCTTCGGAAATTGCTTCTTGACAGTAATATACATATAGTGGTGTAATGGACTAGTTAGGCAATTAGTCAAAATTAATGCATTTTAAATCATTTAAATTACGGAAAAACTACTGGTTTTTCTTATTAATAGGTGTTATAGCCTTTGGTGCTAGTGCTGTAAGCTTTTTTACACAATCTTCGTACGGAGCTGAGGAAACATATGCAGAGATTACTTCTTTTGATATTACTCCAAATAACGAAGCTGGTTTAGGGGAAACGGACGCAACTTACACCTTGAAGCTAAAATTTCAGGGAGCTGATTTTTCTGGAGGCGTAGGGACATATATGCAGTTTACTTTAGTCACCAATGGAAACGGTTATTACGACTTAGATGAAGCGTTGGGAAACCTCGACCATTTTAAGCTTACTCAAGGAACAGAAGCAACCGGAGATGATGTAGACATTACTAAGGGGGATTTTACAAAGCTTTTGTCTCCAGTAACTGGGTTGTTAAGTTATCGAATATCTGATATTACAGACACAATTACTGCTGGCGAGGAAGTTGAGATAAAAATCAGTGGAGTAACTAGCCCTGACATGAGAGGGGTTTACGGTTTTAACCTCTACGCGAATGATAGTGTTAATGAATACTTTTCAATAGATATAACCCAAGGAGAATATAATTCTTACGAGTTTTTGGGTGATCCCTGCGTTAAAGTTAAAGTAATGGACCCTGATGACGAGAATGCCGTAAAATCTGCTCAAACATATGTACGTACTTCCGATTGGAGAAATAATGCCTATATGGCGACAGATTACAATGGTGTGGCTGGTTTTTATCCCAATAATTTTAATCAATACACCGATGTAAATACCTGTCCGACGGGTACTTTCTATGTTGAGGCTATGCCTGATGAGGATGATCGGAGTACCTATGCAGAAAGTGTCCCCTTAGTTGTGGTTTTGCCGGATGAAGCTAGTAAATATTTTAATGATCCGATAAATTTGTCAGCAATACAGTTATCCGGACATCTTCTTGATGGTGCAATTGGCGGCGATGCTATCGTTACAGGGGCTGAAATTATGGCCCACCCCATGGATTTTGCCAGTGATCCTGGTCGGACAAAAACAAGTATTTCAAACGCGAGTGGTGATTTTTATATCGGAGGTTTAACCCAGGGTGCTTATGTATTGGAGTTTCAAATGCCTTGGGATGACAGTAACAGCAGTGGAATAACTGTTCCGAATTCTATCGAAGGAATTGTTATCGATGCTGATGGAAAGGTAACTGTTCCAGAGAATCAGACAAGTGAAAACACCTGTTCTGATTCAAGTTCGTGCGACTTAGGTAATATTACCTACCCAGAAGCGAATAAAACTGTGTTAGGAACGATTAAGGATGAAGACGGTAATCCAGTGACTTCTGGTGAGGTTGAGGCGATGAAAGATATGGGAATGGGTCACAAGCGAGCAACTATCGAACCTGACGGGACCTACTCTTTTGTTATGGGTGGAGGTAGTTGGTTTATGATGCCGCGCCAGCAAATAAACCAAGATACAAGTTCTTTTTGGACTTACTGCGGAATGCCTAAATTTATTAATTTTGCCGAAGCCGACACTGTTGAGGAAACAAAGACGGTTAATTTTACTGTCAAGAAAGCTAATTATAGGATTTATGGGACTATAGTTGATTCTGACGGTAATCCTTTTACAGATGGACAGGTTGAAATTAGATCGAAGGATGGTTGCGGAGGTTGGGATAATTTGGATGAATCTGGAAGCTTTGATGTTCGTGTTCCAGCTGGTACATACAGTTTAATGGTTCAAAATTGGAGCAATGATAAGTCATTAGGTTCGCCCCAGGCTCAAACGGTGACGGTAAACTCGACGAGCTCTCCCTATAATGTCGGAGAAATTTCGATGATTAAGAGAAGGGATGTTATAAGTGGCCGTGTTTGGTCTGATGAAAACGATAACGGCCAATACGATTCAGGAGAGGGTAGAAGTGCGGTAAGGGTAGAAGGGTTTAAAATGTCAAGGAAGTTTGATGAATTTGCTGGGCCGGGAATGGGCGGCCCGGGTGGAGGTGGCTTCAATGAAGCGGAAACGGATGCCAATGGAGCATATTCGCTGTATGTTTCGCCTGGGATGTGGATGGTTAATGTTATGCTTGATCCGGCAATGATGGGAGGTTACTCCGATGCAGCTAATTACATTTATACTGGCAGTCCTGAGCAAGTAAATGTAACCACTTCAACTAATGGACAAACCTATTCGGATAGAAATTTTGAAGTGCAATTAGCAGATGCAACTATTAATGGTGCACTTGTTGATGAAGACGGGAATGGAGTTACGGGGATTTATGGCTATGCCTTTGCCGATTCCGGTGTTGGGCCGATGATGGGAATTGGAATGGGTGCTCCGATAAGCAATAGTACGTTTACAATTAAGGTGCCGGCGGGTACTTATGATGTTGGAGTTGATTTCCCGCCAGATACATCCGGGTATACTTCGGCTGGAATGAAGTCAGCAACTTTGACTTCCGGTGAAACGAAAACTGTAACAGTAACGGTTAAACCAAACAACAAGAGAATAAAAATAAATTTAGTTGATGAAGATGGCAATGCAGTAACGAATTTGTCAATGATGGATCTTTTTGCTGAAAGCTCTACCGGTGCACATGTTTTTAAAATGTTGTATGACGATGATTTGTCAAGCGGGTCAACAACTTTGAATGTATGTGAGGGAACATGGGAAATTGGCTATTTTGTGAATCCTGGGGATAATAATTATATGTCAGAACCATTATCTAAGGACAGTAAAATTACGGTTACTTCAGCACATACTGCTGATAACCCGGCAGTGAAAAATATTGTTCTTCGGGAAGCCAACTCTACTGTTTCCGGTAAGATCACCGATCCAAGTGGTAATGCTCTTTCCGGAGCCTGGATTTCAACTGATAACCGAAAGGCCTCAAATTTTGATATGGGCGGGCCAATGTTTATGATGGGTGAAACTAGCGATGATAACGGAAATTACTCAATAACTATGCCAGAAGGAACTTATAAGGTTCAGGCTTTTTTACCGCCTTCAATGGGATACATTAATCCTGAAGGCCGAGAAGTAACAATTGGTCCAGATAACCCAGCGACAGTTAATTTACAGTTTGGGCAATCCGACGCAACAATAACCGGAACAGTAACTTTGGATGGAAGTGCTAAAGGAGGATTTATTACCGCTTATTCTGAAAATGGGGGCTATAATGAAACAACTACCAGCGATGGAGATTATACCCTTAATGTAACAAAGGATGCTACTTGGTATGTTCGGGCAACGTATGAATCTGGGGAAGATTTTTATCGGAGTCCACTTCAAAAAGTAGTTATGGGGGGAGCAACCAATAAGAGTCAGGATTTAGCTATGGCTAAGGCATCATTCACAGTTCCTTCATCTGTCTCTGCAACCTTTGATTATCAAAATGCTAAGCAAATCAGCTTATCAAATGGTTTTGTATTATCAATTCCGGCGGGAGCAATCGCTCCATCGAGTAATGCTTCCGGAAATAACATAACGGTAACTGTTAGTCCAACCGCCCAGTTGTCGGCCCAAAATAAGGCGATTCCAGTTGGAATTGGTTATGATATTACGGCAATAGATGATTCTGGGGCAACTCTAACTTCGACATTTAATACTCCGGTAACTATAACTATTCCCTATACTGATGATTACTTGAGTGATATATTAGGCAGTGTTGATGAGGATTTGCTTGATAATGCTTACTGGGATGATTCCACTTCCGCTTGGCGGGGAATTACAGGAGCGACAATTGATACTGAGAACAATACAATTTCGTTTACGGTAAGCCACTTTACCACCTTTTCTATCTTGAGCGGGAGCGATCCGACTACTTCAGGTGGAGGCGATGCAGTTAGCGAGGGAGCTAGTGAAGGAACTACTTCTTCAGGTGATGTTTCTAAGCCAATGGCACCAAAAGATACCGGGTCAATAGTTGAAAGCCATGATAATCGGGTTTTCTTAATGATTCCTTCCGGCGCAGTAATGTGGGATGCTGATTTTGAGTTTAATAAATTACAGACTGGGTTTGAGAAACCGACTGCACCACTGTGGATTGTCGGCAGTCCGTATGATATTAAAATGAAGTCCTGGTGGAACGGGGCAGAGTTTAGTGTCTTTAATCAACCAATTACAATGATTGTTCGGTACGACCCAACTGCTTTGGGACTGATTCCAGAAAATTCGCTGAGACTGAATTACTATGATACGACTTATGAAAGATGGCGGCCGGTTAATTCTGTTTTAATTAAGGACAGGCATGAGGTGGCGGCAGTGGTTGACCATATACATGGTAGATATGCTTTGGTTGGCGGTTTCGGATATCAGGGCCAGCCCAGCTATATTGATCAGACAGTTACAGTTGAGTCGGATTCCAGTGAAGTTGGGCTAACAGAAGAGGTTGTACCCAAAAAGGAGATTACGGAAGAGGTTAAGCACCCAACAGCAACAAAGATGGTTGAAAAGCCTGAAGCCGTTACAGCTCCAGTTAAAAAGAAAAGCTTCTTTGGACGGTTAATTGACGCAGTGGTAGGCGTTTTTAAATAGACGGTTCTTGCAACTTCAGAGGGCCAAGTTTATAATGTTGAATATGACTCGGTTGATCATTAAGCTGTTTATTCTAATCCAACTTGTTTTAGTTGGAGGTTGGCTGGCTGGGTCGGAATTTTTACCAATAAGAACGGAAACTTTTTTAGGAAAAGGTCTAGGAGGCAAGGTTTCGAATCAACCACTGTTATGGTCAAGGGCAAACTTTGATGGTTTCTATTATGCCAAGATTGCCCGTGACGGGTATCAGCATTTCCAGCAGGCATTTTTTCCATTATATCCAAATTTAATTGGATTTTTTGAGAAGATTTTTGGCGGGTATGTGATTAGTGGAGTAATTATTTCAGCAGTGAGTTTACTTCTTTTTCTCTATTTCTTTAATAAGTTAATGAAAGAAAAGGGATTTGATGATTCTATAAGAAGGCAAAGTTTAATTTATATTACTTTTTTCCCAACCGCATTTTACTTCGGTGCGGCATATACTGAAGCAATATTCATGTTTTTAGTTGTTCTTAGTTTTTACTTTGCCCAAAAAAAGAGATGGTTATTTGCTGGATTAGTTGCTGGTGCTGCTTCTTATACCAAAGTAGTCGGGATTTTTTTGGTACCCGGGCTGTTATATGAATACTATGATTCCCAAGCTAAGCGGGATATGAAGACAAGATTTGTGGCGGCCAAAGAAGCAATAAAAAACCGATTTAGCCTTAAATATATTGTTTACTTGATAAAATCTCGCCTGCCACATATTAGGGGGATAGGTTCAATTTTAACTGGGGCTTGGGGATTAATCACTTACTCACTTTATTTAAAAAGAACTACCGGTGATTTCTTTTATTTTTCAACTGCTCAACCCCAATTTCAAACCCAAAGAACAACTGATCGAATAGTTTTGATTTATCAGGTTTTTTGGCGTTATTTAAAAATGATCTTTACGGTTGATGTTACCAGCTATACTTATTTAATTGTTTGGGTGGAATTATTAATTGTTTTGTTGTTCGTCTTTCTTTTACTTTATTCATGGTTGAAAGCTAATTTGCCACCGTCTTGGTTAATTTTTTCAGCCTTTGCCTTTATTGTGCCGACATTAACTGGAACTTTCACGTCAATGCCGCGGTATGTTTTAATTTGTTTTCCTTGTTTTATTAGTTTGGCAAAACTAAAATTGCCAAAGTATGTCCCCTATATTTCCTTAGTTTTACAATTTATAGCTGCAGCACTCTTCCTTCGTGGGTATTGGATTGCCTAAATATTTCAAGAAGATATCTCAGCTTAGTAAGAATAAGCTCTTTCAAGGAACAACTGTGATGCTTGTCGGAACAATGATTGGTAATTTTTTAAATTACCTTTATCACTTAGTAACGGGGAGACTTTTAGACCCGAATGAATATGGCCTTTTGCAAAGTTTAATTTCATTAACCTACTTTCAGTCCATACTAGTGGGAGGTTATTCTAATTCGGTTGTAGAGAGAATTGCTAGAACTAAGAAAAAAAATATATCAGGAGTAATTAGGGGATTAGAAAAAAACGGACTGAAATTATCTATTGCCTATTGGTTTTTAATATTGTTACTTTATCCAATTTTAAGAAAATTTCTACATTTAGATGATTTTTTGATATTTCTGATCTTTTCAATTCAAAGCATATTTACCTTTTTACCTGCTGTATATGCCTCCGCTTTACGTGGCCAGTTGAAGTTTATTGAGGGGACGATAGTTTCAATATCTGCTACATTAGCTAAGCTGTTGTCTGCCGGTTTGTTTCTTTACCTGGGTCTAGGGGTTCTTGGCGGGTTAAGCAGTTGGTTGGTCTGGAAGGTTACTGGACTAATTTTAGCCTTTGGTTTAGTGAGTAAGCTTTGGCCGATAAATTTTCAAGATAAAGTTATCACTCCCAAAAGTGATTTCTTTAAGTTTTCGGGCTTAAGTTTAATAGTAAATTTGTCATTAGTTTCACTATATACAACTGACATTATTTTTGTTCGACATTTTTTTGAAAGTAATTTGGTCGGAATTTATTCTGCCAGTTCTAATTTGGGTAAAATGATTTTTTTTGGGTCGTCAACTGTTTTAGCAGTTGCTTTTCCATTATTTGTAAAGTATAAGTCGAACAAAGAAAAGCTAATCAAAGTACTTAGCTTAAGTTTAGTTTTCTGCCTTTTTTTTGTTCTAGCAGGTGTTATTGGGTTTAACCTGTTCCCAAAGTTTTTTGTTAATTTACTTTATGGGGAAAAATATCTCCAAGCAGAGCAATACTTAAGCCGGATTTCGATCTTTTTAGGTTTGACAGCTGTTTTTAATCTACTAGTTAGATTTTTGCTTTCGATTAAGAATCGATTGGTTGGTTTCTTAACTGCTGGTATTGCTGTATGCCAAATCATCTTGATTATTGTTCGGCATCAGACTTTAATGATGGTTATCAACAACTCTTTAATTGTAGTCAGCCTGGGTGTGTTTTTAAGTGGATTTTTGGTGCTAAAATTAGTCTATGAGCTTAACTGATGAAAAAATTTCGGTTATTGTCCCTGCCTATAAACAGGAAAGGACAATTGTGGAAGATTTACGGCGAATAAATAGCGTTTTGAAAGCAGCGGAACTAGATTACGAATTAATTTGTGTTGTTGACGGAATTGATCCCGATAAAACCTACTCCAAGGCTAAAAAAGTCAGGTTAAAGCGATTGAAAACTTTTGGCTATAAAAATAATAAAGGTAAGGGACATGCGGTCAGATATGGGATGAAAAAGGCAAAGGGAGATTTAATTGCCTTCATTGATGCTGGAATGGAAATTCACCCCGCTGGAATCAATTTGCTTCTTGCTCATATGGAGTGGTATAACTCAGATGTAATTGTTGGTTCTGTTCGGCATTCAGCCTCTAGAGTTAGGGGTTATCCGTTAAAAAGGAAAATTTTAAGTTGGGGTTACCATACATTAACAAAGTTGCTTTTTGGTTTGAGAGTAACCGATTGTCAGCGAGGCATAAAGATTTTTAAACGAGAAGTCTTGGAAGATGTATTGCCAAAACTTTTAGTTAAAGCTTATGCGTTTGATATCGAGATGCTTACTGTAGCAATGCGGTTAGGTTATAAAAAAATTCACGATGGACCAGTAAAGATGGATGCCAGAAAGATTGCTTATTCTAGTATTCGAGCAGTAACAATTTGGAGTATGCTCAGAGATACTTTGGCTGTTTACTATCGACTGAATATTCTTCACTATTATGAAAAGTAAACTAGTTTCAGTTGTTGTTCCGGTTAAGAAAATAAATAATTATATTCTGAAAGAGATTATTCCTGCTTTAAAAAAACAGACTTACCAGTCTTTTGAGTTAATTATTGTTCCAGATGAAGTTACTCCCGGGTTTAATTTACCTGGGTGGGTAAAAATAGTTTATTCTGGACCTCAAGCCGGACCAGCTGATAAACGAGATTTGGGAGTTAGACATTCTAAGGGAGAGATTTTAGCCTTCATTGATGATGATGCCTACCCGGCAGAAAATTGGCTTGAAGTTAGTCTAGATGTTTTAAATAATAATAAAGAAGCTGCCGCTGTTTGTGGACCGGGATTGACTCCACCAAATGATCCGCTATTGGCTAAGGTATCTGGATGGGTTTGGTCTACCTGGTTAGGAGCTGGGGGGGCGGGTACTTACCGCTGTCAAACAGAGAAATGTCGAACAGTTGACGATTATCCGACTTTTAATTTCGTAATTCGCAAAGATGACTTTAATAATGTCGGAGGATTTGATTCTGATTACTGGCCAGGAGAGGACACAAAATTAAGCAAAGATTTAGTTTTTAAACTTGGAAAAGAAATAATTTACCATCCTGAGGTGATTGTTTATCATCACCGGAGGAAAATTTTTATTCCCCATTTAAAGCAAATTGCTCGGTATGGCTTTCAAAGGGGGTTGTTTGCAAAGGTTCTTCCTGAAACATCAAATCGTTTAGGTTATTGGATACCAAGCTTATTTGTTCTAGGACTTGTGTTTGGTCCAGTTGTGTCTGCTCTTTGTTGGCCACTGTTTTATATTTATTACGGTGCTTTATTAGTTTATTTCTTATTATTAATCAATGCATTTATAAAGGTTTTTTTTTGTTCGAGAAACCTGCTAATTGCGGTCCTTAGTATCCCAACCATATTTTTAACCCATCTAGTTTATGGCCTTAGGTTTATACTGGGTTTTTTGTCAAAAAAGTACTAAGCTCTTTTTTTAATTCATCAGTTGGTTTTTCTCCGTTAAGATTGATA
>CAZCGQ010000004.1:21289-94191 GCA_964498425.1 uncultured Gammaproteobacteria bacterium | reverse complement strand
GCAGACCAGGTTGGTTTTTACGGTCTAGCCTACAAAATATATTCAAATTTAGTCCTACCGGCTTACTATCTAAACAGCACCATTTTGCCAATTCTATCTTCCAAAAACAAACAGTCCAAAAAGGGATTGATTATCGGCCTACTACTAACAATCGGAGGAATAATTTTTGTTGTCCCGGCAACCTTCTTATTCAGCCGTTTTATTATTCAGCTAATTGCCGGCTCTTCGTTTTCAGCCTCAAGCCAAATACTTCGAATTCTTAGCCTAAGTTTAATTTTTGCCTACTTCAACCATTTAACCGGCTTTTATCTAATTGCCAGGGATCGTCAAGTTGATTCTTTGATAATTAGCACCATCGGCCTTGCCTGGAACCTTGTCTTTAACCTAACATTTATTCCAAGTTATGGTATAAAAGCTGCTGCCTGGATTACCGTGTCAACCGAAGGTTTAATTGCAATATTCTCTACCTGGAAGTTAATTAAGTGCTATAATAAGCGGTGATGAACGAGACCACTAGCACTCAGGAATTGACCCCTGAAATTCAACGCTTAATTAAGAACTATCAATCAGCTCTTGAGGAAATTGAGCCGAAAGGAGAAATATCAACAATTCACGTTGACGAAATTGCCTCAAAAGTAGCCGTCCTTTATGAAAAGGTTAGAAAAATTGTTGACTGGAAAGAAGAACACTTGCTCCGCCGAGGTGCGATAGAAAGAATCCTTAAAAGAAGGTTGATTGGCGAATTATCCAATTCTTCAATCTTGCCGCCTGGCCAACCCAAAAAAATGGCTGAACCCTTGGTATTGGAACTAATTCGAGGCGGGCATTTCCCTAATGACCAAATACCTCGTGCCAAAATTGCCGAAGTAGAAGAAATTTTAAGAAAATACATTTATATCCTAAACAATAATTCCTTGTCTAAAACTATCAAAGTTAAAGAAAGAATTAATTTTTATAACTGGATAATTGAAATTTGCGCCTGCGAAATCGAGGAGACCCTCGGCCAACCAGCCAGAGAAAATTTACTTCTTAATTTCATGACTGAAATTATCACCAATCGCATCCAATTCGGTCCAAAGTTGGAGATGAGTTCGGAAGATAAAACTATCCAAACCTATGTTGGAGCCCACCGAAGCCTTT
The DNA here is from genome assembly GCA_964498425.1 of uncultured Gammaproteobacteria bacterium. GTDB lineage: Bacteria > Patescibacteriota > Microgenomatia > UBA12405 > JAHJSD01 > CAYSLZ01. Next base: position 93,051 of record CAZCGQ010000004.1, on the reverse strand, counting down.
ATGATCTAGATGATCCAATCATCAGCTACCATCTTATAAAAATATATTACCCGAACTGGGTAGATGCCGATGAAAGTTTAATCGAAAGAGTTACTGAAAATATTTTAAAAATTCAAAAAAGGTTAGAAGGTGATCTTAATCATAAACATTCAAGCAAATTTCGAAAAGTTTGTGAAAAGTACGACACTGTTTTCTTAATAATTGGAGATGTTCTTAACAAGCTTTCTAGAGCACCTCAAAAAATTAAGGATAAATTTTCGGATAAAAAAAATCTTAAAAATTTAATTAAAAATACTTATAACGATCGACTAACCACACTTAAAAAAAGACTGCGCCGGGCGGCAATTTATTCCACCTTGTCAATATTAGTTGCCAACGTTGTTTCTCTCTATATTATTGAAGTCCCTTTAGCCCGGCTTGTCTATGGCGATTTTCGACCTTTAGCAATCATCGTTGATTTGCTTCTTCCTACTCTGGTCATGTTCTTATTGGTCATTGCAATTAAACTCCCTCCCAAGGAGAATTTTAAGAGAGTAATTAAAGAAATTTTTAAAGTTGTCTATCCCCATCAGGAAAAGGATATCTATGAGTTAAGAATCCAAAAGAGGGGGTTTCTTGTTAATATAATTGTTAAAGGCTTGTATTTAATAACCTCCATCGGGAGTCTAGCTTTGGTATACAAGATTTTTTCAATTGCCAAAATTCCGTTGACTTCTCTAATTGTTGATACTCTTAATGTTTCAATGATTGTTTTTGCCGGGACAATCATCCGGCAAAGAGCGAAAGAGCTAACTATTGAAGAAAAAAGGGGATTTTGGCAATTTTTGCTTGATATACTTTCTATTCCTGTTGCTAAACTTGGCCAATGGCTGTCCAACAAATGGCGGGAATATAATATTGTTAGTGTTTTTCTAACTGTTCTTGTTGATATGCCTTTTTCAACCTTAGTTGAATTCATTGAATCCTGGAGTACCTTCCTTAAAGAGAAAAAAGCCGAACTTCATTAAGCCTCCGCTTAACTATGTTATACTTAATTTATGCTTAATAAGGAGCGGATTGAAATTGGCAAAAACGGCGAAGTTAAGCGGAAATCAATGGAAATTGACCCGCCTAAAGAAGTGGCTAGTTGGCTGGAAAGAGTTGAAAAAGGTGACGTCTACCTGGCTAAACCCGTTATTGACGATCAAACTGGACAACCGTTGGTTACCGCACCTTCAACCAAACAGCCGAAGATCGTTCTGCCGCTAGACAAGGATGAACTAGTTTTAGGTCTAAAGGAAAAAGTAAATGATGCTGTTAAGTGGCTAGCCGAGTGGTGTATGCGGGTTATTAAAATGCAGCCCGAAAGAGTAGTGTTCAAAAGTGGAAAAAGCAATTAATCATCTCATCAATTCCATTACCTATTACAGCCTGTTGGGAATAATTTTCTTTTGCGCCTTAGCTGGCCTGGGTTTACTTGTCTATGGTTTTATTGTCTGGTGGCGATGGCGAAACCGAGAAGAAAAGTCTTTGGATTTCGTTCTTCTTCAGATTTCCGTGCCCAGAGAAAACGAAGTAAAAATTGATGCCATGGAACAAATAATTTCCTCACTATACTCAATTAAAACTGGTGGAAAATTTAAATTTCTTAAAACCCAACCGCATATTTCATTTGAATTAGTCTCGGTTAATGGAGAAATTAAATTTTATGTCAGTTGCTCCAAAGAACATCAACATCTAATTGAACATCAAATTCACGGCGGCTACCCAGACGCAGCCATCAAACCAGTAGACGAATATAATATTTTTAGCAAGGACGGCAAAGTCGCCTACAAATGGCTAGTTCAAAAAAAAGACCCGTATTATCCACTAAAAACCTATAAACAGCTTCCAACTGATCCTCTTTCAGCAGTTACCTCCTCGATGGCAAAATTGAATGATAACGAAGGAGCAGCAATACAAATCTTAATCTCACCAGCTGAAGGTAATTGGCAGTCAGCCGGCAAAGGCTATGTCAGTGACATTAAAAAACAAGAGGCCGACCCGGAAGAGGCAAAATTTAAGGTTGATGCCGAAACCTTAGAAGCAATTGATACTAAGGTAGATAAACCAGGCTTTGAGACAACTATCCGACTGGTTGTCTGTTCCGACACAATGGACCAAGCCAAAGCACATCTGAGTAATATTTCTTCAGCCTTTGCTCAATTTTCATCACCATGGAACAGCCTAACCAGCAAAAAAATTACTTTTAAACATGCCTTTATGATTGACTTCATTTATCGTTACCAGCCAATTATCTGGAAAGGCGGAAAAACAATTCTCAATAGTGAAGAAATCGCGTCTTTGTTTCATTTTCCTAATCAGACAGTAGAAACCCCCAATATTGATTGGCTTAAGGCTAAGCCCGCTCCCCCACCGCCTAATTTGCCTCAAACTGGCTTATATATTGGTCAAAGCTACTACCGAGGAATCGAAAAGCCAATTTACATCCAGAAAAAGGACCGCCAGCGCCACTTCTATATTGTCGGTAAAACTGGAACCGGAAAAACAGAATTAATGAAAGAAATGCTTATCCAGGATATCAATAACAACGAGGGGGTATGTCTAATTGACGTCCACGATCTAGCCGAGCAAATTCTTGAATATATTCCTCCAGAAAGAGCAGAAGATGTCATTTACTTTAATCCCTCTAATACTGAACGACCAATGGGCTTAAACTTGCTGGAGGCCAAGACCGATGATCAAAAATATTTTGTTGCCACTTCTGTCATTAACTTGATGTACAAACTATATGATCCTTATAAAACCGGAATTGTTGGGCCTCGATTTGAACATGCCGTCCGTAATGCTATGTTAACGGCAATGAGTTTAGATGACGCTACTTTTATGGAGGTAGTTAAAATTCTTCAAAACCCAGGCGGACCTTATCTAAAGAAAGTCCTTCCCAAAGTTAAAGACCCAGTTGTCCGGGAGTATTGGACAGAACAAATTGCCCATACTTCGGATTTCCATAAATCGGAAACTCTAGACTATATTGTTTCTAAATTTGGCCGATTTGTCACTAACAAGATGATGCGTAACATCATTGGCCAATCGCAGTCCGCCTTTAATTTCAGGAAGGTAATGGATGAAGGCAAAATTTTAATTATTGACCTTGCCAAAGGAAAAATTGGCGAAGAGAATGCCTCCTTCCTTGGTTTAGTTTTAATTCCACGACTGCTCATGGCAGCCATGAGCCGGCAGGATATCCCCGAAGAAAAAAGACGGGATTTTTACCTCTATGTTGACGAATTCCAAAATTTTGCCACTCCAGATTTTGCTCAAATTCTGTCCGAGGCAAGAAAATACCACCTTAATCTAACTGTTGCCAACCAATTTATTGGGCAAATGGAAGAAGAAGTTAAGAATGCTATTTTTGGCAATGTTGGAACGATTGTCTCTTTCCGGGTTGGAGTAACCGATGCCAATTATCTGGCCAGGGAATATCAACCGGTTTTTGATGAACAGGACTTACTCAATATTGAACGCTTTCACGCCTATGTCAAAACAATGATTGATAATGAGCCAGTTTCACCATATTCCTTAGATACAACCAAAGATATGGAGTTAGATGCGAAAAGAAGAAACCCAGAACTAGCTGAAAAAATTAAACGATTAAGTGTTTTGAAATACGGGAAGCCAGCTGATGAAGTTGAACGGGAAATCCAAAATAGGTCAAGTGTTTAAAGCTCTTTAAGCTCTACTTCTTCTTCACTTTCTTTGTCAACCAACTTTAAATATCTTTCTGTTGTTGATATGCGCTTGTGACCAACAACGTCAGCGACTACATCTAAAGGAACTCCAGCGGAAAGCTGCTCAACAATAAAAGTGTTTCTTAAATCATTGACCTTAACGTCTTCCAAACCCGCTTTTTCTAAATAACGGTTGATAATGCTTCGAATGTTCCGGACCAATAACTGTCGGCCCGTCTTGGTAATAAAGAGATAATCTTTACGAGCTGATCCTCGTTCTTCAAGATAATCCTCAATTGCATCCTTAGCGGCACTGTTTAAAGGAATTTTTCTTCCTTCATGGCTCTCATAAGCTCTAACCTTAATTGTTTCATCGCTAATATCACCCATTCTTAGGTTAGCTACTTCACTTATCCTTAACCCGGCCTGAAGCATCAACTCGACAATCGCCAAAGTCCGCTTATCGTGACGACAAATATCCCGAAGAGCCCGATATTCCATTGGTTTCAGAACCCTTGGCAAATCATTTTCAATCTTGGGATGTTTAACTTGGCGAGAAACATCACGATCGATTACTCCTTCCTCAACCAGAAATCTAAAAAAGCTCTTAACGGAATTTAGCTTTCTAGATACGGTTTTGGCAGTATAATCTTTATTAGAAAGGTGGTCTTTAAAGCCATTGACATGCTCAGTTTGAATGTCATCAACAGAATTGACTCCTTCTTCACCCAAATATTCATCAAACTGCTCTAAATCACCCTTATATGCTACAATCGTGTTGCTTGAACGATCTAAAGCTTTAAGATGGTCAATAAACTTTTCGATAGCAGTATTAACAGTTAAATCAACAGCCATATTAACTTATAATATCATAAGGCCGGATTTTTAACAAGAGGTAATGATTAAAAAAGCGATTTTCGTAATTATTCCAATAATTCTAATCGGCAGTCATTTAAGCCAGCGAATCAAAACCTGGATAAGGGTTAGAGAAGAAATTGCGGAAATCAGAGCAAATATCGACCGCCTGGAAAAGGAAGAGCAAGAACTGCTAAGCAAAAAAGAGTATTACCAAACCGAAGAATTTATTCGCCGAGAAGCCAGAGAAAAGCTGGGTCTAACTAATCAAAATGAACTTGTTTTGGTTCTTCCAGAACTGCCGGATTTGCCGAATAAGCACCAGGGAAGAAAAATATCTCCCAATTCACCGGCCTGGAAACAGTGGTGGGACCTCTTCTTCGCAGAAAGTTAGTTAATTTGACATCGCTTAGGTATAAAACGTATAATAACTCTACTAGCGCGGGGTAGTGTACGGCAGCACGTGAGGCCCATAACCTCACAGACCAGGTTCGACTCCTGGCCCCGCAACCAATTTCCCCTAAGGGCCCGTGGCTCAGTTGGCTAGAGCATCCGATTTGCATTCGGAAGGTCAGCGGTTCGAATCCGCTCGGGTCCACCAGACTCAGGCAGGGTAGCTCAGTTGGTTAGAGCGTCGGAATCATAACCCGGAGGTCAAGGGTTCGACTCCCTTCCCTGCCACCACTTCCGTCTACTTCCGGATGATATAATCCAGGTATGAAGAAAAAAGACATTAAAGCTTTGGTTTTAATTTCAGGTGGCTTGGATTCGGTTCTAGCTGCTTGGTTAATTAGGCAGCAAGGGATTGAGATAAAAGGCCTAATTTTTGAAAGTGTCTTCTTTGATTCCCAACGTGGTGTCCAGGCGGCAAAACAACTAAATATTCCTTACGAGGTTATTGATATTTCTAAAGAACTGTTGGAAGCGATTGAAAGTCCGGAACACGGCTTTGGCGGAGCAGCTAACCCCTGCATCGACTGCCACCTGATTATGCTTAAAAAGTCCAAAGAAATTCTTGACAAGGAAAACTTTAATTTTGTTGCTACCGGTGAAGTTATCGGTCAACGACCGTTCTCCCAAAACAAAGAGGCAATGGAACTTTTAGCTACTAAATCCGGACTAAATGAGCTTCTTGTCCGCCCGTTGTCTGCCCAAAAATTGGAGCCAACCGGTCCTGAAAAAAAAGGCTGGCTTAACCGAGAAGAACTTTTTGGCATCAGCGGCAGAAGCAGAAAAACTCAAATTGATTTAGCAAATAAGGCTAATCTTTCCTATCAACAACCGGCTGGTGGATGCATGCTGACTGAAAAGGGATTTGGAGAAAAAGTGTTTGACCTTAAAGATCACTTCTCTAATTTGCATGTTGATGATGCAAAATTATTAAAAGTCGGCCGACATTTTTGGCAAGGTGATCGTTTGGTAATTATTGGTAAGGATGAAGACGAAAACAAACGGCTAGAAGAACTGGCTCAACCCAGTGACAAAATTGTTTACCCAGCTAATTTTATTGGTCCAACTGCCTTAATACGCGGTAAAAATATCGACCAATCGCTAACCACTAACACCAAGCACCTCATTCTTAAACATACTCCGCCCCACAAGCAAGATGTTTTCAAACAACCGTTATTATTTTTCGGTTCAAGTGCGGAATCCGTCTTAATTTTAAAAGAATTATTGAAAGCGGATATCCCTGTCGGAGCAGTAATTACTAAACCCGACCGTCAATGCGGCCGCGGCCAAAAAGTCAAAGCATGCCCACTCGGCCAATTCGCCAAGAAACAAAATCTAACAACTTTTAAATTGGAAAAGCTTAGCTACAAAACCCGCCAAAAAGTGGAAAGAAAACTTAAATATAAGCCTCATTGGGGTATCGTTGCCGTCTATGGAAATATAATTCCCAAATCATGGTTAAATTGGTTTAATATACTTTTAAACATTCACCCCTCACTTTTGCCCAAATGGCGTGGAGCCGCTCCAACAATTAGAACGATTGAAGCCGGTGAAAAAGAAACCGGCTGGACGATTTTCAAACTTGTTGAAGCAATGGATGCCGGCCCAATAATTACCCAAGAAAAAACATCAGTTAAGTCTGATGAAACCGCCGGACAATTAACAAACCGGTTATTTCAGTCAGCTGCCCAAAAAATCGTTCCAATTTTCTCCGACCTCTATCAAACCAATCAGCCTCAATTCTGGGTTATGGACCCTCAAAGTGAAAAGGAGGCTACCTACGCTAGTAAAATTAAAAAAGATGAAGCGGAAATTAATTGGGCTCAACCGGCTGAAGAAATTGTCAACCAAGTACGGGCTTTTAACCCCTGGCCAGGAGCTTACACCAAAGTAAAAATTGATGGAAAAAAAGAACGATTGAAAATTTGGCAGGCTCACCTAGAAAATAAAAAGCTAGTTCCAGATACCGTCCACCTATCCGGAAAATGCCGCTGTCAATGGGAACAATTTTCCCACGACTACAACCTTTCTTTAGAAGACCTAAAGAAAACCTAACTTCAACAATTGCTCACGATCGTGAATAATTGTTGGCAGATTATAGGACAACAAAGGCGAGGAAGATAATGAAAATGGAAAAGAAAAAGTGCAGCCAAGAAATAATCTTGATTGGCAGGTCTAATTCTCCCGAAACTACCCTTGTCATTAAATTCACCTGTCGAACAACTACCCAGGCAAAAATAGCATAAATAACTAAAGCAACTAAAACAAATATCTTAGCCACCTGCCAAATAGAAACACCAGTTACAAATTCAATGAAAGCGTTCATTGACTTAAATCCGAAATTCGTCCGCCCTCGGCTTCGCCTCGGCGAGACCGGGGAATATCGAAATTCGAAAAGTTTTGATAATTAATAATTAAAATTTTAATATTGTTTAGTAATTCGTACTTAGTGCTTCGTGTTTTCTTCATTACATTACTCTCCCTTCAAGCTCTTCCTGCTTCTCTTCTAACTGTAATTGCTTTAAAATATCAACGATTTTGGAGGGCTGTGGAACTAACTCGAAGCAGAATTCTGGAACTTGACCAGCCGTTTGTATCCTTACGTTACCATAATTAAAAATTGTTTGAATCGCCCCACCCATAACCAGGGTTACATCTTCAATGTTTTCTATCTCCGCGTCCGAAATTTCTTTGTAAGCTAAATTGTAAAAATCAACATCAACAATTCTCTCATCAGTAATAATGTAAACATTAAAATACCAGGAAAGAAAGCTTTCTAAAGTATAGGCAAAAACAAACAAATACCACATCAGTAAAAAAACAAATTGAAATCGGGACGGTAAAAAACTAATTAAGGGAAAATTGGTTACTAATAAAGGAACAAAAATCAAGAGAAAAGACATAATCATCCAACCGACATTAGTAATAACGTGCCGACGGAGAAGCAAAATTACTTCTTCACCGTCATATTGTGTTTCAAAATTAGTATGTTTTGGTCGGGCAACAAAGGAGGATAAAGGATTGTAACTTGTCCCTACAATTTGGTAAACTTTATCACGGGGAGTTTTCGAGCTCTTCGTTTCATCCGCTTTTCTTTTTTTCTTTTTGGGCTTGGATTTGTCAACCTTAGGGGTTTCTTCCTCTTCTTCAACTCGTGAGGGTGGCGGCTCAGGCTTATAAATATCTGCCATGACATATTTTAACACAACGCAGACTAAAGTCTGATATTCCGTAGGGACAATCCTAGGATTGTCCCTACAAAGGCGTTTAGCATTATGCGTTCAGCCTTCGGCTAAACTTGTGTTATACTAAATGGCGATGAAAAAAATAAGTATCTTTGACCAAAAAAAGACGAAGAAAAAAAGAAAGAAAAAAAAATCAAAAGAGCCGCTCTGGAAAAAAATTGGGCAGGCGGTACTTATTGGACTTTTAGTGGTTTACGCCCTCAGCGGCATTGCCTCTTTCACTGATCAACCGGACAATGAAATCAGTTTGTCCAAGGCCTTAGAAAGAATAAAAAACAATGAAGTAGAGAAAATTGTTGTCATCGATGACCGAATCAGGCTAACCCTGGAAGATGACCAAACCGTCTTTGCTCAAAAGGAAACAAATGTCAGTTTTAGTGAAATCTTAGCTGACGCCGGCATTGAACCAACATCAGTAGATTTTCAAGTTAACAACCAGGACTTACTAAAAATAATTGGCAACTTGGTTGGAACATTAGGGCCAATCATTTTGACCGGTTTTATTTTCTGGATGATCTATAAAAAAGCCGGCCAAGCACAATCAAGCATTTTTTCCTTCGGGAAATCAAAAGCTAAGTTCTTCAAAAAGAACGGTAAAGCCACCTTTGATGATGTTGCCGGGTTAGATGAGGCTAAGAATGAAATTAAAGAAATCGTTGACTTTCTAAAAAATCCGAAAAAATATCAAAAAATGGGAGCCAGAATCCCAAAAGGAGTCCTTTTAGTTGGCCCAAGCGGAACCGGAAAAACCTTAATGGCTAGAGCAATTGCCGGTGAGGCCAAAGTTCCCTTTCTCCACATGGCTGGATCGGAATTTATGGAAATGCTCGTCGGTATTGGTGCCAGCCGGGTCAGAGACTTATTTGAAAACGCTCGAAAGGCCCAAAAAGCAATTATTTTTATTGACGAGCTTGACGCTATCGGCGGTGTTCGAGGCATGGGGGGATTTGCCGGTGGGCATGGAGAAAGAGAACAAACTTTAAATCAGCTATTAGTTGAAATGGATGGTTTGGAACCCAATGAAACAATAATTATTTTGGCAGCAACTAACCGTCCCGATATTCTAGATCCGGCTTTAACCCGACCAGGTAGATTTGACAGAAGAATCGTCTTTAATCTCCCTGACCTGGGAGAAAGAACAGCTATTCTCAAACTGCATTCGGAAGGCAAGCCGTTTGCCAAAAATGTTTCTTTCAAAGATGTTGCCCGCCGAACTGTTGGTTTTTCAGGAGCTGATTTGGAAAATATGCTTAACGAAGCAGCAATTTTAGCGGCCCGGAATAATAAAGAAAAAATTGATCCGGAGGAGCTGGACGAAGCGGCAATAAAGGTTAAGCTAGGACCGCAAAAGAAAAGATTAGTTTCAGAAGACGAGAAAAAAATTTCGGCCTATCACGAAGCTGGGCATGCAGTCGTCAGCCATTTCAGTCCGGAAGCTGATCCCGTTGAAAAAATTTCCGTCGTTGCCCGAGGTATTGCCCTCGGTTATACCCTAATGCCGCCGGAAAAGGACCGGGTTCATGAAAGTAAAACCAGACTAATGTCGAGAATTACTACCTTGATGGGAGGTCGAGCCGCTGAAGAAATGATTTTTGATGAAATGACTTCAGGTGCATCCAAAGATATTGAACACGCAACTAAAATTGCCCGTAAAATGGTTGTTGAATACGGAATGAGCAACCTCGGGCCACTTTATTTTGGCCGCCAAATGGACACAACTGAATGGGGTAGTGCCTACATGGAGCCTGACGAGGTATCCCCTCAAACTAAAGCCAGTGTTGATGAAGAGATTAAAAGGTTTGTTAACCAATCCTATCAAACAGCTAAAGACATCCTTAAAAAGCAGAAAAAATCCCTGGACGCCGTTGCAGATAAACTAATGTCCAAGGAAACTTTAAACCGCGAAGAATTCGAGGATATTATTAAAGAAAACTCATAAAGACAATCCTAGAATTATCCCTACAATTACTTTCTTTCGAAGTTGAAGAGCGGGCTGCGGATAGCAATGTAACCCGGCGCGCGAAGATTAAAGGCTTTTTTAAACTCTGATCCCGGAATATTAACTGTTCCCTTGTTAGTAGATAGGGTAACCGTCGAGGTATAACCATCATTACTGTAAGATACGGAGGCACTGGTAACCGATGTAAACGCTCCCCCATGCTCGTCGGCTTTGTTTCTCATTTCATCAATTGAATATGGATTGCCGCTAACTCCACCGATCGGGCAGGAGTTTATTGTTGTTGGCAAAATACGATCATCATTTCCCTGTTTATTCAAAACCAGCCAGGCATTAAGAATATCTGCTGTCTCTTCCTCGGATAACCAAGGGTGTGAACGGCCGCATTTAGCCGAACCAGAAGTATAATTTTGAGTGTACCAGCTGGAATAAAACCAGGGAGAACCGGCCTTTGACTCCCAAGCCCGAGAAGCAAAACCCGGACCGCCTTGACCATCAGTCGTATCCCAACCACAATGCGTGGTTAAATAACCTCCGGCTGTGGATGAATAGTAGGTAATTACATCTTCCAGAACCTTTCCTCGAGTTTCATCAACTGCTTGCTTCCACGCCGCTGGCGGGCTCGCTGCCTTGTCATTTCGAAAAACCTGACAGGCTTGGGTTGTACATATCGTTTTTCCTTCCGCCTTATAACGATAGGCGTAAGTACGGGCAGCAATTGCTTGAGCTTTTAGGGCCTCATTATGCCAACTGCTTGGCATTTCTGCTATTCCATATAAATAGTAGTTTTCAAAATCAAGGTTACCGTAACCAGAAACTGAAATTGTCCCCGAAGTGTCTTTATCAACTGGAGTCTTACCGTAATAAGCCTGCAAAATCTGATCAACCGACTGACCGGCGTCAGCTCTACCCTTTGCCCCATATTGACTCATTCCCTTACGGTGAGTCCAGGCCCCAAGAGAAAAGGCAGCAAACCAATTTCCTCCACCGGGGTCGCAATAGCTGGGGCTTCCCGGCGGTCCTGAACAGGGAATCTTACTGACCGGAACATTTCCGACACTAGTTGTAAAATCACCCGAACGAGCGGCCAACAAATTCTCCTGCTTTTCTGATAACTTCTTAATTGTTGTAGACAGAACATCTAAATAATCCTCTGTTTTGGCAATTTCGCCTTCCATGAAAGAAATTTTTGATTCCATTTCCTTCTTTTTCTGGGCCAACCATACCTTATTTTCTTCAACCTTGTCCTTACTCTCCTTTAATTCTGCTAGTTGACTGGACAATTTTTCGATTGCTTTTTTGTCTTCATTAGCCACCAACTGTTGATAAAACATCTTTCGAATAAAATGGCCACTGTTCTCTGCCGCGAAGAACATGGTCAAAGTTGAAAAACTTTGTTGATGAACATAAAGCCGGCGAACACGGTTTGCCAAAAGAATTTTTTGCACTTCTATATCCGCTTCTTGGTCAACTATTTCCTCTTCCAAATTGTTAACTTGCCTATCAGCCGTAGCAATCATCGCTTCGAAACGGTTAACCTGAGTTCTAAACTCCTCTAGAGTTTCCTTGTTCTTTAAATTTGCTTGATCATAAAGGTCCAAAACATCGCCGCATTCATCAATAAACCGCTGGCATTCATCAATAGTAGAACAATCTTTATGACATTCCGCCGCACCTGCCGGTACGGCCAAAACGAAAAATATGATTAGAAATAAAATAATTTTTTTCATTGTTATGCGCAGGGACAATCCTACTATTGTCCCTACAATTGAAATTCAACCCGGTATATTTTATCAGCTCCAAACAAAAAGACTTCTGTCCCGTCAGAGGAAATCGCTAATCCCCGAACACTCTCCATTTCTACCGGCTGGCGGGCTAAAAATGTTCCCTGCTTTGAAAAAAGCCAAACGATCTTGCTTCCTTTATCCCAAAGAGCAAGTCTTTCTGCTTCATCAGCAAGAGCTAAATATCTAGCCTCACCAATCCCCGAAGGTGTTTCCATTTCCAAGTCCTGTCTGTTCCCAGACAAATACTTATAAATCTGACCATTTTTACTCAACAACCAAATATTACTGTCAATCGCCATATCAACAAGCTGATCAAAATCTAAACCGCTCTTAGAATTTAGCCAAGGCCGCGCGTCACCTAAGCCCCCGGTAATTGAGGGAAATTTCCAAATTTCCTCCTGCCCACGGTCAAGCAAATAAAGCGACCCCAACCAACCATCTGCTGACTGCGGCTCATAATCATCTTCCAAGTCAATTAACTCCTCAACTTCTTCATCATCAATCCAATAAATATTGTCAGTAACGATATAATTTCTATCCGTAGATGTTACAACTAAACCTGATTGCGAGAGGGGCTCCCCGCCGGCAACAATTTCGGCGGATTTATCAGACAAATTAACACTAATCAACCGCTTTCCCTTTGTATCCAAAATTGTAGCCTGTTGATCAGCAGTATAAACCGAGGAAATTTCAATACCCTCCGCAACCAAATGCAAATCATAAAACATCTCCGGAGATAAAGCCTTTTCTCCCAAATTACTCTTTATTTCCTCTATTCTTTGCTTATATGTATTAGCTTGAGCCGGAGAATAAGCCTTAAGCTCCTGATTAATTTCACCAGCCTGATTTAGCAAATTGATACTCTCTTCTGGATCCAAATTTCGAATGGAATTGGCATTAGAAATCTTCTCCTCAACTTGGGTGGATAAAACCGACACTTGATCTAATCTTTTTTGGTCTCGACGCTTTTTCCAGCCAAAAAAAATAGAAATACCAAGCAAAGCTAAAAAACCAATGGCAATTGATAAACCTGAAATTTTTTTAAAGAAACCTGTCAACCAACCAAACTTAATTTTAGGCAGTTTCAACTTTGGTTTTTTTTTGATTTTCTTTGGCTTATCCTCCATATCAGCGGAAACAAACTCAATCTTTTTTTCCTCCGCTCCAATTTCAATCATCACTACTCCCAATCGACCTTGATCTTCACGCGCATGAACAACCGGCCCCCATATTTCTGACATCCTCTCAATATCTTCGGTAGCTATACCTGATGGGATCATTGTTTGCGGCATTTTTTCAAAAAAATCCGTTGTACCTAAAATAAAAATATCGCCCGGTTGAATAAAGCCAGAAGCAGATATTGGCTGGCCATTTTCAGTTTGAACTAAATCCACCGTTTTTCCCTGCCGACGAAGAAGAATTTTCCCTCGATGATAAACAACTAAATAAGCAATATTTTTCCAAAGAGCCAAGCTGATTAAACTTATTTCTTCCGGCTTGTCAAAATATTGCGATTTTTCCTTAGCAACTTTATTAACTGCCTCTTCCAACGCTGCCATTGGTTTTTTATCAAGTGAGCCGTAATATTCCTCATGAAACCGCGATATAATTTCCCTGCCCACGCTCGCTGTTGGTTGTTCCTCATCTATTTCTCCTAAACTTACCAAAAGAATCAATTCCCCACGTTTAAGAAACTTTTCTTCTTGATTGGGGATAAAGTGATGGACTTGACTCCACGCGCCTTGGTCCGGCGTACCCAAAACCTGCTTAACTTCGGTCTGGAATTTCATTAAAGTCATTATAGAACATACTTGTGAAGTAAACAAAGCTTGGCTATAATTCAACCATGGCTGTTGATCCATTTTGTCCCGGCGGAGATTCACACATTAATACCGCAATTGGCTGCATACCAATTTCAGACGGCAATGTTTTTGTCGAATGGTTGTTTCCTCGATTGTTAGGAATAATGGGCGGAATTGCTTTTTTATTAATGATATACGGCGGGTTTTTAGTCATTACCTCCGGCGGCAACCAGGAAAAACTTCAAGCTGGCCAGGAAACAATAACCAGTGCCATTGCCGGTTTGGTTTTTGCTATTTTTTCCTTGTTCATTCTAGAATTAATTGGTATTGATATTTTACACATCCCAGGTTTACAATAATGAAAGCTTACGCCCAAGTAAATTTACCTAATTATCCTGCAAATTTCAAATTTGGTTCTTCTACTCTTGGTCAAATAGTAACTGAAGCCCTCAATTATGCCATTGTCATTGCCGGCATTGCCCTCCTTGGTTTTCTAATTGCTGGCGGGTTTGACCTACTCACTTCCGGCGGTAATCCCGAAGGAATCAAAAGAGGAACCAATCGCATCACCTATGCTTTGGTCGGTTTCATTATTATTCTCAGCGCCTTTTTTATTCTCCAAATTGCCGAACTTTTGTTTGGAATAAGCGTTGCCGGGTAAATTATTTCAAAACACTTAACGGATTAAGTTTAACTCCATTCTGAATTACTTCGAAATGCAAGTGAGTGCCAGTTGATCGACCGGTTGAGCCCATTTGCCCCAACGCTTGTCCAGCCGATACCTGCTGGTTAGCCTGAACATAAATCCGATTCATGTGGCCGTACAGTGTCTGGTAACCGTCTCCATGATCAACAACAACATGATTTCCGTAACCGTATCGGCCGTAAATAACAGCGGAAATGCGGCCAGCCCGAGCAGCAACGATGGCCGGACCACTTTTATTAGCAATATCTAAACCACGGTGATACCAAACATAACGCTGGGTAATCTGTCCACTTGTTGGCCAGATAAATGTCCCGCCTCCGCCGGTTTGAACATCGGCTTGGGCCAAATATGAAGTCGGTCGAGGAGCTGCCGGCCGGGCCTTAGGCTTAACTCCATCTGGAACTATTAATGACTGACCAACTGCTAAAGCAAAGGTTTCATCATTGGCAAAGGAATTAAAGGGAAAATCAACAATTGCCTGAGGATTTGCCTCAAATTTTTCAGCTATTGAATAAACCGTTTCTCCTCGTTGAACTTCGTGAACAATTCCAGTAACCGGAGGAATTTTCAGTCTTTGTCCGCTTTTAATTTTAGTAACCGAACTAATGTCATTAGCCCAAATAATTGTTTCAATGGAAACACCGAACTTCTCAGCTATTGATGAAACCGTATCTCCCTTTCTAACAACATAGGTAATAATTTCACCACGTTGATGTGAGGATTCTATTGTTGTAACACTTTTATCATTTTGATTGTAGGTCGCATAAGCCGAACTAGGAGAATATGTATTCCACTGAATATCTTCACTTTCTAGCGCTCTTTCAATTCGAGGGGTTAGGGTAATTCCAAGGAAAATAAACAGGCCGAGAAAAAAATGGGCAAACGGTCTTGCCCAACGACCCCTTTTTCGATAAAGCAAACCAGAAAAGAAATTCTTGACTGATTCAAAATTCCAAAATAAACCTGCAAGAAAGTTTTTAATGAAATTAAAATAGGCGGAAAAGAAAGCGCCTAAATCCTTTCCCAAAAGCTTTAACTGGTCCTGGACATCATTAACGATTTCCATGGTTTTATTGTTTAATTTTATAGTTCAGAGGCTTCAAGTATCTCCGTGAGAAAATCCTCATTGCTTTTGGTTTTTTCGAGCTTTTGAACAAAGGCTTCGGTTCTTTCTTCCTCACCAAGAAGATCAATCATCCGGCGCATTCTCCGTACAGCCTTCATTTTGTCATCTCCAAAGAGAAGTTCTTCTTTTCGCGTCCCGGACCGTTGAATATCAATTGCTGGAAAGATTCGCCTCTCGGCTAACCCTCTGTCTAGGTGCAATTCCATATTCCCGGTTCCCTTGAATTCTTCATAAATTAAATCATCCATTCGGCTGTCCGTTTGAACTAAGGCTGTTCCAATTATTGTCAACGACCCGTCGTTTTCAATTTTCCGGGCTGCGCCAAGAAATTGCTTAGCCGGAGACAAAGCAGCCGGATCAAATCCTCCGGAAAGAGTTCTTCCAGAAGTCGGTGTAACTAGGTTATACGCCCGAGCCAACCGAGTAATTGAATCCAGCAAAATAAATACATCCTTGCCCATTTCAACTAACCTTTTTGCCCGGGCAAGAGCCATCTCTGCCGCCCGAGTTTGCTGTATGGGGTTCTCGTCAAAGTTACTGGCAATAACTTCCCCTTTAACTGACCGTCTAATATCGGTTACTTCTTCAGGTCGCTCGGCAATCAATACCGCCATTAAATGAACATCAGGATGATTAGCGGATATACCCTCTGCCATGTCCTTTAACAACCATGTTTTCCCTGCTTTTGGCGGAGAAACAATCATTCCACGTTGACCAAAACCAATCGGAGCAACCAAATCCATCATCCGAGTAGTTAACTTGTCCGATTTAGTTTCCAGTTTAATTTGAGGCTGAGGATAAACCGGAGTAAGCTTATCAAACCAAGGCCGGTCACCAACTTTATCTAAACTCTTCCCATTAATTTTTTCTACCTTAAGTAAACCGTGATAACGCTCATTTTCCTTCGGTTCCCGAACCTGACCGCCAACCATATCACCTTCACGCAGTTTAAACCGCCGAATCTGGGAATTGGAAATATAAATGTCTTCTCTAGTCGGGGTATAACTCGGCCGTAGGAAACCGTGCCCTTTGGGTTGAGTATCCAAAACGCCCTCTCGATAATCAGTTGGTACCCCGGCATCAGGGATAATCCGACCATCTACTTCTAGTAAATCTTCTTTTTTTTCTTCCTTATTCTTAATGTCTTTGCTATCTAAATCCTTAGTTTCTTTACTTTTAGCGTCGACATCATCTGCAGTTACAATTTGAGAATCATTTTTCTGAGGCATATCTTTATAATTTGCTTAATATGTAATTTTTAATAATTTTTTTTCCGATCTATTCAATAAGAGCTCGCCATAAAATAAAAGTGGTTACTGGTTGAAATTCACTAAGTTCTAAGTTCAAAGTTCTAAACACAAAATACTTTTCTTTGAGGCTAAGCTGTTTATACCAAACCCCCCTATTAATGTCAAGGAATCAGCTAGTCAAACATCTCCGACCGCCAAATAGAAAAATCAAAGTTGTTAACCCTCCCGTCACAGCTGGCATCCCCGTAGATACTTTTACCACTGCCTAAACAATCGCCAGTATCACCAGAAACCCAATCCCAATTAGCCGTCCTCCAAGCTGAATAATCGCCAAATTCAACCTTTTGATTACAATCACTGTCGCCTAACAAACAACTTTCAACCGGCGTCGGCGTCGGCTGAGCGGGCACAGTCCCATTAAGGTATTCTTCAATATTTAAATAACCGTCACCATCACTATCAATCACATTATCCCCGGCATTGTTGGGGTTTAGCCCATACAGATTTTCCCACTCATCCGGCAGACCATCGTTATCAGAATCTAGCGAGGCAGAAGCCGAATGCAAATTCGGCCAACCACCTACTTGGCTTTGAGAATCAATTATTCTACCCCCTCGATTACGCACCTCGTTAACTATTCGCCTATCAACCTCATCCCTATTGGGTAAACTTGCCCCGGCTTGAGCTAAAACCTGAGTGTAAGCGGTTTGAGGATCTGTGGTTGTCACGGAATATACCGGTATTGCCGATTCTAGCTTGGTTGCATTCCCCTCGATCATCTGCCAACCAATATCCCCTCGTTCGTACAGATAATTATTACTTAAATAAACATTTGTTCCTATTCCCCCGGAAGCAAGAGCAGTTGTACGTTTTTTGTCCGGCGTGTTAGGCCCATATTTAAGGTAGTTTCCAACATAGTTAATCATCGTACACTGATCAGAACTAGTATAGGCGGAGTTAGTCTGCCAGTTATAAATAACATTATTTCGAAAATCAAAAATGGGCGGAGATGGCGGGCTTGATTCTGAAGCAAACTTGGGACTTCGATTCCGATGATGAGCGTAGAGCGAATGATGGACAGTTATTCCCTGATATCTTTCCATATCTCCACCTAATATTGACCCCATTCCGTGTTCTCCCTCATCATGACAGGAGTCATTTAAACTTTCCGTAATAAATGACCATTGAATAGTAATGTTGTCAGTGGTTTTATCCTCGACTACCGACAATGTCTCGTCAATACTCCAGCTGGCAGAAACATGATCTAAAATTACTCTTTTAGAATCACTAATTTCAATCGTGTCATCGTTTTCATCAAGCTGACATTCCCAATCTCCAAGCCTTACCCTTAGATAACGAATGATAACGTCATCAGTTTTAATATCAAGTGGCTGGCGGGCAATAGTTATTCCATCTCCTGGAGCTGTTTGCCCATCAATAGTGATGTAGGGATTTTCAATCCTTAAGGAGGACTCCAACCAAATATAACCGGAAACGGTAAAAATACAAAACCTGGGCCCGCTTGCCTGAATACACTCCCGCAATGTTCCAGGCCCGCTATCAGCTAAATTATCAATAACAAATATGCGTGGCGTTTGACTACCGTCTCCTCGTCCACCTTTAGTCATTGCCCCATACCCCTCTGCTCCAGGAAAAGCTGGAAGGAAATTATATTCCGGCAAATCCGGGTCGGGGACATTCCAAGGCTTTCCTTGCGGACAAACGTGATTCTGATAAGCTGCCGTGGCAAATTGACCAAAAACATAAAAGCAAGCTATTAAACAAAACAAACCTATCAACGGACGATAAAACCTGGTCATCATTTAATTATATACAACTAATGCTAAAATAAGATTATGAAGTTTTTGGCCATCCGGGTACCTAAGGCAAACGAATATAAAATTGAGCAGACCTACGCCCTTCTTTCCAACCTAATTAAGGAAAAAGGCTTTACTCTTCCGCTTATCGGCAAACTGGGACCAGTTTATTCCTTAGAAGTTACGTGTTTTGACCAAAAAATTTATTTTGTTGTTGGTGTTCCTGATGACAAATTGGAATTTTTTAAAGCCCAACTTTTAGCTCAATATAAAGATGCCTTGATTGAAAAATTTTCTCCACCTAATTTTAGTACCGGTTATTTTTCCCAACTTAATCTTAACGCGCCGGAGTATTTTCCGATTAAAACAGCCGACCAGTTTGAAGAAACCGACCCAATTTCCTCAATCTTAGCAACAATGGCTAAATCTGCTGACCCAAAAAATAAGTTTGTTTATCAACTTTTACTTGCCCCCGCTTCCAAAAATTGGCAGGCAAATTTTGGCCGCATTGCCGAAACCGGCGGCGGCAAGAACGAAGAAGGTAACTACCTTCCCCACCCTCAAAAAAATCTTATTGAGGAAAAAATAGCCCACCCCGGGTTTAAAACCTACCTACGGCTAATGACCAACAAACAAACCACCCTAAATGCTTTAGCCGGTTCGTTTGGTGTTTACACTGATCCGGCATCTAATTCCTTATCTGAAAAAACGCCGGGTTGGTTATTAAAGGGAAAAATTGAACAAGCAATCATTAATCGACAACCAACGGGTGTCAGCCAAATCTTAAACATTAAGGAAATTTCTTCACTCTGGCATCTACCGACTGAAAAAATAAAACTGCCAAACATTGCTTGGGGAAAAGAATTACGTTCCGAACCACCGGATAATTTACCGGCGGCAACCGGCCAGTTAAGCGAGAAAGAGAAAAAAGATATTACTTTCATTGGAAAAACTGAATACAAAAACCAGCTAACCACTTTTGGCATTAAACGCAAAGACCGGCCGCGTCACGTTTACACCATCGGAAAAACGGGGACAGGTAAATCCTGGCTCTTGGCGAATATGGCCATCGAGGACATCCGTAAAGGGGAAGGAGTTGCCGTTGTCGATCCCCACGGAGACTTAATTAAAATCCTCCTCGACTACATTCCCAGTGAACGGATTAACGAAACCTGTTTCTTCAACCCAGCTGACCCGGATTATGCTTACCCCCTCAACCCTTTAGAGGTTCACAACCCAGCCCAACATGAATTAGTTGCTTCCGGAATTGTTTCTATTTTCCATAAGCTTTACGGTCATTCCTGGGGGCCAAGAATGGAACATATTTTGAGAAATACCCTCCTTACTCTCACCTCAGTCGGCGGAGCAACTTTAGCTGGTGTTATCAGAATACTAACTAACAAGAAATACCGGGAAAGAATGATTAATAAACTTGATGACAAGATTCTCCTTCGCTTCTGGCGAGAAGAATATGACCAAATGGGACAGAGGTTTCAACAAGAAGCAATTAATCCTATTCTTAATAAAGTTGGCCAATTTGTTTCCTCGCCCTTAATTCGCCGAGTTCTCAGCAAGGAAAATTCCAAAATTAATATCGAAGAATTTATGAACGAGGGAAAAATTTTGCTTTGTGATTTGTCAGCCGGAAAAATTGGTGAGGATAATTCCGCTCTGCTCGGGGCAATGATTATCACCCAAATGCAGTTATCTGCAATGAACCGGGCCTTTATTCCAGAAGAGGAAAGAAAACCCTTTTACCTCTTTGTTGACGAGTTCCAAAATTTTGCCACTAAGTCCTTTATCCGCATCCTATCTGAAGCGAGAAAATATAAGTTGAATTTGACGGTTGCTAATCAATACATGGCTCAACTCGACCGAGAAATTTCCGATGCTATTTTTGGCAACGTTGGAACCCTTATTTCCTTCTTAGTTGGTGCACAAGACGCTCAAATTCTCCAACGCGAATTTGGGGAGGAATTCACCGAAAATGATTTGGTTTCAATGGGGCGCTACCGAACTTTACTAAAATTATGTATTGACGGGGAAACATCCAATCCCTTTTACGCCCAAACCCTGCCTTTGCCTGACTGCAATAATAAAAATCGGGATAAAATCATCCGCGTCACCCGGGAGCGCTTCGGCGAGAAAATACAAAGTAGTGGCTAGTGGCTGGTGGCTGGTGACCGCCCGCAGCCGTAAGGCAAGAGAATTCACTTGCTGTTCTCTAACTTGTCTACTTTGTTCCGCACTAATCAGTGCTGTTTCCGAAATTTTTAAATTCATTTCTGCAATTGTAACTGCCAAAAAGTGAATGGAAAGGTGCGGTTGGTGGTTGGGTTGTCTTAATTTATGTTTAATAATTTCTTGATATATCTGATGGCCTCAACCCATGGTTGAGACCTAATTTTTCGCAGTCAGCGGAGCTTTTCCGCCGCCGCGAAAAACTATATTCCAACCGCACCTTCGGGGCAAACCTAACGGTTCACCCCTATCTATCTCCCGGAGGGGGAGAGGTCAAATGCTACTTCGAAGACTTACTCTTCTTAGGACGCTTGCCAGCCCCCCTCAAATCACGGCCGTTCGACTTCCTGAATCGCCGTTCTTCTTTTCTTCCAGTCGCTGGTCTTGGCATTTTAGCCTCCTTGACTACCTACGACAGATTTAATTTCCCCCTCCGAGAGAAATGTAGCTAATTTTACCAAAAACATCCTATATTATGCAAGTGGCGTAACCATTCATTTTTACAACCTCTAAATTTTCATATATAATTAAACATGACCATTAGAAAAATGCTCATCCACTATTTAAAGGCCAGCCAAGCAAGTATCGGCCAAATAATCAATACTTCCAATATGATTTATTCCCAACTTAAAGCAAGGGATGACCTCGGAAATGATGAAAAAGAAAAAACTCTCAAAGACATTGAACAATTGATCCGAATTGTGGCTGAACTTCAAATAAGCCTGGCCGATTTTATAATCCTCCTCACTGAAGAAAATGCGGAATTAGCTGGAAAAATTAAACTCCAAAGCTTTCACAATATGGAACAAAGCCTGGCGAAAATCAGCCAGCATTTAAATGATAATTTGCCGAAAAGAGATGTGCCGGTTATGCCCCGCGGTAGTGAATTAGCCATTCAATTATTCCAACTGGAAAATAGCTTGTTCGGAGCCAAAATGTTCTGGGCCGAAGAAAAAGAAAATTTTGGAGAAAAGGCTGAAGATATCAAACCAATTACTGACTTTTTAACGTCCGGTCGGGAATTTGCTAAAATCGCCGGCCGGTGGGCAAATCTACTCCTACTCCAAAAAGAATTCCTCTGGGTCGAACCGAAAAATAGCAGTTAATTTTGAAGTCTTCGCTCTGATTGGCTTTGCCGCTGTTCAATCAAATTTTCCGTACCCTGTGCTAGTGCGTACCCTCCAAACAAACCTAATGCTGTAGTTCCAGCAACAACAACCTCCCTACTTACACCTGGAAACGCATCCGGTGAAGCAGAGAGTCCAACTAAGCATCCCGCTGTCCCCAAAATAACGGAAAATACTATTTTTGCTTCCCCAAGATGTCTAAGTGCCCGTTTACCACCATCAATTGTTTTAACAACTAGGCCATCTTCATCCATAATTAAGTCCATTGTTTCCTTCATAAGACCGGTTACCAAATTTGCACTTTGATCTATTAAACCTTCTTCACCAACGGCGATACCAATAATATTTTTAGAAGAATTTCTAGCACCTGTAGATGTTTTCTCCATAAAGACCGCTGCCGCATCACCTAAATGCTCCGCTTTTTTAGTTCGAAGCTTAGATTCTTCCTCTCTTGTTTTTAATCTTTCCCTATTCGCCTCTTCCCTAACTCTGGTATCCACACTCCGACGCTTAACTTCTAAATCTGCTAAACTCGCACTAATCCTGCCCAAACGTTCAAGCTGACGCTCATCAATAGTTGAGGAAATTTCAGTTGTTAACTTTGCCGAAGCCATCCTACTAATTTCAGTAAGGGCCTGTTTAATTTCACCAGGGGCAAACTGCTTCCTTAAAAAACTACCCGCTGCAGCTGCAACCCCTTGGTAAACAACTTGTTTGGCATGCTCCTGCTCAATTTTAGTGTCGTATCTTTCAACTTCTAAAGCAGCTTCCTTGGCAAATATAATAAAGGACATTATCCTTTGATGCCTTTCCCCATCATCAGCCGGAAGACGTTGGCCGCTCATTCTCTCTAAAACTTTACCAGCGTACTCAACAGTTAAAACATCACTGGTTGTTTCTACTTGATCCAAGGCCTTTCTTAAACCTTGTTCCTCAATTGAATTTAAAGCTTGCTGATGAACAACATCTGGGTTCAAACTATTAACTTTATTTCGGTTAATTTGTCCCACTAATCCCATGAATCTTGACATAATTCCCTCTTCTTGATTCCCATCAATACTCGTTTCCGGTTGAATATCTTTTCTGGCAACAAGATTACGCTTATTTTTTGCTTCCCGCTTTGTTTTTTCCAAAGCCGAACTAATTACTCGCCCAACTTCATCTTCGGAATAATTACCGGAAGATAATCGCTCGTGCAATAAGCCTGTTTCTTTTCCACTCCAGGAATCAGCCTGTTCTATCGCTGAACTTAAAAGTACAGCCTTAACTTCTTCAGGCGCTGAATCAAGCTTATCAGCTAATTCAAAAACTACTTCTGAAGTTATTTGGTTTCCATCTACGCCAAAAAGCTCTTGCCGATGTCCCGAAGCCTGAACAAACAATGAACCATTTTCAACCATCAATGACGGAGAATGACTAACGACTTGCCCTTCGATTGTTTGTCCTCGCATATCTTTAATTTTTTTCTCTACTGACTAATTTATATAAAATGGAGAGTAGTTCTCCTCCGCCTAAATCTTAGTATTTACCTTTTCAGTATTATTCATACACGGCTCATACTGCGAATTCTGGCGGACACGTGCCCTCCAAAATATTAAACAAATGAAGGGTAGTTCTCCTGCCCCTCGAACTACCCTTCATTCTGTTACCAAGTCTTGCTTGGTGTGCCAATTATAACATATCTTATTTAAGTATAAATTTCGTCCCTTTTTCCGAAATTTCTTGATAAAAATCTTGTTGACAATTCTTGACCATTTGCTATCATAGCTTAAAGGGCATTGTTATTCGCGTTCCACAATATTTACTTGCCCGGAATGACGATAATGATGCTCTTTTTTTTGTAATGCCCAATTACTTTTTAAAGAATTAGTCTTCCACCTAACTTTGCCATTTTCAAAATTTGGTCTCGCGCCCAATCCTGCTCTTTCTCTTTTTTAAAAAAAACGCTTAAAATGGCTCTAATCAATTCAACTATCTTCTTCATATTAATATTATCCCTATCTTCCAGCTTCTAATTTCTATCTTCCATTTTTAATCTAACACTGCCTGCAGCCCTTGTCAAGTCTTATAGTATTTTAAAGGTATAAAAAATGGCATCTCATATTATTTGTTACGTTGTATTTTAAGTACAAAAACCGCTATTTCTAGTGCCCAGCAAGTTAATGTGGAAAACTTATGTGGACTAGTGTTGACAAACAAATAAACAACTGATAACTTGGAAAAGGGTCACCCATATTTCTCCCCTCTCCCAAATATTTATGGGAGAAATATTCAGAAAAGAAGAATTTGTTATCTGCTCATCATCTATTATTGAGCGTGATTTGCTCCAAAAAGCCGGTTTGGAAGAAATTCAAGACGGCACGCTGGTACCTAGAAGTAAATGCCTAACCACCTGTAAAATAAACTGCCCAAACCGAGGAAAAGAATATACTCCGCCTCAAAGAAAAAAATTGCCCGCAAGGTTTAAAACTTTATCCTGGTAGCTATTTCAGCGAAGATTTCAGCTGACTGATTGTTTTAATTTTTGGATAGGAATAAACCTTTTCTATTCCAACAGCTTTAGCCTGTTTTTTACGCTTATCTAAGCGGCTGACCTGGCTAACTCGACCGAGAAGCGAAACCTCACCGATAAAAGCCGCCCCCTGAGGCAAAGGCTTATTCTTATACGATGAATAAAGGGCACTGCAAACAGCCAAGTCAACAGCAGGCTCACGCACCCTAACCCCTCCAGTTACATTTAAAAAGACATCATAGTCCCAAAGAGGCAAGTTTAAATGCTTTTGCAAAACGGCTAAAAGCATCTCTGATCGTCGTCTATCTAAACCATTAATGACTCTTTTCGGCATTGGGGTATAGGATTTACTGACCAAAGCTTGAACTTCTATTAACATCGGTCTTGTCCCCTCAAATATTATTGTATAGGATGAGCCAACCTTGTCTTGTAATTTCTCCTCATTATTAATGAATGATGATCCGGTCACTTCAATTAGACCTTGATCAGTCATTTTAAAAACACCCACCTCATCCGTTGGACCGAAGCGATTTTTCTGTGCTCTTAACAATCTAAATTGTCCGGTTCTTTCCCCTTCAAAGTATAAAACTGTATCAATTGCGTGTTCAATTGCTTTTGGGCCAGCAATGTTTCCCTTTTTGGTAACGTGTCCGACTAAAAATACCGGGATTTGGTTATTTTTAGCTAAATTAACTAAGCGATGGGTACACTCTCTAATTTGACTTATAGAACCTGCTACTCCGCTAAGGTCATCGGTTGATAAAGTTTGGATAGAATCAACTATAAGTAATGATTTATGATTTATGAATGATGATTCATGAATTTTGGTAAGAATATTATCAACGTCTGTTTCTGGAAAAAGAAATAGATTATCCTGATTATCCTGATCAGAACCAATTCGATTTAGTCGCAACTTAACTTGTTCAGGAGATTCTTCACCGCAAACGTAAATAGTGGTTAGTGGCTTACTCCGAGTTGATAATCTCAGGGCTAGTTGAGTTAAAAGGGTTGATTTACCAATGCCGGGTTCACCGGCAAAAAGTACAACTGATCCCGGAACTATACCTCCACCCAAAACCCGGTCTAATTCGCTAAGATTTGAGGATTGTCTTTCTGTTTTCTGAGCCTTAACATCATCAACTTTTATAAGCTTGGCCTGTCTTTTCTTTACCTTGTTCCCTTTTTCATCCTCCTGACGCTCCATTACTTCTTCAACCAATGTGCCCCATTTGCCGCACTCCGGACATCTGCCCAACTCCTGCGGTGACTGCGCGCCACAGTTCTGGCACATATAAATTGTTGATTTCTTAGCCATAATCTATTTTAACAGAAAGCAAATATGATATACTTCTCTATGGTTGAAAGAAAAAGGCTTACTCCGGAGGAAACCCAAGAGCTAGTGAAAAAAGCGGGTAGGTTAGCTCGTCAGTTAAATGCCATCACGAGGAATTTAATGAGTCAAGCGGGGGGAGAAGTCTGGAGAGACGGCGAGCCGTCCGAACACCTACATTCATTTAACTCTGCTTTCTGTGCAATTAAAGAAGAATTGCCTTGCGAAAGAATCATTTCTTTAAGTGGACGTATACTTGGAGTAGAAAATGCAGACAGCTTATTTCGCAACGGCCACTCCCGAAAACCTTCTAAGTTAGAGTAAAGTAACTCCGGAAAAAACGGCGAAGAAAATAAAGCCTAAAATAATTACTGCTTGTCGCAACAAGCTTGGCTGAAGTTCTTTTTTTAACCTCTTTTTGTTCAAAACCCAAATCAACGGAAATAAAACAGTCATTGCCAAAGCGTTGAGTATAGCAGACAAAGTTAACAAAAACCTTGGTTCACTAACTCCAAGCAAAAGGGTAATGATTCCAACTCCAATTTGACCCCAGAGAGCAAAGTAAAACCACTTTGACGGATTAGCCTTTTCCCCCTCTTCCCAATTAAATAAAATAAAGTTCTCGGAAATAATTCGAGATGATGATTCTAAAACCCCAAGCTGAGTGGCATAAAGCATTAAAGCAGAAACAATCAGAAAAATAACCCCAACCGTTGGAGACAAAATTTGGCGTATGGCCGCCGCCTCCTGATAGATAAAGTTTATTCCTTGGGCATCGACCTGGCCGAAAACAAGACTTTTTGCCAGAACTGACAAAAGAACAATTGAAACAAAGCCAAGCCCCCAAAAAACAATTAAATGCTCACGGCAAACCAATCTCCACCACTTTTTAAATTTGTTTAAATTCAAAGGAGTTAGACTAAATGACTGGCCCTCAAGTCGAGATTTGGTTACTTTTTTACGCCACGGCGAGACAATTTTGTCAGCATATTTACCCATTCCTAGACCCTTTTCTTTAACGTTATAAGATTGGGACAAGTTCAAATTGCCGCCAGCACCAGAGTAAGCAAAGGCACCTAGAAATGACCCTAAACCAATTCCAGCTGGAAAAAACCAGAAGCCGTTGCCTCTGCCAACTAAGCCTTGAGCTAAATCCACCCAATCCTGTTTGCCAGTCAGCAAAACTACTAAGATTAAAATTAATGGTAGACCGACCAATATTATCGTCCGTTGGAGATATTCCATCGTCTGATACAAAACTTTGCCGACGCTGAGAATCACACCGGTTAAAATCAACAACCCGATCCCTAGCCATTTAGTTTGGCTGAAACCAAATATCTTTGATATTATCTGGGCCGAGGCCGAAGAAAAACCGGGCAAACCCCAGGGGATAAAGGTCGAGGCAATAAACCAAACCGGCCACCATTTCCATAACCGCTTAAAACCAACAAATACACTTTCCCCCCAAACGAGGGAGTAACGGATAATTTCTGTGTTTAAAAAAAATTGAAGGGTAATTCCTAATAAAGCTCCCCAAATCAGCCCCAGACCATGTTTAGCGGCCAAAAAAGGCCATAAAATCAGCTCACCGCTGCCCAAAGCCAAGCCAAGCAAAATAAATGACGGTCCAATGATTTCTCCCAACCTCGGCGGATTCGGTAAGTCCTTTTTCCCCATTCTAAATTCATCTTAACACAAATCCGATTACTCAATTGAGGATTGTCTTGTGATTACTTTTTCTCCTGAATTATTTTTGCCCTAGCAATCACGCCATCAATATATTTTTCTGGGTTGTAAAAACGACTCTCATTCTCAGCTCTTTCAATAAACGCTTGCTTTATTTCACCAAAATCATCACGACAACTTAAAATACGATCCAATAAAGTTGTTCCCGCATCTAATTGCGTTTCTCCGTATTCGATAAATGCTTCAATAACCTCTTCATGGGAAGCAACGGGAGCAGAGCTATCTATACCTCTTGTCGCCAAGTTAACTAATTTCCTATTGCTATTTCCGGTAACACCAGATAATCCTAAAGGCTCTGCCATTTGTAATAAATCACATAACCCAAATGCTTCTCCGGCCTCAATTCTTTTTTCGCATTCTTCAACTGGGTATTTACTTCTTGTCCCGCGGTTATTTCGAAGAGTAATAATTGCTTCATTTGAGGCATTAGTTAAAACTGGCCTCAAATTCGCCTCTAAGGCCAAACGGTCATCCTTTGACCTAACCGGAACGGCTAAAAGTTCCTTTATCGCCTCAATTTCGGCATCTAAATCAGCTCTATCCCTTTCTTTTGCCATATTAGAGGGATTATATCCTAATTGACTGTTCCAATCAACCCAAGTAATAAAGGTGGCATACCCTAATGTCTTTGGTGGATAGTCCCAATTCTTTCCAAAGGGAATGCGTGACAGTAAGCCTCTCCGCCATCCGCATACTAAATGCCTCTCTCTGGTCATCAGTTAACCGCTGCTTGAAAAAATCAACCATAAATCCAAATCTGGATGGTGAGATAGCAATTAACTTAGCGGGATCAGATACGAACAAGGAAAAAGTATCAGCAAAATCCTCTTGCTTCCCTTTAATTTCGCTCTCACTTCTTGATCTTTTAACATACCTGCTAACTGCCATGTCATCATCATTTATTGCCTCTTCCCAAGCAACTAACTCCTCAAACCGCATCAAATGCTGGGCAGCATGACCGAGTTCATGCCATAAACTATCTTTCAAATCCGACATTAAAAATGCTAACTGTGCTTCACTGGCACCTTCGGGCAAAAAAGGCGACCTATAAATTTCGATTCCTAATCCTGTCAGTTTTTTATCTTTGTCATAAGACGGTCGACAACAACCAATGGTTTCAATTCCTTCTTCATTTTGAAAATTTTCCGGCTTCTTTCGGTGAGTAATAGCTTTTAATTTATCAAGAAAATAAGGGGGAAGATAGTTTTTAATTTCCGCTTGGATTTCCTGAGGCGTAAGAGCGCTAACCATGCCTTCAGATGGTTGAAATCCTTCAATTCTAATTTTCTCTAGAGACCGTACTTCTTCCCCCGTTCTTTCTTCGGAAGGTAAATGGCCTAACTTCTGATGTTCAGTGACAACCCGGTCAGCATTACGTATTGCCGCTTCAATAAATCGGGGATCAAAACCTATTTCTTCGAATTTTCTATATCCACTTCTTGGTTTATATTTCTCAACATTTAAAACCCGGTAAACTTCTTCAAGTTTTGCGTCAAATGGGTAAGAATAAGAAATTTTAAATTGGTATATGCCGGCCAACCGTCGATATGTATCTAAATCAGCCAATACCTCTCCCATTTTTCTAACCAATTCTTGACGCTCTTCTGTTACTGGATTTTCAATTACCCCTACGCCTTGTTCGTCTACATCAGAACTATCCTTTAAAAAACCTTTCTCCTGCCAAGCCTTTTGTGATTCCTCCAAATCAAAACATCGACGGTCATAAAAATCAAAATCCCGTACGCCTTCGTCTTCAGACACTTCAAATTGATATTTCCTCAATCTAAACAAATCACTAACAGTATTTTCAATTAAGTCTGCTGTTGCACCGGGATATTCTTTTTCTCGGTAATAATTGAAAGCGGCATCATAATCAATCCTTGCGGATAAGTCGTTAACTAATTTAATCAAATCTTCTTTTCGATAAGGTGTCATTTCTTTCTCCAACCTCAACTGCTTTTCCATCAAGTTTTCTGCCTGTTTTTGGCTTTTCTCAATTTCTTCGGCTAAAGGAGCTAGATTCCCTGGCACTTCCACCACCTCCCTTTCGGGGTCATCTTGATCTAAATTAAAGGCAAACTCATTTATTATTTCCCTTTGATCTTCAGATAACGCCGCTATCCACTCCCTTAGTGGCTCGATATCTTCTTCAAATTGTTCTTTCTCTTGCTCTAAAATTTGAAAATCTGCGTCAATTTCGTGGCGAGGTCTTTTTTCAGGCGTAGTTTCTTCCAAAGGAGACTGTCCAGGGATTGGCTCTGTAGGAACTGACATAATTTACATTTTACCTTATTGACTTTTGTAATAGTCTATTTAATCATTTTCTGAATCCGGCGTGCCTTTTTCCATTCTTTTTTTATATTTTTCCAAAACCATTTCTAGTTCTTTTTCTAAATCAACGCCCAGGGAGTTAGCCACCGTGATCAGTGAATATAAAGCATCGCCGAGTTCACCCTTTACCTCATCCTGAAATTGAAATTCGTCCCGACCGTAATTGGACATTTTTAAAACTTCTTTGGCCACTTCCCCCATCTCGGAAAATGTGTCCAAAAGCCGATGCTCCAGAGGCGACTCTAAACTATGCTCCTCACAAAAGTCTTTTACTTTCTTCTGTAATTTTCTCATTGGCAAATTCTATCACACGGCTATTTTTTCAGGCGTTTGAGGAAACCTTTGGTGGCGTTGAGCTCAACAAGTTCGCCATCTTCGATGGCATTCCGGGCGAACTCTGTTCCCATGATTGAAGGGAGTTTTAACGCCTGACCGTATAAAGCGGCGTGTGAAGTCAGCGACTCTTCGTCAACAACAAACCCCTTAACCCGATAAAGCGACGACAAATACTCCGGTGTTGTCTGCGGAGCAATTAAAATATCACCGTCTTTCACTTTTTCAAAATCTGATGAGTCCAAGATAATTCTCGCTTTCCCGCGAACCTTCCCTTCGTAAATAGTTTTACCAAATATTTCTTTGATATCCTGCGGGTAATCAGCTGATTCCATGACTCGAATAACACCTTTGTTTGCATCAACTTGGACCAAATCATTATCACTTAGTATCTGGGTTGCATTCTTTGTTGCCACAACACAAGGAATATTAAACTCCCGGGAAACAATAGCCGCATGACAAGTTACTCCTCCCTCATCGGTAACTATCCCGGCGGCTTTGCCAATTGCTGACATATAATCTGGCGTCGTCATTTTGGCAACCAGGATATCGCCCTCTTCAACTTTATCCAATTCTGATAACTGGGTAACTATCTTCACGTTTCCGACTATTTCACCGCGACAGGCCGGGTTGCCTTTTAACCTTTTTTTGACACTCGGTGTTTCAGCAATTATTTGATTCTGCTCTATCGCCTCAATTATTTTGGTTATGCCGGAAATTATCGTTAACCGCTTGTTTTTAAACAAAACCGCCCATCCCTGTTTTCTTCTATCAATCTCGTCTTCCAAGGTTTCCTGACGATAACCAAACTTTTTTCCATAACCATGTTTAAGCCAACTCAAAAGTTCATCAAAGCAAAGAAGTTTTACTTCTGCTTCATCTAACTCCATGCGTTCAGCCAACTCATGGAGCAGGGGTAAAATGTGATAATTAGCCTTGGCGATTGCATCCCGCCGAGTAGTTCGCAAAACAATATATTTTTGAAGTAAATTAACTATCGTTCTAAAGTGACTATCGACCTCTATTTTTTCAAAAACCTTTTTCAGTGCCTTTTCTTTCTTTTCTTCAATTTTTTCAATTCGAGAAATTTCTCTAAGAGGGTTTGCTTCTTTTTCCGCTAAAAGTTCTATTTGGTTCTCAAAATATTCATACGATAAAGGCTCGGCCCGGTTATCAAAAAGTGGAAGCCAGCAATAATTGTTCCCGTGCTCTTGGATCAAGCTTTTAACTTCATCCGTCAAGCCTTGTTTTTTAAACTTAGCTGCTACCTTAAGAGCTTCTTTTCTTTCTTCAAACTCTAAACTTACCGGTTCAGTTAGTATCTCTAAGTATTTCTTAAATTTCTTCTTTTTGCCCTTCTTGTCGAGCGTTTTTTTTATTTCATTTTTCACTTCGTTAAAGAGGTCTCTTTCAATTGCATGCGGGATAAGCATAAATCTGGTTACGTTACAATACTTGTGATCTATTTCCTTTAATAAACTAGATAATTCTTTCTTGGTCAGGTTCGGCAAATCCAAGTTGGTGATATCTTCCGTTGCATTTATTAGTATCCGGCAGCTGTCACGGCATTTGTCAATTATTTCCCGGGCAAAACCAATATCATTTCTAAGTTTCTTGGCAATTTCCTGTCCCACACTCCTGATTTCCAACGGATATAAGTAAACACCTGAGGTCACATCGTTGTACCAAAAGTGATTGATTTCGGATTCAATATCCAACGTTTTCAAATAATCAAGATAGGCCTTTTGGATCGCATAAGCTAGAACCATTGCCGATTTTCTCCCCAATAAGCGCTCCCATTTACCCTGCCCCGTTTGGATTTTTTTTACTCCAACTATCGATTTGATTTCTTCCAGATGGTCATGTTTATCGTTGACAAAGTAAAATTTCTTTCTGCCTTTTTTGACGGAGGCGAGAATGTTTTGTTTTTCGAGCGTTTTTAGGGATTGGGAAACGGAGTTGGGATAAAGACCGGTTTTGCGGATCAACTCATTGACATAAAGCTGGTCACCCGGGTGACCAAAAAAGACCGAGAGTATTTTCTGTGACGTCTCCGACAACCGCATGATTCATTATACAATGAAGTTGTATAAAAGACCACCACTACAAATCTTTCCTTTTCCATTTGAAATACTTTTTTATCCATTCCGGATATTCTTCGTCTGCCGCGTCAAATAAGCCGTATTCAAAGTCGAGGAGGTCGCAGGCATAGTTGTAGGCAGTCAGCCTTTCATCTGAAAACAACTCATCCGGAATTTTCATCGCCATATCAACAACGTGGTGAGCCATCCGTTTGTCGTATTTCCGGTCAAACGTTAACGCCCCGGTTTGAACAATAACCACAAATTTTTTTCGAAAATCTTTGTCTATTTTCGTCATAATTCTATTTTATCAAAATATTCTACAATTCCTCTCCACTGACTAAGTGGAAATGCAATTGGGCGATTTTTTGTCGGCTGCCACCGTTGGCCAAAAGAGTATAGCCAGTTTTTTCCCAACCCAACTCCTCAATAATTTCTCTGGCAACTCTAAAAATCTCATTAATATATTTCATGTCTTTTTCTTGCAAGGAAGTTAACTTCTTAATTGGCTTTTTGGGGACAATCAGGATGTGTTTTTCGTAAAACGGCTTTGGATGCCAAAAGGCAATAACTTTTTTGGTTTCTTTGATTTTCTTGACTGGCAAAAGACCGCTGAACTTTCCAAATGCAAGACCGACAATCAATTCTCCAAAAGAGCTTTTTGCTAGTTCAAATGCCTTTTTACCTAACTTTTTCTTCATTAAATTTAAGAATTAACAAATTTTTCTAAGTAAACTCTTGGAGTAACTATTTCTACTTCTTTTACCTTTTCCTTGATTTCCGGATTGTATAAATGTTTGAGGTCTAAAGTAACTAAATAATCGCAGTCCGTCAAAACCGCACCAGCAATAACATGGGCATCTTTTTCCACAACTAAATCTAAAAATGGCTCAATTTCGGTTTCTGTGATCTGCTCACGGATAATCATTGGCGTTTCAGCTAAAAAGCTGTAGAAGTCATCATAGCTCAGATTATCAATTTTATCTAAATTCCGGATAACCTCTTCAATCACTAACTGACTGGTGACAACAAACACTTTGCCGTGTTTGGCTAAACGAATTATTTGCCGAGAACCTCCAACTTTAGAATTAAGTGCAGAAAAAAGTACTGAAGCATCAAGAAATAACTTAGTCATTTTTCAATTTATCGTCAATTTTCTTTTGCAAATCTTCGGGCAGGGCATCTCTGGCTACAAAATCAGATAGCTCTTCCTGGCTATAAACGCGATAAGGTGCTGGTTTATCTTTCGGCTCAATAATAATTTTTTGGCCCTGCTTTTTGGCCTTCAATACTTGACCAGGCTTGATAGCCAATTCATCCCGCCACTTTTTGGGAATAGTTACCATTCCCCGGTCTAAAACCTTAAGCCAGTTTTCTTGATTTTGATCTTTTTGTTGCATTGTTTGAAAATTTAACTTTCAAATTATTTAAATTATATACGTAAAATACTAGGTTGTCAAAAATTATTAAATCCTAATTAACTTCTCCAGCCAGGCGATGTCCTTATTCTTGCGCCGCCACCAGAGGTCTTCCCAAATATAGTGAACGGCAAGTTGCTTGTAGTCACCGTACTTTTCAAAATGTTTTAATATTTTTTCTACTGGAACGGGGTCGTCCGGGTCTTGGTCAAAAAATAACTTTGAATATATTTTCTGCTCCCAGGGCGAAACATGGTCAAAGTGATCCCAATGGTGAAAAACGTCAAAAAGCAAATACCAAACTGTTGCCGGACCAACGCCGTAAATATCAAGAAGGATTTCTTTTTGCGTTTCCAAATCTTTTTGGCGTAAATCAAATTCATTAATTTTTCCGTTGAAAAAATGGTCGTCAATTTTTTTTATTCTCTTGGCCCGATAACCAACCTTTAAAGCTCTTAAATCCTCTTCGGTTGCTTCTTGCAAACCACCTTCTTCCCAAAAACACCACAACCCAGCCTTACGGCGAGGCAGGTTTTTTTTGTCAAATTCCAGTAAGGTGCCGTAATTTTCAAGAAGGGCAGTAAACATCTGGACCGACCGGGCAACAGTGGCATTTTGCAAAACAACTCCAATAATCAAGTATTCATAAAGAGAGCTCGGATGTCCCGGCCGCATTCCCCGCCACTTTTTAATTATTGGCCCAAGCGTTTTCTCGTCTTTAAACTGATTATAAAAATCGGTTAAATCTAGATTAAGATTATATCGATACTTAATTTCATCGATTAAAGCCGCTGTATCTTCTTTGTTAATTTCTGAATCGCTGTAAATTTCAACTTTAATCTTTGGTTTATCAACCACACCCTGGTTGACAAACTTCAGCCCTAAGCATTTATCGTTATGTCTCCAGGTTTGCCAACGAATTCCCGGTTGCCATTCGTTGTCCCCAGACGTAAAATGATCCGGTTTATGAAAAGTCGAATCAAAATCAAACGGAAAAGATGGAACAATCTCAACCGTTTTAACTTTTGTAAGTTTCATTATCCAATTCTATAATAATAATCAGTTATAATAAATTACCAATATGTCTGAAGGTCGCGAAAGCCAACCGCAACCCCTAACCCCGAAATACCCAGAAAATCGATTACTGGTACAACACATAAAAGAGGTAGAGCAAAATCTTTTCGATATACCTCACTTCTATTTTGGTGGTGTGGCTGTAGATGGAGTTTTAGGAACCGAAACAAGACCCCATGACGATTTGGATATTTGGGTAATCTCTAGAGAAGTTTTCGAAGATGCAAAACAACGTTTAATTAACCTTGACTATCGGGAACCCACTGAAGAGGAAATTAAAGAAAAATTAAAGTGGGTAAAAGATGATGCAACTCGACTAATCCACGAAGATGAAACTGAGATCGATTTAGGAGTAATTTATGAAGAGGATGAAAACATTTTTCGCCTCCCAATTGAAGCCCTCGACGGAAATCTTTTTATTCCCAAACAAGCACTGGAAGGTAGGGGAAATTTAGGCAATGCCTCTTTTCCTACCTTTACGAAAGAAGCATTATACCTGCTTAAGCACGGAGCTATTTTCAGTTCAAGAAAAATGCCATTTAATATTTTTCCGATGTGGGTTACGTCGAGAATCAAAGATAGACAAGATTTTTCGTTACTTAAATCTAAAATAAACCCCAATGAGGTCCAGGATTTACTTAATGCTGGATGGAGATATGAAGGCCAAAACCCATATGTCAAGAAACTAAGAGATACCGCTAGGGAATTTATTGATTCTGTTGTAAAAAAATAACGGATCGATTTATAAGAAAGGACATATAAATAGTCTAATGATTCGTATCATTAGACTGTTTGGCTTGTTTCATCCATTAGAAGTAATAAATTTTGTATACTTACAACGGGCGGGTGCTAACTTATCCCCAGATTTTTTTGAGGACGGGAGGCGTTATCCGAAACCTTTTGAATAATCCATGATCTAAGCTTCTAAATCAATTACTAAATAATCTTCGTCGGTGAGTTTTTTAACCTCATTTTCAGTTGTTTTTTCGTATTCCGAAATGGCTTTTTCCCATTTCGGGGCATAGTGAGCAAAAAACTCAAAATCAACTAGATCTACCCCAGTTAGATTTTCTAACCCAACCTCATTTTTATCGTAATTTTTAATTGCCGAGGTGGCAATTGTCGGCGTTAAAACAATTGCTCCAGCACTGAATCCAGCTAAAACAAAATTGTCTTTCTTAACAAATTCTTTGATAGTTTTATCCAAGCCCGACTGCCGGAGATGGTTCATTAAGGTAAAAGTGTTGCCGCCGGTGATAATTAAAATATCCGCTTCAAGAACTTTTTCGGCTTCTTTTTTAGCGGCATCGCCCCTTTGTGAGTTGTCAATTAAAACAAATTTTGCTTTTCTTTTTTGAGCATATTCTTTCCATTGATTAATATATTTTTCTTTTAAGTTTGCCCCGTCACTGGGCATATAGGCGGCAACTTTATTCTCAATATCATCCGGAAAGATTAGTTCCAGTAAATCATTAATAATCTCATCGGTTGGATTAGAAAACAATACAAGTCTTTTCATGAGATATTTTAACATTAATATCTGTTAATTGAGGATATTAAGCTTAACGAAAGAGCCATTGACATCAACGCACCTTGATGATAAGATGACTTTATGCAAAAGAGAACAACTATAGCCTTAAACCAAAACTATTTAAAATCCTTAAAGGTAATTGCCGCCAAAAGGGAAAAGAGTTTATCTGCACTAGTGAACGAAGCGGTTAGAAATTACTTATCTAAATTAAGAAAAAAGGAAAATAATACCGCCTTCTATGAGCAATTAGATGAGGTAAAGGAAAACGTAATTATGGATAAAGATAACTTGGAAGGCTACATCAAAAAAGGAAGACTATAATGAAACAGGCTATTTTCGATGCCAGCTTCTTTCTATCTTACTTGCTCCCCGATGAAAAACTCAGTCAGGAAATTGTTCGCCAATTTAAAGAGGGAAAAATTAAATTAGTAGAGCCTTATATTTTTAGTTTGGAAGTTACTAATGCACTTAGATATGCTCTAGGGTCACAAAGAATTTCCAAGCATAAACTGTTCAAAATAATTAAAACTTTTGAGAACTTAAAAAATATTGAATATGTCTATGACTTTAATTTGAAGAAAGTAGCCAAACTCGCTTTGGAAAAAGGGTTATCAATTTATGACGCTTGTTACCTGCAACTACACTTAGATACCAAATATCCACTTTACACATTAGACAAAAAACTATTAAAGGCCAACTAGCCATGAAATTAAAGAAAATTGACAATATTATGTTTTATGTTGAGGATTTGGAAAAATCATCGGAGTTTTATGAAGAGGTATTGGGGTTGAATAAGGCTTGGACAGATGAAGAAAGAAAGATGATTGGTTTCGTTTTTGAAAACGATGATTCTGAAATTGTTATTCATAACGACAAATCTTTGCCAAATCCTGACTTCAATTTTTTAGTAGATAATGTAGATGATTTTGTCAAAAAACATCGGAAAAAAGACTACAGCATTGTTATGAAGCCGTTCGAAATCCGGTCGGGAATGTGTGCTGTTATTGAAGACCCCGACGGTAATAAACTGCCAATTGTTGACTTAACAAAGTTCAACAACCAACCCCGGTATGATTAAAAACTTTTTCCCCTTGGTATAATTAATTCATGCCCGAGCAATCTACGGAAAAGGAAGAACTGCAAAAAACTCCACTTGAACTTTTTGAAATAAAAGTAACTCCAACAGATGAAGAAGTAAATTCTTTAGAGTGGATAAGAAAAAATCCTGGTAAAAAAGTGATTTCTTTCCGAGATGTTGACGGGAAAGACCGCCAGATGTTTTATGAACCGAAAACAGACGATCCGAGATATTCTGAAGTTGGCGAAGAGGAAATAGAACTGCCAGAACATATTACAGTAGTTAGAGATAAAAAGATCGGCCGGAAATTGATTGCTAAGGGAGGCGACTGGAAAAAGGCCGGTTCTGGTTGGTGGACAGCGATGAATATTCCTCAAGAGGGACATTATGCCGGAGTTGAACAACACCCGTACATTGCCACAATTTATGATCTTGCTGTAACATCTGCAGGACAAATTTATTTAATCATGGAGTACCTGCCAAATGAAACGATTCAAACTTGGGCTGAAGAACCGCATTCAATTGAAGAAGTCGGCGAAATAATAGATAAAATTTCCTCTGCTTTAACCAATATCCATACCAAAAGAAAATTGGTATATGCCGATATGAAGCCTCTTAATATTGGGCTTGATAGTGAATTCAATCCTAAATTAATTGATTTTGAACTCGCTATACAGCTAAGCGAAAATGGAACCACCGTAAACAGTTACGCAAGAACCTATCACTACGCAGCTCCAGAACAAAAGGGTACAGACTTCAACGCCTTAACTATCCAAACAGACGTATACGGCTTAGCCGCAACCATTTTTGCAATTTTCGTCGGCACAGAAAACGAATTTGAAACATACTGTACACGTGAAGAGTTTGAAAAAGATCAAATTGATCAAATTCCATTTCGGGAGGATTATTTAGAGCGATTATCAGAGAAACAAAGAAAAAAGATTTCAAAGGTTCTGCGTAAAGGGCTGAGCAAAAACCCCGAGGACAGACATAAATCAATTAAGGAATTCAATCAGGCCTTTCAGGATGCAATTAAATAGTAAATAAATCTTCAATATCCTTATCTGTTTTAATTTCGACGACTTTATCCTTATATTCCCTCAATATCCGACCATATTTCTTTTGGCGACAGTGTCTGGGATCGTCTTTTTTACTCTTGTCTTCCCAGCATAAATACTGGCAAATAATTACGACTGATAATTGCAGATTGCTTTTAAAAGTAAATCTTTTCCGTTGGTCCTGATCAGTAAAATACCGTTTCCATTGTCGAAACAAGGTTACAAGTAAGGGTGTTTTTAACCAAACTATTTGATCAGCCTCATTCAGAAGCCTAGAAATAATATGCTTGCCTTCAAAAATCCACTTGTCTTTAGCTAAAATATCTTCTACTTTTTCCATATAGTCTTCTTTATCTAGCTTTCTTCGTTTCCTCCCATTATATTCTGTCAATACAAAGTCGGAGTGGAATACTGGAAGATCCTTCTTTTCAGCAATTTTTTTAGCTAGAGTTGTTTTACCGCTGGCAGACGGCCCAAGGATGTAAATTTTCATAAGAAATTCTACCAAAGCTAAGTGCAAAATCCCATAACGAGGAAGTTATTTTCCGTCATACCCCACCCACAGTCGCCTTTGGCTCCAGTTTTGGCGGGCACAGCGAGAAAAAAGATGACAACTTATGCTCTGAAGACAGATTCGCCGGAGTCGGTATTGACGATAATCTTAAAATAAACTTTTAAGCTTTTTGTCGAAAGTATTAAATTTTGAGGATTCGTTGGATCGAGCGTAAACCAAATTATAAGCATCTTCTAGATCAATATTTTCGTTTTTAAATAGTTCTAATGCGGTTAGAAGCAGATCTCTTTCTTCCAACTCAATAAATTTCATTGCTAAAATTTTATTTAATATCGAGATCACTTCTTCTTTATTTTGTTCATAAAATGAAGATAATACCCAATATATTTCAAAAAAAACTATTATTGAAGTAAAAACCTGTTTTTTTCCTTTAGCGGCTTGTTCAAAAAGCTTTTTTGCTTTTTGATGTTGTTCATCAACGTCTTTTAAAAGTAAACGTAGAAAATAATTGGTATCAACAAAAATCATTTTTTAGAAAAGTAATCTTTTTTCGACCTATCTATAATTTTATCAGCAGATAAGCCCTTATACTTAGCTGGAACTGTTACTGAACCAGCTAAATTTTCAACTAAATTTAAAGCCGGAGTTAAAGTAATTTCGCCCTCTTTTTCTCGAACAATAAGTTTTTGGCCAGCTCTTAGCCTCAGTTTCCTGAAAATTTCAGCCGGTATTGTTAATTGCCTTTTGCTGGTTAAAGTCGCTAACTGCACCATAGTAAGGAGATACTATCAAATGTAAGGAGATTTGTCAAATGCCTTGAGGCGCATGATGTAAGAATAGCTCTGTCCGACAGCCCAAGGATGTAAATTTTCGTGGATTATTCTACCAAGTCCTGCCTCAAATCGGGGATTTTTAAACTAGCTT
Organism: uncultured Gammaproteobacteria bacterium; assembly: GCA_964498425.1. GTDB lineage: Bacteria > Patescibacteriota > Microgenomatia > UBA12405 > JAHJSD01 > CAYSLZ01. The sequence continues at coordinate 53,048 of CAZCGQ010000004.1, read as the reverse complement.
TTCTTGGCTCGCTGGGAAAACCATTTTTAATGTCTACAATAAGCCAATCGCGGATTTCCAATGGATACAACAGTAATTTAGGTAATTTGGGAATACTGATCCAAACCGGCTGATAAAAGTCATGTTTTGTTTTCATTCGCTGCTTTTCAATGCTTCCCCCAGCTAACTGCGGCCGACCGCCTTGATAATCACAAAGGTAGTAGAACTGCTGGCTGGTTTGATAATCGTGAACATAAACTAGCCGATCAATTTTGACCTTAACACTTGTTTCTTCATTTAGTTCCCGAATTAGCGCTTTCTCTTTAGTCTCGTTTTCTTCTACACTTCCGCCAGGGAAAACATAGTATTCTTTGTTGTTTTTCTTGCGATTGATCAGCAAAACTTTGCTGTCTTTAATAACAATCCCAGCAACTCGCGTTGGTTTCTTGTTCATAATCAGATTCTATCAAAGTTAAATGCAAGATCCCATAACGAGGAAGTTATTTTCCGTCGACCTGCCTGCCGGCAAGGCTGGTCGAGAAAAAAGATAACAATTTATGCACGGGAGACGTATTCGCCGGAGTCGGTATTGACGATTATTTTTTCGCCTTGCTTAATAAAAAGCGGAACTTTTACAGTCAAACCGGTTTCAAGCACAGCCGGTTTGGTTGCACCGGAAACAGTATTTCCCTTTACCCCGGCAGTTGTTTCCTTGATTTCTAAAACAACCTTTTGAGGCAGGCGAATTGAAATAACTTCGTCATCATAAATTCCTAACTGATATTTTTCTCCTTCAATTAAATAGTTTCCAGCGTTACCAATCACTTTCTTATCAACTTCGTATTGGTGATAGGTTTCCTGGTCCATGAAGATAAATGTATCGCCCTGCTTATACAAATACTGGCCGGAACGAAAGGTGATATCAATCTCTTCTAGTTCTTCATCAACGGTAAAACCTTCTTGAATTGTATTGCCGGAAATTAAACTTTTCAGCCATAAACGAGCTTGGGCTGAACCCCGACCGTGATGGGCCTTAGTTCGCTTAACCACTTCCCGCGGCTCGCCGCGGTATAGAATGTATTTTCCTTTTGGTAAATTTCCTGCTTTGGTCACATTAAGAAATGATTGATGATTGATGACTAATGACTAAAAAGTTAAATAATTATTTATAAATCGGGATTTTTTCGCCGGTGAGAACGAGGCCAAGACTAAGCCGACGCTTCTCTTTATCCAATGATTCAACATAAACTTGAACTTCTTGACCGACTTCTAAATCAACATCTGGTGGAATTTTGGAAATATGAATTAGTCCCTCAATTCCAGGCTCTAACCGAACCAAGGCTCCGAAACTGGCCTTACGAACAACTTCGCCCTTGAACTGTTCTTCCTCAGGATACTTTTCTTCAATTCCTTCCCAAGGATCTGGATTAAGCCGCTTAATTGAAAACTGCAGGCGGTCGCCTTTTTTATTAATCAGAACAATTTCAACTTCATCTCCAACCTCATATTTTTCTTGAAGATTATTGACCTTCTCCCAAGAAATTTCAGAGATATGAACTAACCCTTCCAGAGTAGTATCGTCTTTTTGAATCTCAACAAAAAGGCCAAAAGGCTCAACCCGAGCAACTTCCGCTTTGAATTTATCGCCTTCCTCAATACTCTCAATTAATTCTTTTTCTTCTTTAACCACTTCCGGCTCGGAAACTAGGCGTTCAGAAAAAACCAGCCTGTTTTGGTCACGTTTAACTTCTAAAACCTTAACTTCTACATTTTTACCAACCATATTCCTGGCATCCTGGTCATATTTTTCGCCAATTTGCGAACCGGGAATAAAACCAAGCCGACCGTGAGGTGCTCTAACAACCAATCCGCCGTGACTTTCTTCTTTACCGTAAACCTCAATGGCTTCACCAGTTTCCTTTTTCTCTTGGAAAAATTCCCAGGCGGAATCAACAGCCGCTTTGCGAAGGGAGAGAAGGGTTTGCCCACGGTCATTTTCAGGCACTCGGACTTGAACTTCAACTTCGTCACCAATTTCCAGTTGATCAGCAAAATCCTGAACCCGCTTAAGTTCTTTACCGGTGACAATTCCTTCTGTTTTTGCGCCAATATCGAAGTAGATAGTGTTTTTACGCTTATCGGCTAAAGTACCGATAATATATTCTTTTCGTTTAAGTCCGCTAATTTTTTCTTCTGTTTGAGCCAAAAGCTCCTCCATTGTCTGCGGCTCCGAGCTTTTTGCTTTCTTGCTTTCAGCCTTTAGCTTTTCGCCTTTAGCCCTTTCTTTTTTCTTTTTCTTTTTTGGCATTGATTAATTAATTCTCCTTTCAGTTTTTAGAAAAATCCGAAATTTGAATTTCGAAACTCGAAACCAAGTCTGACTTGGTCTAAACAATTTCAAAATTATAAATTCTAATGTTTAAAACTTAATAATTTGATATTAGGATTTGTTTCGGATTTCGTGCTTCGTGCTTCGGATTTTCTTGTCTCTCAACAAGTATTGATGACATAGTATACAGTGCATCACGCTAGCCATGCACCGAATGGTACGTGGCACCGGATGTAAAATAAATTCTAGGTCGGCCAATAAGAATAGGTCAGCTTAAACCATTGCTGGTCTTCCACCTCCTACCTATAACCAGTAGTCTCCTGGAGGCCTTCAGACCGATAAATCGGTCATCGATTTCTTATCTTGAGGTGGGCTTCCCGCTTGAGATGCTTTCAGCGGTTATCCCGAAGGAACATGGCTACCCTGCAATGCTCTTGACAGAACAACAGGCACACCAGAGGTTCCTCCCACTAGGTCCTCTCGTACTGTAGTGAGCTCCTCTCAAAAATCGTGCGGTGACGGCGGATATGGACCGAACTGTCTTACGACGTTCTGAACCCAACTAACGCAGCGCTTTAATGGGCGAACAGACCAACCCTTGGCCCCCTCTTCAGGGCCAGGATGCGCCAAGTCGACATCGAGGTCGCGATCCGAGCCGTCAATATGGACTATCGGGCCCGACCACGCTGTTATCCCCGGGGTAGCTTTTATCCGTTAAGTCCCGCCCCTATCCACAAGGGACGGAAGATCATTAAGACCTGCTTTCGCACCTCCATGTACCAAAGGTACACGGTTGCATCCCCACAAACAAAATATTTGTGGCTTTGCAAGCTCGACCCGTCGGTCTCGCAGTTAAGCTGGCTTTTGCCTTTATACTTACAGTCCGATTTCTAGCCGGACCAAGCCAACCTTTGTACGTCCGCGTTACTTTTTAGCAGACGACTGCCCCAGTCAAACTGACAACCAAACGCCGTCCCAGTTCACGTTTGCAGTGAACATTGGTTAGAGTCCAATACCTCAAAGAGTGGTATTTCACTGGCGCCCGAAGGCTCCCACCTATTCTCAACAATTAAAGTATTTTTCCCAACGTTAAGCCTCAGTTAAGCTCCACGGGGTCTTTCTGTCCTGCCGTCACTAACCGGCATCTTTACCGGTATTTCAATTTCACCGGGTGAGAGGTCGTAGACAGTTGTTCGGTCGTTAAGCCGTTCATACCGGTCGGAACTTCACAAACCTCCATTGTTACCAATGGTGCAGACTATCTCTTTCACCAATTACAACGATGGAAAGTTTTTCTTATCCCTCCCGCGATTAATTGAACCAACTAATCTTGAGATTTCTTTCAGACCATCTGGCATTAAATGCTTTTTAGCCTTCATCAGAAAAACAACTTTCCTAAAAACCAAGAACTCTTTCCTCTTTATTAAAAGGGGATATTTATCAAAATGTGGTATTACTCTAGAGTGCAAATCTTGTAAACTTCTAACCTCATACTTGTAAGTAGAGTCAGTTTTACAAAAACGCACACTTCCACACTTAAAATATTCTTTTAAACTTAAAAGAATACTTTTATCCGCTTTTTTCAAGGAGAGAGCAAAACTCGGTCGGACTTCCCAGTTGGTATTAAACTTAGAATTTGGATTAAAAAGAACCATAAATGATCCTTCACCATCAACTAAGCCAGTAATCCAATTGGGATTCAATTCCTGTTGTAGCAGTGACTGGCGTGTTATAGATTTCATGATTTGCCTAACTTAAGCATAGCTTGAAATAGGCACAAAATCTATCCTTTTCGATTAAAATCGAAAAAAGTCGTTACGGGGTCCCGCAGATGCGGGACTTCCCACGCAATTACCCTAATCCTAAAACGGTTGCCATTGAACCTAAATTAGGGCTTTTCCGTTATTAGCCAATACGGGCTCGTTCCAACTTACCCGACAATGGACTTCGCTACCTTCGGACGGTTAGAGTTACCGCCGTCGTTCACCGGGGCTTCAGTTCGCCGCCCGGTCGAAAAATCGACCGAACAACTCCCCTTAACCTTCCGGCACTGGACAGGCTTCAGCCCCTATACTTCCCCTTACGGGTTTGCAGAGACCTGTGTTTTTGGTAAACAGTCGCCGAACACTCGTTAGCTGTGCCCTCGAAAACTCGAGGGAAGGCATCTCCCAAAGTTACGCCTAGCTTTTTTGCCGAGTTCCTTAACCTCCCTTTTCCCGCGCGCCTTGGTCTACTCGACCTGCCTACCTGTGTCGGTTGTGCGGTACGGGCACAACTGTTTCTCCTTACGAAGCTTTTCTCGGCATCAGAAATCGATCAAGTTCCCACGACCCGAAGGTCAGGGTTCTGTTCAACCTTGCCTTAAACATTTCAACGGATTTGCCTGCTGAAACTAACTCGGTTGATCAATGGAGCAATTTCACTACTCCACCCGATTTATCCTAATGCGTCACTCCCTAAGTAAAACGAAACAGCCGTGGGGTCAGAATATTAACTGACTGTCCATCCCCTACTCCGTCAATTGACGGACTCGGGTTAGGCCCCGCCTAACCCAACGCTGACGAACATTGCGTTGGAAACCTTAGGCTTTCGGCGTTCCGGATTCTCACCAGAATTCTAGTTACTTATGCCGGCATTCTCACTTCCCAGCGCTCCACCAAACCTTACGATTTGACTTCACCGCCCTGGGAACGCTCCCCTACCTCCTGCACCAAATGGTACAGAACTCCGTCTTCGGTGGTTTGCTTAGCCCCGTTAAATTTTAGGCGCGACTCGCCATCGACCAGTGAGCTGTTACGCTTTCTTTAAAGGATGGCTGCTTCTAGGCCAACCTCCTGGCTGTCTGTGGCGAATCACTTCCTTTGCCACTTAGCAAACACTTAGGGACCTTATACGGGAGTCTGGGTTCTTTCCCTTTCGCCTGATCAGCTTAGCCCGATCAGACCGACTTGTTCTACTTAATCTTCCAGTATTCAGAGTTTGGTTGAGCACAAGGTATTTCTACCCTGCGCCCATCCAGTGGCTTTACCCCTGAAAGAGACAATAGAACGCTATACCTAAATATATTTCGGGGAGAGCCAGCTATCTCCGAGTACGATTAGCATATTGCTACGAACCACAGGTCATCCAAAGGGTTTGCATCCCCTACTGGTTCGGCCTTCCCCCTGACTTTCGTCAGAGATCACCCTGCCCATGGTTAGATCACTCGGTTTCGGGTCTTACGCTAACTGCTTATCGCTCTATTCAAACTTGGTTTCCCTCCGCTTACCCGAGTCAGACTCGGTTAAACCTGCAGTCAACGAAAACTCGCCGGCTCGTTCTCCAAAAAGCACGAGATCATTCTCGACACAAGGTCGGAACTCTCTCTGTTTGTTAGCAAATGGTTTCAAGATACTATTTCACTCCCCTCCCGGGGTACTTTTCACCTTTCCCTCACGGTACTAGTTCACTATCGGTCAGCAAGAGTATTTAGCCTTGGAGGAGTGGTTCCCCCTGATTCACCCCGATTATGTCGGAGCTACTTAGGAATCCGCCTAAATAATTCGCGCTTTCGCGTACGGGCCTTTCACCCTCTCTGGAAACTTATTCCGAAGTTTTCCGCTAGCTAGAATTATTTTTTGGCTGGACCCTGCAACCGGTCGACGAATCGACCTTTGGGCTAATCCCTTTTCGCTCACCGCTACTAAGGGAATCATTGAAATTTTATTTTCCTCTGGGTAATAAGATGTTTCAGTTCCCCAGCTTACCTCTCCAACTAAAGTTGGAGTCCTCCTGCTTACACAGGAGTGGGTTACCCCATTCGGACACTGCCGGATCAAAGGTTGTTTGGCACCTTCCCGACATATTTCGCTGCCTACCACGTCCTTCTTCGGCTCTTGCCACCTAGGTATCCACCTTTTGCCTTAATACTAGAATTATTGTGTCCCGCCATAAAGGCGGGTTCCGGCCGCGTACCACAAAGGGTACACGGTTAATTTCATGTGCAAAAAGCACATGAGAAATACGTGTGTCAAAGACACACATGTGATGCACGGTATATTACGTCATCAATAACTTGTTAAAGTGCAAGAAAAAACCGGGACATTCATCCCGGTTATCTAGATATATCAATACGTAGATTTAAGCTACAGCAATTTTCGCCTGAAAACTTGATAGTTTAAATTTTTTTGCATTTTTTTGATATATCCAAAAAACCGACATGAAACTCCGGTCACCAGCTACTTAATTTCTGGTAGGCATATTATATGTATAGTCTAGGAAGAAGTCAAGAGCCGGCCGAAGGCCGGAGAGACCAGAGAATAGAAACTAAGAAAAAGGAGTAGGATAAGGCTGCTATATAATAGTATATGGAGTTAAAGCAGATTTCGGAGACGGTTTGGGAGTTGGCAAAGGATTTTAAAGAGGGAATGCGAGTTCCGGCGAGGGTGATTGGGACAAAGAAGATAATTAATGGGGTTGAACCGGAAGTTTTTGATCAACTGGCTAATGCGGCGAGTTTGCCGGGAGTGGTTAAACCAGTTTGGGCAATGCCCGATACTCACATTGGCTACGATGTTCCAATTGGCTGTGTTTTTGCCACCAATTCAAACAAGGGCGGAGTAATTTCTCCCGGTGCTGTTGGGTTTGACATCAACTGCGGCGTAAGACTTCTTTCTACCCAATTAATGGAAAAGGACGTTCAACCAAAACTTAAAAAAATAGTTAATCGCTTGTTTGACATCGCTGGGGCAGGACTAGGCTCAAAAAGCTGGATAAGACTAACAACTGATGAATTAAAAGATGTTTTAATTGAAGGAATGGAATGGGCCGTTAAGAAGGGGTACGGTCGAGAAGAAGACTTGAGCCACGCTGAAGATGGCGGGAAAATGAAGCCGGCTGAGCCGGATGCTCTTTCCGATAAAGCAATTAACCGCGGCCGGCCGCAATTAGGAACGCTCGGCAGCGGTAACCATTTTCTGGAAGTTCAAAAGGTAACCAAAATATTTGACGATAAAAAAGCCAAAGAATTAGGAATTGAAAAAGAGGGCCAGATAACGGTAATGATCCACTGCGGGTCAAGAGGTTTGGGCCACCAAGTAGCGACTGACTACACCAAAAAGCTCGATAAAGAGCCAATGCCTTATGCCGAGTTTAACACTTCTGAAGGCCAAGAATACTTTAAGGCAATGAATGCTGCCGCCAATTATGCCTTTGCCAATCGGCAGTTAATAATGCACAAAACTCGTCAAGTTTTCGGCAAAGTGTTTCAAGTTAAGCCGGAAAAGCTGGGGTTGGATTTGGTTTATGACGTGACGCATAATATGGCAAAATTGGAAGTTAAAAGTGAAAAGTTAAAAGTGAAAAGTGACAAAGAAGAAGAAAACAAAATATTAGTCCACCGGAAGGGGGCGACGCGGGCGTTTGACGGTCAGCCAGTTATTATCGGAGGGTCAATGGAAACCGCGTCCTATTTACTATTGGGAACAAAGAAAGCGGAAAAATTAACCTTTGGTTCAACTTCACATGGAGCCGGCCGGACTAAGTCCCGCGCCCAGGCAAAAAAAGAAGTACAAGGGAAGCAATTACAGCAACAATTAGAAAATGAAGGGATCTATATCAAATCCGCCTCTTACTCTGGGCTAGCCGAAGAAGGCGGTCACGCTTACAAAGATATTGACGAAGTGATCAAAGCCGTCAGTGACGCTGGCATTTCCACCCCAATTGCCAAATTCCACCCAATCGGAAACATTAAGGGATAATTTAATCTCTTTTTAACGAGTCAAAATCATGCTTAACCATGATTTCCACCAGCTTCTCAAAAGTTACTTCTGGTTCCCAACCAAGTTCTTTTTTTATTTTAGTCGGGTCAGCTTTTAAAACTTCTACATCTGCTGGCCGGAAAAATTCAGGATTAACTTCAACTATAACCTCATCTGTTTCCTTTCCTTTAGCGATTTCATCCACTCCTTCTCCCGACCAAACTAACTCTACATTTATAGCCTTAAATGCGGCATTGACAAAATCTCTTACTGAATGTGTTTCACCTGTACCTACTACATAATTATTGGGTTTATCTTGTTGAAGCATCATCCACATCGCCCTAACATAATCAGGAGCATACCCCCAATCCCGCTTAGCGTTAAGATTGCCTAGTTGTAACGGTTTATCTGTTAATCCCAATTTATAACGAGCAGCGTAATGGCTAATCTTATGAGTAACAAAATTTAAACCTCTACGCGGACCTTCATGATTAAAAAGTATACCTGCTACGGTGAACATGTCATAAGACTGACGGTAATTTATAGTTAGCCAATGAGCGGCTAGCTTAGCGATAGCGTATGGGCTTTGCGGATAAAAGCGACTTTCTTCATTTTGGCTTTCATCCACAACTTTGCCAAACATTTCGCTGGTTGAAGCCTGGTAAAACTTGGTGTCCGATTTAATAACCTGGATTGCCTTCAGGCAATTTGAAACTCCAAAATAATTAATTTTTGAAGTAAGCTCCGGTTGTTTCCAAGACATTCCAACATGTGATTGGGCTGCCAAGTTATAAAACTCATCTGGCTGATATTTTTTGATTGCCCGCTCTATGGAAACTGAATCTAAAAGATCCCCCGAAAACTGTTCCACTTCTTTCCATAGGTGCTCGGAAACTCTACTCGGTGGTTCAGTACTAACTCGTCTGACCATTCCGACAACCTGGTAGTTTTTTTCTAGAAGAAAATCTGCGAGGTGCGAGCCATCCTGACCTGTAATTCCTGTAATAATCGCTGTCTTACTCATTTCCTATTGAATGACTAATACTAACATATCAGTCGTCTATCCCAAAATAACTAACCGGCAAAAATAAAGGGATAACTTAGGTAGTAACTTTTTTTCTCGATCCCATCCACAGTCGCCTTTGACTCCAGTTTTGGCGGGCACGGCGAGAACTATGGTGCGGGTTAGATTTTGATTACTTCGGCTTGGAAGGGAACGATGATATCTTCGGTAGTGGTAAGAAAGGTCTGGTAGCGGGGCAAGAGAGAAACAACCAGTTCTTGATTGTCTTGATCAAGCTCGGAAAAAATATCGTCCAGCAATAGAGCTGGCTTTTTACCTTGTTGATCTTCGATAAAAGCAAGCTGAGCCAGCTTCAAAGCTAAGGTAGCCAAACGTTGCTGGCCGCGTGATCCCCAAGTAGCAACATCTTTAGGTTGGTCACCAAATTCCTTACTTTTAACAACAAAGTCGTCGCGCTGAGGACCAATGGTTGTAATCCCCATATTCAAATCTTTCTGATAGCTCTCCTCAAGGAGGTCAACCGTAACCGGGCTGGACAAATAATCCACTTTCAAATGCGAGAACTCTGATCTTTTATCCTGCCAATAGCGATTGGCGAAGTCTATAAATTCTTCTCTTTTCTGACGAATAATTTCTCCATTTTTTTCGAGGGTTTGTGACCAAAAATAAAGCTCTTCTTTCTTGGCTTGACCTTCTTGGATTCTTCTCAAAACCTTATTCCGTCGTGTAACCGCCTTGTTGTAAGTTATCAACGGTTGTTGATATTCCCAACTCCAGCTAGACCAAACATCGTCTAAAAAGTCACGCCGCCGTCCGGGAGAACCCTGAATCATCCGAATATCTTCCGGTCGAAAAATCACCGCACTAAAATGCTTGATTAACTGTGATTTCTTTTTATCAACCCCTTCTACCCAAAACTGCTTGGCTACTTCACCTTGGTCGGATTGAATAGCTATCTTTAAAAATTCGTCATTAACCGTACCTTCAATTAAAGCCAGATTTTCACCCCAGCGAATCATTTCTTCGTTTCTGGTTGCTCGAAAGCTTTCACCTGAGGCAAGTAAAAAAATTGATTCCAGCAAGTTTGTTTTACCAGCAGTATTTTGGCCGATAATCAAATTTAATTGGGGAGAAAAGACAAATTTCCTTGAATAATTTCTAAAGTTTTCTAAATTAAGTTTATTTAGCTTCATCTTGGCCAGATTTTTCTTTCGGTGCTTGTTTTGCCTCTGGCTGAGCTTGCCCGCCAGCTGGCTGAGCCTCACCCTCTTCCGCTTCTTCTTCTACTGGTACTTCACCTTCAACCAACTCTTCTTCACCAACGAGAAGGTCTTCTTCCGGAACAGTTGGTTCCTCTATTTCCTCAAGCAATGGCTCGACCTTGGCTAGAATCTGATCCTTTTCTGCCTTAATCTCAACTTCTTCAGAGTACTTTTCCATGTCGCCAATAGTTACCGTATCGTCTACTTCCTCTAATCCACTGACATCAACAACAAATTTTTCCGGTAATTCCGTCGGCAAAGCTTCTACTTCCAACTCACTAACCAGTTGAACTAAAACACCTTCCCCGGATTCCGCCGCTGGCGATTTGCCAGCCAATTCCACCGGAACTTCGGCAGTAACCTTTTGACTTAAATCAACCTGATGGAAATCAATATGGAGAAGATTATCTGTAATTGGGTCATATTGAGGATTTTTAATAAGAACAGGACGATTTGACTTTTCGCCTTTAACATTGAGATCAATAAGGCTAGTTTCTCCAACTTGATTAAATATTTCCTTGGATGCTTGGAGATCAGCCTTTAAACTCATTGAGTCAATTTCCCGACCATAAACACTAGCCGGCAAAAAACCGTCTTGTCTAAGATTTTTAACCTTCCGCCCAGTCAACTCCCTTTTTTCAACCTTAAGGGTCGGTCTACTACTGGTAGCTGATTTTTTCGCCTTCGGCTTTGAGTCCTTAGCCTTTTGTTTTTTAGTTTTCTTAGTTTTATTACTCATAGTTTTTATACCTTCCGCTTCGTACCACCTCGGAGGAATTCCTTCGGAACACCGTCCGAGGAAATACTCCGCTCGGTGGAGATGCCGCGGAGTGACCGCGGGTCCAGAAAAATACGATAAAAACGTCTACAAGCTTAGAATATTTTAGTTACGGCTAATTGTTAGACAATATTCAAAACTGCAATTAGCACTGGCCTAATTTTCTTCTCTTTAGTCGGCCAATTTAAAAAGAAAAAGTCTAGCAAGTTGTCACCTAACCTGTTTCCCTAGACAAGAAACAAGCAGATGCTCCGAGATTACGCAAAAGCGTATGCCGGAGTGCCAAAGTTTGATTCGGCATGTTTTGTTTTGGTCTGTTTAACCTCTTTTACCAAAGAGAGCTTGCTGTTTTTAAACGTGCTTTTTCCGTCGAATCTATTACATCCCCTTTCCTCGTGCAATACACGAGAAAACCTTAAATCCGAAATTCGAAACCCGAAAAGTTTTGAAATTTTTATTTTAAATTTAATTATTGTTTCGAAATTCGAGCTTCGTGCTTCGAATTTTTCTATCTATCTCTTTCTCTATTAAATCTTGTTTACGCTTGTGCTTTGTCTTTCTCTTCCCAATACCTAAAAGTACCTTGATCCAACGGCCCTTAGTATAACACGCAAGAGGTACAATCGTCAATTTTTGCCCTTTCTTTTCAATGAGTTTCTTAATTTCGCCTTCCTTCAAAAGCAATTTCCTGCTTCTAGCCATATCCTGATCTTCCCGACGGGCAAAGGGATAAGGATGAATAACGGCGTTAATTAGGTAGGGTTCCCCCTCAATTATCTTAACAAAGGAATCCCTAAGCTCAATCCCTCGGGTTCGGATAGCCTTGGCCTCCGCTCCTGTCAAAGCAATCCCTGCTTCAAGAGTGTCTTCAACCTCATACCTGCGATAGGCATTTTTATTAACGATTTTCTTCATATACTATTATATATGACGCGGTCAGCTGGTTTTTGGAGTGATGACAACGTAACGGTACGGCGAGTCACCTTCGGATTCGGTAGTAACCGATGGGTCGTCATTTAAGGTGGTATGAATTATTCTTCGTTCAAAAGGGGTCATTGGCGATAAAGCAACAGGCCGGCCGGAAAACTTTGCCCTTTTAGCTGAATTTAAAGCAATTTTCTGCAAACGCTTTATTTGTTCTTGACGATAATTATCCACATCAACAACAATTTGCTGCCATTCCCCAAGCTTTTGAAAAACCATCAGGCCTAAAATTAGCTGTATAGAAGATAGTGTCTTCCCGTGAAAGCCAATTAACGGCCCCGGGTCTTCCGAGGAAATGTTTATCTTGATTGCCTCGTCTTCTTCAACTACTTCCAACTCAACCTCCTGATCAAGGTTATCAAATAGTTCTTTGGCTAATTTTTGAACCAATTCAATATTTTCTTTTTCCATATTTTTTATATTTCGCTACGCAACACCTCAGAGGAGTGCATGCGCACACCTCTCAGGAGTCACTTCGCTTTTAATTTCCGAATTATAAACTGTTGGGCCAAATTAAACAAACTAAAAACAAACCAATAAAGGACCAAACCCGATGGGAACTGCATACCAATAAAGAGAGTCATTATTGGGAATAAATACATTGACTGAGTTCTCATCATCGAAGAAAAGTCATCTGCCTTATCCTCGGTCTCCTTAGCTACTTCCTTTTCCTTTTCTGCTGCCGGCATCATTACCCTAGCGGATAAAAATTGAGTAACTGCCGCTCCAATCAAAAAGGGGCCTGGTACCTGCCGGCCAAACAGGGCTATCGTATCCGGTTCCGTTAATTTTAAATATAGAAATCGCAAGCTTAACTCTGCCGACTCCGGAAGCTTCAAGAAAGAATAAAGAAGGTCATTAACCTTAGCCACTCCACCATTATCTCCCAATACCCGCCGGAAGGCCTGATATAAAGCAATTAAAATAACAATTTGAAGGATTTGAGGTAAAAAACCGGCGAACGGCTTAACACCCGCTTCTCGGTAAAGAGCCATTTGAGCCTTGGCTAAAGCTTCTTTATCGTCCTTGTGTTTCTTTTTTAATTTTTCCAACTTAGGAGCAATCTCCTTCATTTTTTCGGCTGTTTTCAAAGTTGGTAAAGTTAACGGTAAAAGCAAAGTGCGTAAACTAACGGTTAAACCAATAATTGCTGCTCCTAAATTACCAAACAAGTGATAAAAAGCAATTAAGGCATTTAATAATGGTTGTAATAATAGTGTCTGCCACATATTTACCGCATATTCTCCGAATTATTATCGCATTTACTTTTCCCCTAATAATTGGGATATACTCTCGATTTCCTCTTTAATTTCTTTAAAATTTGCCTCTTTTATTCTTTTCTTGACCAAGAAAACAGCGTAGATATCCTTTTTTAACTGCGGAAACAAACATCGAATTGCTTCGCTTAGCCTCCGCCGAATTTTGTTTCTAACTACTGCCTTTTTGTCAATTTTCTTCGAGACAACAAATCCAAATTTCGGTCCATCACTCTGATTGTCGATGTATGAAACAACAAACAAGGAGGAGTGAACCGTTTGGCCTTGCTGCTTTACCTTATCAAATTCTTTCTGCTTCTTCAATCGGAATTCTTTTGGCAAAGCCATGAGTAGAATTATAACACAAATCATTTTGCCTCTTGTCAATTGTGGAAAAAAATCTTACAATGTTAATAACCCCCTCGCCGATTTAATAATCGGCTCCAAACCCGAAACACGAAGCACGAAATACGAAACAATGATCAAATTAAAAATTATCAAATTCAAAACTTTTCGAATTTCGATATTCGGATTTCGAAATTAAATTTTGTGAAACAAAATTTAGATTCACTTTGGTCTAGTGTTTTAGCCGAACTTAAACTTTCTTTGTCTAAAACAATATTTACTACTCTTTTTTCTAACACCGAGCTTAAAAACTACAAAAACAAAAAAGCAACAATTGTTTGCCCTAACTCTTACCTGGCAGACCTGATAAAAAAACGCTATGCCAGTCTAGTTCAATCCGCCCTAGATAGACAAACTGGTGAACAATCCACTTTAATTTTCGAGGTGGAAAAGCCAAAGGAGAAAAAGGGTGAGACGGGGCCGCTTTTTCAAGAAAACCCGCCTTCGCCAAAGGCTTCGACGAGGCAAGGCTCGAAACACAATGTTTCTGCATCTGCTAACGGCCAGCCACTAGCCCCAAACAACTCTTTTAATAGACGCTCTGGGCTTAGTCCACGATTCAACTTTAGCAACTTTGTTGTCGGCGATACCAATCACTTCGCCTTTGCTGCCGCCCAAGGAATTGTTAAACAACCAGGAACCGCCTATAACCCTCTTTTTCTTTGGGGCGGGGTCGGTGTTGGTAAAACACATCTTCTCCACGCTATTGGTAATCAACTCAGTCAAGACAACCCAGATTGGAAAGTTCTGTGCATTTCAGCAGAAACTTTTGGAAATGAACTCGTCGCTTCATTGAAAGATCAAACAACAAATAAATTTAAGCACAAATACCGTCAAGTCGACGTTTTCCTAGTTGACGATGTCCAATTCATCGCCGGTAAAGAATACATTCAAGATGAGTTTTTCCACACTTTTAACGACCTCTACCTTAACCAGAAACAAGTTATTTTAACCTCTGACCGTAAACCGGAAGAAGTTCAACCCCTTAAGGATAGACTAACTTCCCGATTCATGGGCGGGCTGACAGTTGACGTCCAGTCACCGGATTTTGAAATGCGGGTAGCAATCCTTAAACAAAAATCTGAACAGCGAGGAATTAACATCACCGAAGATGCCATCACCTTTATTGCTGAAACAATCGAATCCAATGCCCGAGAATTAGAAGGAAAATTGACCCAAATTGCGGCCGCAGCTACTGCCGATAATCAACAGCCAAACCTCGGCTATGTGAAAAACTTTTTTGGGATCAAAAAACAATCTAAAAAAAGAAAATCAATATCCTATCGAAGAATTTTGTCTGTTGTTGCCAACCATTATGATTTGAAAACCAAAGAAGTTAAAGGGAGATCGCGAAAGAAAGAAGTGGCAACAGCTAGGCACATAGCTGCTTACCTTTTACGAAAAGAACTGGAATATCCATTAAAAAGAGTTGGGGAAATTCTTGGCGGACGGGATCATACAACGATTATGCACTCTGAAGAAAAAGTTGACCGCTTGTTTTCCACCAATCAAGAAATTCGTCACGATATTCTGGAAATGAGAAAGACAATATATTCTTAGTATTCCACAAAACCCCTTTATTTATCCACAATTTTCTCCCCAAAAACTTTGCCTTTTCCACTTCCTATAGTCGATAACAAGTAGAAGATTATCAGATAAATAATTACGTCTTTTTTGTTCTTTCGGTGAAAAAGCTTCATTTATCTGTTTTTCAACAGCTTAGTTACGCCCAGCCAAAGTAGGATAATTCACATTTCCACCGACTATACTAATACTACTACTATATTAAATACTCAAATATCTATTAACTCCATTTAAATCCAAAATGGGGAAAAGAAAAAATCTCCCAAGATGATTATTAAACTTAAACTTTAAGGTAATATTTTTTATCCATGATAAAGTGTGTAAGGCTATAGAACTGGTACAATTA
Organism: uncultured Gammaproteobacteria bacterium; assembly: GCA_964498425.1. Classification (GTDB taxonomy): domain Bacteria; phylum Patescibacteriota; class Microgenomatia; order UBA12405; family JAHJSD01; genus CAYSLZ01. Next base: position 37,363 of record CAZCGQ010000004.1, on the reverse strand, counting down.
CATTTCCTTCCTTGAAATCTGTTGAAGAGAAGCTTTTAATTCTTTTTATCTCATGGTATTCAGCTCCAATAGTGTTGGCTCTAAATTGCATTTCTTCTCGCAACGAGACCGGATCACCGGCATTACCAAAGTAAATATTCGGACAAATATCCTCAACCATTCGTCGATAGCCGTCGTTCGAATAATCTAATCTCGAGATCCAAACTAAATAATCAGAAAGTCCAGAAGCTAAAACCATTACTGCCCTCTCCCAGTCACTATAAACCGGATCGACCCCTTTATATTTTGCTGTTCTGCTACCTCTTTCCATGCCGAGCAGTAAAACGTCACATTCAGTATTTGTTAGTGCAATATTAGCTAAATTGCCTGGAGTCAGTAATCTATAATGACCATGTAGTAATCCAACAGTTTTTTCTTGCTCCTGTTGTTTACTAGAAACTTCTGAAGCTTTTTCTATAGATATTTGTAGAGAACTACCTCCATCCTCGGGCGGGAGTTTTACTGGCAGCAAATCCAACGGAAAGATGTTTTGTTTTTTTGCGGATCTAAAACATGCAGTAGCTATTTGCTTATAAATAGTATCTTCACTGACAATTGCCATTCTTATCATTCCTGATATGAATGCCGTAACTTGAGAATTGGTAGAAAACTGACTCATAAGGTATTCAGAATACCGTAAGACATCTTCTTCGGGTTGCTCTTTCCACAGGCAAGATACGTTATCAATATATTGTTGCATTTCTCTTAACATTGGCCAATTTTATCATAATTAATTCATAATCAATGTATTTCCAGCTTCGATAATTCTCCATTTTTTCCTTGTAATCCTTTTGGGTTAAACACTGAAAATGAAGAAAAAGAAAATTTCCCAAGGTGTATACCTAATTACACCTCCAAGGTGATATTATAATAACCCCGAGTAAATAAAATGTGGGAAAAACAGCATTGACAGAAAGGGGTCTGTCGGTTAAGATTGGTTAACATGAAATTAGAAGTTCTTCAAGAAGACCTTAACCAAAGTTTATCGGTTGTTTCAAGATTTATTGCATCTCGTCCTCAGCTTCCGGTCTTGGCTAATGTTCTTTTTTCAGCCGATAAAAATAACCGGCTTAAGTTATCAGCAACTAACCTTGATATTGGTATTCAGTATTGGATTGATGCCAAAGTAGAAAAGCCCGGCCAGATAACTGTCCCCGCTAAAGAAATTTCGGAATTTGTTTCTTATCTTTCTCCCGGAAAGCTAGAACTGGAAACGGTAAAACAAGGTCAGGTTAAAATCAGTTCCAGTCAAGGGGAAAGTTCATTCGCTGGAATGGATGCGGAAGAATTTCCAGAAATTCCAGTAATTGACCAGGGGAAAACAGCCTCTTTACCTCTAGCTAATTTAGAAGAAGCGGTTAACTTTGTTGGTTTTGCTGCTGCCGATGATGACGCTCGACCAGTTTTAGCTGCGGTTAATTGGGAATTTTCAAAAGACGGTTATCGAATGGTATCTACTGATGGTTACCGATTATCTCTTCGTGATGTTTCAGGTGTTGAGGTTAATATGGACAAAACAGAAAATTCAGGTAATTTCTTAATTCCAGCCCGTAGTTTAACAGAAATTGTAAGGCTTGCATCTGGAGAAAGCGAACTGAAAGTTGGCTTAACTGAAGATGAAAATCAAGTGGTTTTTGTTCTGCCCGATTTACAATTAACCTCACGATTAATTGAAGGTGAGTTCCCTGAATATCAAAAAATTATTCCCGAGGAAACTTCAACCAAGGTTTTAGTTGACAAAGAAGAATTTCATCAGTCTGTTCGGATGGCATCTGTTTTTGCCCGGGAGTCAGCCAATGTAGTTAAATTTAATGTTGGTAAAGGTAAAGTAGCCATTTCCTCCAATGCCCCCAGTGTTGGAGAAAACAAAACTGAGGTTGGAGCACAAATAGAAGGAGATGATTTAGAAATAGCCTTTAACTATCGGTTTATGCTTGACTTTCTCAAGGCTGTTCCTTCAAGTGAACAGCAGGTTCAAATGGAATTTAATGAAGCCTTAACTCCGGGAATGTTCAAGATTCCTTCAGATAAAAACTGGCTGCACATCATCATGCCGGTTAAAGTGGATTTGTAAATAGAAAATTGAAGATGGAATATGGAAGAAAGAATACTTTATTTTATTTATATCCCTATATTTAACTTCTAAATTCTATCTTCTAGTTTCTATCTTCTAATTCTAGCCATTCGAGAATTTTTTGAATATTTTCTTCATCGGAGGCGTTGGGGTCGATACCGATTTCATCACGTAACTCTTCGATTTCCTCATCAGATAGATTTGGCAAGAGGTTTAAGGTTGGTATTGGCACTGGTGATGGTGTTGAAATGGGGCCAGTAGTTGGAGTTGGTGTAGGAGTAGGCAAGACATTTTGTTGATCAGAAGAATCAAGGGTTTTGAATCCAAGAAGAAGGCCGGCAATGACTGAAATTAGTAAAACCAGAGAATATTTTTTGAAAAATTTGGCCATAGTTTATTCAACTTGCCATTGAATCTCATGAGTATCGGGGTTAACGTCTTTGTCTCTAATCCAGATTAAAACTTCCTTTTTATCTTCGGCGGTTATTGCTCCGGGCTTACTAACCTTAATGGTTAAGGGTTGAGTGTAAGCAATTTCAATATCCTCATCTTGCTCATAAGGTAGATAGGGAAGAAGAGGATATTTGTTTAGCGTTTGTTGAACGAACTCTTCTTCGGTTACACCTTTACCGTAAGGTTCTGTTGGTTGTCCGGGAGTCGCCGTTGGTGAAATTGGCTTTTCGGTTGGCAGTGGTATTTCGGAAGTTGGACGGGGCGTTGGTTTGGGGTATTGGCTAGGTTCTTCTTCGGCAGTAAGGAACATTCTGACTGCTAAGAGAACGCCCGCAATTACAGCCAGGGTGATAATTAATCGGTACTTTTTAATAAACTTAAGTAGTTTTTTCATTATCGACATCGGATATAGCCAGTTGGGTCAGTTTTTGGTAAACGGGTAAAATTAATTGTACCAGAGCCGCCCCAGGCCTGGGATAAATAAACGTAGTTATCATCAACATCTATAACAATAGCAATATGGCCGTAAGCCCCAGTTGTCCAAACGGCATTGTCTCCGATTTGGACGTTGCTAACGGGAACAGGATCACAGTTTCCGCAGCCATTATTATAGTAACGCTTAGCATCTCCACAGCCGGGTAAGGCTGGTTCAACAGCAATTTTATAACCAACACATTGTAAATAGTGATAACTGTCTGTCGAGGTGGTAAAGGCATTAACGATATGGTCAACATGACCGGATAATATGCTATTAATATCGCTGTCATCAGCCATTGCTTCTTGAAAACAACCTCTGACTGTATTTACGTTGGAGCTGGTAACTGCTCCCTGAGTAGTACTGCAGGCTTCAATGACGAGAGTTACAATACAGGCGCGTTGAGCACTGCCGCTTAAATTTAGACACTGGTCTTTATCAATATCCGCTATTTCAATATTCCCTAAACCGGGTTGGCTCATTGGTACACCCTGGCCTCCTCGGCCGATAGGCGGAGCCAAGGTTGTGTTAACCAGCCCCCGGGGAATTATTTGAAAAACAATCGGGATGCCAATAGCAATGGTTACTCCAGCAATTACTAAACCGCCAACTCCGGCGTAAAAAACCGGTTCCCAGAGGTTAAAGACAAATTTGATAAAATCCCGGAAGATTTCTGGGATGAAGAAGAGAAGTTTATCAATAATTCTATTCACTCGGGGAGCGATGCCAAAACCAAAGGTTCGATTAATTTTTTCGGAAATAGTAACCGGGTCAACGCCGAGTTTTTCTAGGCCAGTTTTGAGAGCGTTATAGCCAATTTTAATTCCTTCCCAGAGAAGCCAAAGGGCAACAGATACACCTACAGTTGGCACGCCAAGAATGGCGGCAATTGCTGCAGTAACACCTTCATTAACGGCAACTTCAACCCCTTTTTCGGCGAGCTTTTGGGCTATTTTTTCAAAAACCCATTTTTTAACTGGTTCAATGATTTTTTCTTTAAGATAATCTTTGCCTTTATCTAACGCGGCTTTTATGCTTTTTCCCACAGCTGTTTCGGCTAAGAATTTTTTCACTCTTGGCTGGATATGTTTTTGATAAAGGTTAATTACCGGTGAAAAAACTTGTTTAACGTTGTGGTAGACGTGATAAAGCTGGGAGCTATAGACATATTCAGCAACTCCTTCCTCTCCGTACCAGGACTCAAAGGTTGCCAGCAGTTTATCTTGATAAATTACTTCCTCTTGTCCCATTTCTTTAAGCTGGTCAACAAAATCCCGCCAAGCAACTATTTGTTCTTGAAGCTGGTCAGGGGGAACTTCAGTCATTTTGGCGGCAACAGCAGCAGCCATTAGTGGATCCTGATCTGTATTGAATTGGGCTAAGGCTTCAATTGGGTTTTCAGCCGGAAGGAGGCCAAGTTTAGCCTCGCTTTGGTTTAAAAATTCCTCTTGGGTGGCGTTAGGCTTTACGATGAGAAACTCAGCCATCATTCTGGCTGCCCGAGCATTGACTTTATCATCCAAATCTAAGTATCTCGCCTTTCCATCAGGTTGAGAAATAAGAATATTTCTTCCCAAATAGGTTTGGATCTGCCTTTCTAGTTCAACCAGAATTGAGGTTTGAAAGTATTCGTCTTCTCCCAGAGTAACCATTTCCAAAGTGGGGTTGGGAATATTTGTTAGCGTTTGTTTTAGAGCTTCTTCCTCACCCTTTTCAATTGTCATCCCGGAATTATTGATGGCAATTGTTGTTGGAATAATAACTGAGGGAAGGATTTCTTCTTGAGAAGCGCCTTTAGCGGTTTGGTCAACAATTAGACCGGCGATGTGATTAACAACCTCCGGATGTTGTCTAAGTTTAGCTTGAAAGCTTTCTGGAACAGTAGCGGCAATTTCATCTGGTAAATTTTTGATTAAGTCCGCTACTGTTGCCTGGGCAGCCAAAAATTCGTTGGTTACTGCAATTTCCTCAAAAAAAGCAGTTTTGTCAACATTTGAAAGGTTTGGAATTTGATCAAGATTTTGGCGGACAGATTCAAAATTATCAGTTAAAGCGGAGGCAACAATTTCAGCGCTGATTTTTTGACTAGCCTCTGGAATGTATTGGGCGACTGTTTCCTCAATCAACTCTTTTTTTGATTTGATTGTGGTAATGGCTGTATCCTCAGCTCTGCCTATGGAAAGATTGTTTTCAACTAATTTTTGATTGATAGTTTTTTCAGCCTGAACCTGACTAAAAAGTGTTTTTCTATTTTGGCTGAGCTGAGTTAAAATCGTATCTATTTTAGGCGGCTTTTCACCAAGGTCAACAAGCAATTTTTTAAACTCATCAACTTTTCCAGCAGCAGCATCTGTTTCTGGTTGGGTTAAATCTGGAATGCCAACAGTGAGGGCGCCCATTTTAACGGCCGTGGCGGCTGGTATTTTAAAGCCGGCTTGGTCAGCTATTTCCTGTGCCTTTTCGGTTTGTAATTCTAGCAATCGGGCGGTATCAACTGTAATTTGTTCGTCAGCAACTTCTGGAAAACCACCGGCAACTATCTTGACAACTGCTTGGGCTGCCAAATCAGCATTTCTGACTTTAATTTCAGAAATAATCTTATTCTTTCTTGAAGCTGTAACATTGGCTTTATCCAGTACCTCTGATACTTGTTGATAATCGTCAGTTAGGCTGGCAGAGATGACTTCTGCTTTGGATTGTCTATCCAGTCGAGGAAGTTCTTCCTCAATTTTCTCTTTAACCAGTTCTTTTTTCTCAACGACAATTTCCTTTGCCTTGGCTTCAATTGTTTGATTATCGATACCTTTATCTACCGCTTCTTGGCGGACATCTTCAACGGCGATAGCTTGGCCGAGCAAAATTAGCTTATTTTCGGCAAGTTGGTCGAGAATAGTCGGAATTTTAGGCGATTTGACACCTAAGCTTTTCAGTACCGTTTCAAATTCAGTAGGGTCCTCAGCAGTAAGGCTAAAAGCACTCACTTTGGCGGTGGCTTCAGGAGGAATATTTATCCTATCCGAACGATTTATATTTTCTACAGTTTCTACTTGGTCAATAACAATATTTTTTGCTAGTTTTATCTTTCTATCTAAGGGTATGCGGAGATTTTTCGGAGATTGTGCGGTGAAAAGGGTAATATCTGTTTGCAATCTCTCTAAAAGGGCAACAACTTCTTGATTTTTAAGCTGGACTTTTGCCTTAATATCCTCAATCTCTTTTTGATGAGCTTCAAAGTCAGCAACTAGCTCCTCAAGATTTGCCGGGACATTCGCCTCGGTTATTATCTCACCTTCTTGAGGGTAGTGGTAATGAAGATAGTTTACTGCTCTTTCCAAGAATTCACCAAAGGTTTCGTTATCCTTTTGTATTAAACCGAATAAGTTTCCCAAGTAGTCGATCACTCTTTGAAATTCAGCTTTGTTAAACCCGGTTTTATCTAATACCTCCTGCCAGTTGTCGTTTTCGGTTATTTCATATTTAGTTATTGTTTCTAGAAAAAATTGGGATAAAGCGTTAGTTTTGACCTTGCCGTTTAAGATTGATTCAGAGGTTTGCGTTGACCTCTTTTTTATTCTTAGTGGAGGTTTCTTGGAATCATCCTTAGCCATACTTATAATTTATCACATCAGATTGGAATTTGAAATCAAACTTAATACTGTTCGCGACCGGTGCCTTGCCCGCCTGCTTGCGGAGCCCCGTCTGACTGCTGCGAAGCTTGCGGCGGGGGGTCGGTTTCTAATCTTTGTTGGGGTGGTTGTTCCTCTGTTGCCTGTTCATCTAGTTGAGTAGATTTGGGTTGAGATTCCGGGCCTTTACCTTTCTTCATTGCCAAAATATCCTTCGGGCTGGAGGTAATTAGTTTATGTTCATCAGGAGAGGCGATAACTCTAATAGCAACGTGATTTTGGCCGGCAAAGAATATACCTTCACCGATGTCAGCCCCTAAAAGCAACTGCTTTTCTCCTTCAGAAAGGTAAAACACTTCGGCAACTTGATCAATCGCCGCCGGATGCTGTTTAAGGAGTATTTGAATGGAGGAGTTGGTTACAATGGCCTTACCGTAATCCGAACCAAGGAAGTCTTGAACATCCTGAGTGATTGTTGTCATGCCCAAGTAGTATTTTCTGGCCCGTTTGGCTAAACTGTAGAGATACTGAGCCGTGTCAGCGTATTGCATTAGGTACCAGGCCTCGTCGACAATTAAGATTCTTTTTTTCATTTCTTTCCGAATTTTATTCCAAATGAAGTCCAAAACAATGTGCATGGCAATAGGTCGAAGTTCTTCCTCCAGGTCACGGATACCAAAAACAATGAACTCGTTATCGAGTTCTACGTTAGTTTGGGAGTTAAACAAGCCGGAAAATGATCCCTTAATAAACTTTTCCAACCTGGCAGCTAGGGACGCGGCCTGTTCTTCTTCCATTCCTAAAAGCACTTTATAGAGGTCTTCAACTAAGGGCATTTCCGTATCTGGTTTAGGTGGGTTAGTTGGAGTAATACCTCGCATTTTGTAAGTTTGAACTAAAGCCCGGTCAAGTAGAGCTTCTTCTTTAGCATTCATGTCTCCCATGATTAGGGCAAAGAGGCTGTGCAAAGCCATAATTTTCCGGCCGAGCTGATTTTTGCTTTCTTCATCCGGGGTAATTTCTAGGTCAAAGGGGTTAATCTTGGATTCAGATTCAAAACTAAAAGTAATAAATTGGCCGCCGGCGGCTTCCGCTAAAGCTTTGTATTCATTTTCAGGGTCAAGAACAATGACTTCGGTGCCGAACATCAGTGAACGCAGAGCTTCGAGCTTAACTAGATAGGATTTACCAGCACCGGATTTAGCAAAAAGGATGGAGTTAGCGTTTTCCATACTGAACCGGTCAAAAACAATTAATGAGCCATTGTGTTCATTCAGCCCGTACATTATCCCTTTGTCATCTGACAAATCAGATGAAACGAAAGGAAAGGTAGTTGCCAGAGAAGTAGTATCCATGTTACGGGTTACATTTAATTTGTCATTGGCTAAGGGCAGAGTGGTTTTGAAACCATTTTCCATTTGTAAAGTAGCGTGTTTAGGAATAATCAACAACGAACCGAGGTTTGATTCCAATTCCTTAGTAATCTGGTTAAGCTCCTTAACTGACTCTGATCCAATAGTAATATAGAGGCCGAACTGGAAGAATTTTTCAACTCCCTTTACCAGTTCCTCCTGTAAACTTAGCGCGTCCTCCAGTTTAGCTTTGGTAGAAGGATCAACAACCTTACCGCGTTGGACATCTGAAGAAATTTCTGCTTCCATTTCAGCAATTTTTCTTCTCAGGTTAGAGAGGATTTCCTTTCCCTCAGTTGGATAAACGTTCATCGATATATCTAAAGAGTGATCAAAATTAATCAATGAAGACAGCCAGTTGGCGGAAACGAAACGAGGATAATTGACGACAAACAAGGTTCGGTAGTAATGATTATTGATTCTTATCCAGTCGAAATCAACCTCAATCGCTGATGGGGCAATGATATCTTGAACAGAAACCAGGCCTTCGCCAAAATCCCTAATTTTGGGGTCAAGCTGCTTTTGCTTTTTCTGGTTGGTTTGTTGTTCCTTGCCTTGCTGGTTTTCAGCCGAGGATGATTTTCCCGGTTTGATTTTATTGAGTATTTTGTTGAACATCTTGTTTTGGTCCATGAATCATTACACCTTGTTGATTTAAGGCTTCGATATTTTCTCCCAAAGACGATTCTGGGTTGTAAATTTTATAAAATAAGCGGATAAGCTCTTTAGTTTCCAATTGCTTTACGGTTAAGCCCAGTCGGCCAAAAAGCCGGGTCAGGTGTTCCAGCTTTGGTTCCAAGGCGGCATTGGCTTTTTCAACGATTTTTTCTTTACTCATTGGCAAAGTTTTCTTTTCCTTTTTAAGAAATGACAGAAATCCGGGTACTGATGAATGGGCGGCCGCCGCTGTTCCCATCTCCGCCGGGTAAAAGGGAACAGCAATATAAAATGTTTTAGCTAGAACATTGTTTTTTTCCACTACTTCCTCAACGAAGTCGTGATAGGATTGTATTTGTTTTTTCAGCAGGGGGTTGCTGATTTTAGTACCCTGCTTTTTTATTCTTTTTAAATAGTTAGAAACATCCTTGGCGGTTGATCTGACAATAATTTCTATTGGGTAGGTCAGGGAATTAAGCATAGCGGCGTAGGCATAAATCATTGCGTCTTGTTCTTTTTCAGAAAGTAGATCAAAGTTGACTGATGATGTTTTAACAATCATCACTGTTGTTCCGTCTTTGAGAATAACCAAATTGTTTTGAATATCCTCAATCGGCAAATGATCTTGACTGGTTCCTTTAATGGCGATTTCCTTTAAATCCATACTTATATCGTTTATCGGTTAAGGTTACGAAACTCGTATCGTCTTTCGTTTTCGGTCACGCTGCCCCTTTACATTACCGATACGGGCGTCTTAACCGTTACCCTTCCCGTTTTTTGTTTTAATAATTAATGGTTCTAAAACTTCACCTTTAGCTTCTATTTTCAGTATATCAAAGTCATACCCTTCCTTCTCAACGGTTACTAGGTATTCACCTTTTGATAGAGGTGTGGCTGTTTCAAATTGGCCCAAGCGGTTGGTTCTTAAAGCTCTAACCGCATTGCCGTTTTTATCCTGAATTTCAATAATTGCATTTTCGACCATTTTACCCTCTCTAGTGAAAACCATGCCGACAACCTTGTTTGGAGTTTGAGGTGTTTTTGGCATCGGAATTTCTCCGTATTCGGCTTCAGCTGTTGCTTCCAGCGGTTTTTGCCGCTCAAGCTCAATTCTTGGTTTTGGTTCCGTTTCTGGTTCTTTCACTTCTTCTTCGACTGGCGTAGTTTCCTTATCACCGGCCTCGACGCCAGGCGGGCTTTTCACTTTTCTATCTTCATCAATAGTTGCAAGAAATTCTTCGAGCCTTGGTTCCTTATCTTCCGACTCAGCTGGTTCCTCTGGCATGGGTGATCCTTCTTGGGGTTGATAAAAACCTTCTTCAAACCCTAATAACTGCGGCTGTTTTTGCCAAATATAGATGGATGGAGAGTAAATACTGTTGAAAAAGGCAAGAATCCACTTTTCCAATGGTTGTTCGTTAATTGGCATAAAGGCTAATCCCGCTCCTAAGCTGGCAAAGAGGATTACCATCGGCCATTTAATAAAGAAAATCAGTTTGCTGTTATAAAACAAAAAAGCGATAATTAAACCACCAGCCAATTTAATAAATTGCTTCAAAGTCATACTGCCGACGAGGCGGAATTCATATGAACTGATTTGCTGTGGTATTGGGTGATGTTCCATATCTATTTCAGTATAAAGCAGTAAATAGTTGACAGCAAGTGGAGACTGATTTACAACCAAATTTTTTTGAAAATTTGAAAATTGAACATTCGAAAATTGATTATATATAATAGTATATGTCGAAGTTAGTCATTATTGATTCCCATGCCCTGCTTCACCGTGCCTATCACGCCTTACCCAAGGACAGTCTAACTCAGGGCGGTAAGCCAATAAATGCTGTTTATGGTTTTTTTTCAATGCTTCTTTCTTCAATTGATGAGCTGGAACCAGATTATCTGGTTTGTTGTTTTGATGCTCCCGGTCCGACCTTTCGACACGAAAAGTTTGTCGGTTATCAAGCCCATCGGCCGAAGATGGAAGATGAGCTGAAAAGCCAGATTGATTTGACTAGGGAGACGCTTGAAAATTCCAGTATTCCAATGAAAATGCTTGAGGGCTATGAAGCAGATGATTTGGCGGGAACGATTTCTCGTCAGTTAAAAGTTAAAAGCCCGCCTGCCGTCGAGGCTGGTGAAAAGTTAAAAGTTGATAATGTGATTATTGTAACGGGGGATAAGGACTTGATGCAGTTGGTTGATGACCAAACAAGTTTGTATATTCTTGGCCGGGGTATTTCCGGCGGGGAATTAGTTGGGCCGGAGGAAGTTGAGGAAAAACTTGGGGTTAAGCCGGAACAGGTGATTGACTATAAGGCCTTGATCGGTGATTCTTCGGACAATTATCCCGGTGTTTATGGCATTGGACCAAAGACAGCGGCTAAGTTATTTGACAAATATGACACGGTTGAGGAAATCTATGACCATTTGGATGAGTTTCCCGACACTACTCGGGCAAAGCTTGAAAAAGGAATGGAATCGGCTAAACTTTCCTATGAATTAGCCGAAATTGTTACCGATGCTCCGATAGAAGTTGATTGGGAAAATGCCGAATTTACTGACCAAAAGCTAATTCGATTAAAAAATTCCCTGGAAAGCTTGAATTTCCGTTCGCTTGTCCGCCGGATTGAAGACAAGTTCGATTCCGGCCACACCGACAGCCAAATGAAACTGATTTAGCAAGAACGAACTAGTATTTTTTGTTATAATAAAACAATGAAAGTTAATGACGACAAGCTTCACGAAGTGGTAATAACAGCCATTGTCGTTAAGGATGACAAGTACTTGATTACCCGACGGTCACCTAACAAAAAACGTTTTCCCGGGATGTGGACTGTTCCTGGCGGTAAGCTGGAGATCAGCGATTATATTGATTTACCCAAGGAAACAGAGTTCTATTGGTATAACGTGTTGGAAAAGGTCCTCCGGCGTGAGGTTATGGAAGAAGTTGGCATTGATATTGACAACATTGACTATGTTACTTCTTTGGCAACAATTCACTCCGACGGCAATCCCTCCTTGGTTATTTCCTGCTTGGCTGATTATGCTTCCGGCGAGGTTACCCTGCAAGAGGGTGAAACTGATAAATTTGTCTGGGTGGATTTAGAAGAAGCAAAGGATTATGACCTTCTTGACGGTATCTACGAGGAATTGGTCATGGCCGAAAAACAATTGAAGGGCGAAAAGATGGAATGGCAGAGATTTGAGTAAACTTCAGGAAGAGTCGAGTTGGCGGAAAAAGTGGCTTTGCGGCTTGGCGAATCTACCGGAATCGGTTGGGTCAAGTACCCCGTCTCGGTCATAGGGCTTGTAAGAAACTAATCGAGTACACATATCTTCTACTGGACACAAACTATGGGCGTGTCGGCCGCAGGCTAGGTTGCCGACTTCCCAGATGGTTTCAGAAACCATTCGAGGATGCCAGCGGTGTTCTTCGCATAACCGGGTGAGGTTGGGGTGAAGAATGCGATTGGTTAGTTGGTGAGCAGTGACCGGGGTTTCTAGATGAACTGCTCCGGTTTGAATAAATACGCGGCTGAGTTGGAAATCTACTGGTGGACCAATTTTTTCAGCGTTTTTTAAAGGATGCAGATATTGATTTGCCCACTGAATATAAAGTAAGGCAAGTTTGGGGCCAAATCCTAAAAAGGCATGGTTATTTTTTTTGTCCTTGGTTTTAGCTCTAGCCTTGTAATAAAGAGCATCGACAATTTTAACAGCATCATTCCCATGTTCTTCAAAGAAAATTCTAATATTCCCGCCGTATCTTTGGTGTAGCAGTTGGCAGTTGTGTACCCAGCTGTTATCAATTGCTTGGCCGCTGAAACTGCCCGGTCGAAAAAATTGATAGCAGGTAGCAGTAACTTCTTCTTTGTCCTGGTTGACGACTATTTCAGGTTGGAATATCCAACTGTCTCGATCAAGCTTATAGGAATCAGAAATTCTTTTAAACAGGTTTCGGGTACTGTCGCCTCTAACCAGCATTGTTGTAAGAAAAAGAGCATTAAGGGCAAGTCGATTATCACCAAGGCTTTCTCCTACACTTTGCAGTAATTTAATGTAATCTTCTTCCGGCGGCCGCGGTCGGTCACGAAAAATCAATTCCTGATTTTTTCTTGCTTCTAAACAGCGTTCAACAACTTCAGCAAGCCTATCTTGATTAACACTAACTCTTTCCAAATTCATTTTGTAAGTAAAACTAGGAGCAGGTAATTTTGATTTGGATTATATCATGAAGGCATACGGTAATTATTGATATAATTGGGTATGAAGGTTGCTTTGGTCCATGATTACCTAAGTGAGTTTGGCGGAGCCGAACGGGTGCTCTTGGCTCTTTCCGAGATTTGGCCGCAGGCACCAATTTACACCGCCTTTCATAACAAAGGCTCTTCAGCCTATGGCCGGTTTAAGGATAAAGATATTCGGTCGTCTTGGGCCCAGAAAATTCCGGGTTTTGCCAGCGGCAAACTGCACAGTCCACTGCGGTTCATTACCCCTTTAATTTGGAACTCTTTCGACTTTTCCGACTATGACTTAGTAATTTCGTCAGCCAGTTGGTATATCACCAAAGGGTTTAAAAACAAGGGGGAAACGGTAGAAGTATGTTACTGTCATACCCCGCCCCGGTGGCTGTACGGCTACCCAACTTCGGTTGAGTTGCAAAAATACTGGCCGGTTCGGGTTTATGCGACCGTTGTTGGCCACTTTTTAAGATTATATGATTATCAGGCTGCACAGCGGGTTGACCATTTCGTTGCTAATTCTAAAAATGTTGCCGGTCGGATTAAGAAGTTCTACCGACGAGAATCAACGGTTATTTACCCCCCGATTGAAAAATTGGATTATCCCGATGTGCCTAAAGAGGATTTCTATTTGATTATCGGTAGAATTGTCGGCGGCAAGGGGTTTGAACTGGCGATTGAAGCGGTTAATCAGCTCGGTTTGAAATTGAAGATTGCCGGTAAACCAGCCGGATGGAAACAAGAACAGAAGCGTTTAGAAGATTTGGCCGGTGATAAAGTTGAATTTTTAGGTTATGTTTCCGACCAGCGGCTAGCCGAACTCTACACTCAGGCCAAAGGCTTTTTTGTTTTGGCTACCGATGAAGATTTTGGGATGACCCCGGTGGAAGCAATGATGGCCGGAACGCCGGTAATTGCTTACCGCGGCGGCGGCTATTTGGAGACAGTAGTTGAAGGAAAGACGGGGATTTTTTTCGACCAGCCGACAGTTGAATCTTTAATTAAAGCGATAAAAAAGTTTGAGAAAACGGATTTTTCCAGTCAGGAATGTAAGCAATGGGCGAAAAAATTCTCCAAAGAGAGATTCAAAAAAGAAGTTACTTCTTTCGTTGACAAAATATTGGCAGGATAATGTTGTCAAAGCAGGTTTCGTTGCGGCGGTGAAGGGAGATTTCATGAGCAATTTTGCCTCCAACTAAAATCACAATGCTTGGGTATAAAAATAGAGGATTTCTAGCTAGATGGCTAGCTGATATTAGATCTAAAAAGGTAAAGAAAAAGAAAAAGTTTTCAAAAAAATTCGGAAAGTAGACTAGTAATCGCTTATTGCGGGTGACAAAATAGACAATTTGGCCGATAAGGCGGTAGAGATATAAAAATAATAAGTAATAAGTAATAGGTAATAAGTAATTAGAAAATAGGGAAAATATGATCGCTGTTGTGTAAAGCCAAAGGTCAAGAATTTTATCGATAAGTTGTGCCTTTTGAGGGTTTATTTTTAAGAAATGTTTGTAGATTGGACCGTCGGCCATATCCAGGAAGGCGTTTAAAAGGTAAGCAATAAACGGATGGAGAAATAAAAAAGCGCCAACTCCGATAATTCGGATAGCACTGGTTAGGTAAAGGACGATTATTTTATGTTTTTTGGGCAATTTTTCGGTAAACATTGTCTAACTCATCTCCGGTTTTGGTTAATGAAAGTTGTTTAACCAACTCCAAAGATTTCTGGCCGTATTTGTTAGCTAATTGCGGATTGTTAACCAGTTTCAAACCGTACTGGGCGATTTGGCGATGATTATCTGGTTCAGCCAAAAGTCCATTTTCCTCGTGTTTAATTAACTCACCCATCCCCAATGCGTCAACTCCAATAAGGGGTAGGCCGAAAGCCATTGCCTCCAAAACACTAATTGGCTGATTCTCGGTCTTAGATGGAGTAACAAAAACATTGGCTGAGGAAATCAAATCGGACTTCATCAACTGGTCATGAGGAATTTGGCCAGTAAATATTACTTTTCCGGCTAGATGCTGATGGTTAACTAGTTCTCTTAAATCTGATAGGGCCGGCCCATCGCCGATAATAGTTAATTTAGTTTTTGGTTTTTTATTAGTGACTATTTTGAAAGCCTTAATCAGGACGGGCAAACTTTTTTCAACAGCAATTCTCCCAACGTAAATAAAATGAAACTTATCGTCATCAGTTTTTCCTGGTTCCGCGTTTTCAATCTTTTTGTATTTGGCGAGGTCTATTCCATTGGCAATTACCTTGGCGGGAACTTCCAGGCCGTTGTTAACCGCCTCTTTCTTCATTGCCTGCGAGGGGCAAATAACCAGTTTCGCTTGATTGTGAATCATCAGAATGTACTTCCAAGCAATTTTCTGAAAAGATTCAAATTTGTCAATTTTCCAATGTTTGAGGTATTCCTGGTGAGCTAAAAAGGTATGCAGGGTCGTAACAATGGGGATTTTTCTGATTTTAGCGCAGATTAAGCCTTCCCAGCCAACACCGCCCTCTGTGTGGATATGAATAATTTCCGGTCGGAATTTGCGAACCTCTTTTAAAGACTTGGTGACTGTTGGGATAGAAACCGAAAAGGTGGAATAGCCTGGGAACGGGACATTTGCTGGCAAGCGGATGATGTCAATATTTTTAGGTAAGTCTTGGCCGGCTTGAGACTGCTTTTTGAATTTAGGACAAAAGAGTTTAATTTTATGGCCGCGTTTGGCTAGTTCCTGGATTTGTTTATCAACAGTGGTGGTTACCCCCGATACGTGCGGGTAGTAAGAGTCAGTAAAGACAGCAATTTTCATCTCATCATTATTATAGTATAAAGTTAAAATTTGTCATCCTGAGCATAGCGAAGGATCCCCGAAAAGATTCTTCGGGGTACCTCGGAATGACGGAACTTGGTTGATATTGGAATGACAAGTGGTTTTGACAGCTCTTTTGGGATTGACTTTTAGGTAGGAGATGATAATATATAGGAGCACATTGACAAATTAGTTAACAATCAGGATTGGTTGTGACAGGAGCTAGATAAATTCGACCCCTTGGATCCGTCTTTTGGCGGAGAAGCGGGGTTTATTTGAGAGTTTGATC
>CAZCGQ010000004.1:0-21189 GCA_964498425.1 uncultured Gammaproteobacteria bacterium | reverse complement strand
TTTATTTGAGAGTTTGATCGTAGCTCAGGGTGAATGCTGGCGGTGTGCCTAAGGCATGCAAGTCGAATGCCGACCCTCGGGTCGTGCATGGCAGACGGGTGAGTAACGCGTACGAATCTACCCTTTTCTGAAGACTAACCCCAAGAAATTGGGGATAATGCTTCATAGCCCTTGTCCTTTGGACAAGGAAATTCTAAGCACTAATATCGAAATACCAAACAATATCAAAATTCGAATATTTAATATCTAAAAGTTTAGACATTTGTATTTGAAAAATTTAATATTGTTTCGGGTTTCGGGTTTCGAATTTAGGATTTCCTCGTCCAGAGGACGAGGTAAAGCACGTAACTGTGCGGAAAAGGAGGAGCGTGCGTTCTATCAGCTTGTTGGTGAGGTAATGGCTCACCAAGGCAAACGGATAGCTGGCTTGAGAGAGTGGTCAGCCACAAGGACACTGAAACACGGGTCCTACTCCTACGGGAGGCAGCAGCTAGGAATCTTGCGCAATGGGCGAAAGCCTGACGCAGCGACACCGCGTGCGGGATGAAGGTCGAGAGATCGTAAACCGCTAATAGGTCGAATATTCGACCAGACAAGCACCGGCTAACTTCGTGCCAGCAGCAGCGGTAAAACGGAGGGTGCAAGCATTACCCGGAATTACTGGGCGTATAGGGCCCGCAGGCGGTTTGTTAAGTTTTCGGTTAAAGCCCTCGACTTAATCGAGGAAAGGCCGGAAATACTGGCAAACTAGAGTGGATCTGGAGCTACTGGAACTTGCTGTGTAGGGGTGAAATCCATGGATATAGCAAGGAACACCAAGGGCGAAGGCGGGTAGCCAAGATCTTACTGACGCTAAAGGACTAAAGCTAGGGTAGCAAACTGGATTAGAGACCCAGGTAGTCCTAGCCTTAAACGATGCTCGCTAGTTGTTGGTCCTCGACTTTAGGTCGGGAATCGGTGACGTAGTTAACGCGTTAAGCGAGCCGCCTGGGGAGTATGGCCGCAAGGCTAAAACTCAAACGAATTGACGGGGAGGCGCACAACCAGTGGATTATGTGGTTTAATTCGATACAAAGCGATGAACCTTACCTGGGCTTGACATCTTGCTTATGCTTCTTTTGAAAGATTGAAGCTTAGTGGCAAGACAGCTGGTGCATGGCTGTCGTCAGCTCGTGTCGTGAGACGTTCTCTTAAGTGAGGCAACGAGCGTAACCCTTGCCGTATGTTTTACATGTCATGCGGGACTGCCTCGGCTTTTCGTCGGGGAGGAAGGAGAGGATGACGTCAAGTCAGCATGTCGCTTATGCTCAGGGCAACACACATTATACAATGGCCTAGACAATGGGTCGCTAAGCCGCGAGGTGGAGCTAATCTCATCAAACTAGGTCTCAGTGGGGATTGCAGGCTGCAACTCGCCTGCATGAACGCGGAATTGGTAGTAATCGGGGGTCAGCATACCTCGGTGAATACGTTCCCGCCTCTTGTACACACTGCCCGTCAACTGAGCCGAGTTGACAGCACCCGAAGATCTAATATTCATTGGATTTAAGGTGAGGTCAGCGAGGAGCGGTAAGTCGTAACAAGGTATCCGTTCTGGAAGGAGCGGATGGATCACCTCCTTTCTAAAAATTTTTTACAGATTATTTTTTCAGCCTTATGGCTGATTTTTACCCAACCAATATTAAGGTCTTTGACCTTTTGGAGGGGTAATACCCTCCTGTCACAACCAATCTTGATTTGAATATAATGACCAATTGTTAATGGCTAATGGTTAATACAGTATTTGTATATATTTTTTTAATCATTAATCATCAGTCATTAATCATTTTCTTCTATGAAAAAACTTGGTAAGCACTACAACCTAGACTCAAAGCGGATGCCTAAGCATATTGCTTTAATAATGGATGGCAATCGGCGTTGGGCTGAGAAAAAAGGCAAATCGCCAACTAAGGGACACGAGGCGGGTGCTCAAAATCTGAAAGATCTAGTTGATCACGCCGAAAAATTAGGAATTAAATATATAACTGTCTATGCATTGTCAACCGAAAACTGGCGTAAACGGGCCAAAAAGGAAGTTAAGGGGATTTTTGATTTGCTAGTCAATATCGTTAAGGAAAAGAAGGAAGAATATACGGAGCGAGGGATTAAATTCTTTGTTTTGGGCAATTTCCAGGCCTTTCCACTTCGGGTTCGAGACGCGATCAGAGAAATGCTTAACATTGTTAAAAAGCACGAAGTGATGCGGTTTAATGTTGCTTTGAATTACGGTGGACGGGATGAAATTGTTCGGGCGATTAAAGAAATGATTAAGGACGGCGTGAAGGCAAAGGATGTTGATGAAGATTTGGTCAATGATTACCTCGATACTAAGGACCAGCCGGACCCGGACTTAATTATCCGGACAGGCGGGGAGGTAAGATTGTCTAATTTTCTTCTTTGGCAGATGTCTTATGCTGAACTTTATTTTACCGATACTTTATGGCCGGATTTCGGTCCCAAACAGTTAGAAAAAGCAATCAAAGAATTCCAAGACCGTGACCGCCGTTTCGGAGGCCAGTAGGCCTCAGTAGTAAGTAGTAAGTATTGTGTATTATGTATAAAATTTGATTTTCTTATATTTTTCCATACTTAATACCTAATACTTAATACTTAATACCAAATTAATTATGAATGCAATTAATTTTGGGGTTGATTTACGCAGAAATTTAGTTAGTATATAATAATAGAGATGGCAGTTATAATTTCAATTATTACTTTTTTGTTTCCGTTATTCTTCTTCCCGGCGATAGCCGATCCTGTCTTTGGAGCTAAAAATTATCTATTGGCCGCAGTAGCCGTGGTTTTGTTAGTTTTTTCTGGTTTGAAGTTAGTTCAAAAAGAAAAAGTTACGTATTCTATTGCCCCGCTGGATATATTTGTCCTTTTGTACCTGGTTGCCAATCTCGCTTCCTGGTATTTTCTACCGCGAGGGGCAAAGGCACGTTCTTTAATTCAACCTTTGGGTTTAGGTAGTGCCATTGGTCTAACCCTGTTTTATTTCATTATTGCTCAATCCAAAATCAGCCAGAAGTTTCAAAGTATACTCTATGGTTTGATTGCTTCCGGAACAGTTTTAAGTTTGATTTCAGTAGTTCTCTTTATCCTGCCGGAAGGTTTTTCGGGTAATTTGGTACGTTATCTTAACTTTGCCGCTTTTACCAATCCCTTAATTCTTAGTCAATTTTTGTTTTTGGTTGGCGTTCTAATCGTTAGTCATCTGATTAGGCAGTTAAATAAGGATGGGGAATTAGGTCAATGGTGGATGGCAGTAGTCACCGTCGTAATTTTAGTTGGAACAGGAGTGACAGTTTATCGAGCAATTCAAGCAAAACCATTGTTATTGGACTGGTTTTCTTCATGGGCAACTACTGTTGAGGCCTTTAAGCGTAAACCTTTGTTTGGTGTCGGCCCGCGCAATTTCAACACTGCCTTTACCCGATTCCGGCCGCGTGAATTTAATCGATCTGATATTTGGAATGTTCGTTTTGGTGCTTCCCACAGCTGGTTTCTACAAGTTTGGGCGGAGCTGGGGATAGTTGGTTTAGCTGTTATTATCCTTTTGCTTGTTCGCAGTCTTAATGTTGCCAAAAAACAGCCGCGGCTGCGCATTTTATTGGTTGCTAACTGGGTACTTTTACTACTCTTTCCGGGTAACTTAATAACTTTATTCTTATTGTTTTTGAGCTTAGGATTGGCACGGGGCAAGGGGATAGAAAAAGAACTAAACTTAATTATTGGTGAAAAAGGCCAAAATGGGGCCCCATATGTTATCAGCGGTTTATTGATTATCAGTGGACTTTTCCTCGGGTACTACCTTTATAACTTGTTTTTACCGGAATTAACCTATTATCAAGCAGTCAAAGCCGCATCTGAAAATAAGGCCGCCGAGACATATGATTTGCAAAGAAAATCAATAAATCAAAACAGGTTCAGGCAAACCTACCGGATTTCTTTCTCACAAACAAATTTGGCCTTAGCGACAAATATGATTCGCCAGGCGAGAAATCAAAACCAAGAATTGTCCGAGGAACAGCGTCAACAGCTTCAGCAGTTAATCGCTCAAGCAGTTAATGAGGCAAAATCAGCGGTAGTCTTGGAACCCCAAAATGTTGTCGGCTGGGAGAACTTGGCTCAGATTTATCGGCAGTTAATCGGCTTAGCCCAAAATGCCGATCAATGGTCGATTTCCGCCTACCAACAGGCGGTAGCTATGGATTCTCTTAATCCAAGACTGCGGGTTGATTACGGTGGTTTACTTTTTTCGCTTGGGGAATATGAAGAATCAGCTAAGCAATTTGAACTGGCAGTCAATTTAAAGAGAGATTATGCCAATGCCTGGTACAACTGGGCGCATGCTTTGCGCCAACAGGATAAGCTTCAACAGGCCGTTGAACGTTTACAGCAGGCAGTTAATTTGGTTGACCGGGACAGCAATGACTATGAAACAGTCAAAGCTGAGCTCGAAGAATGGAAAGCTGAACTTGGTGAGGTTGAGCAACCGGTAGTTGAACAGCCTGAAGAGGGTGAAATAACTCGGCCCGAGCCATTGCCCAGTCCACAGATAGACGAACCAATTGAACTTCCCGATGATGCCGCTCCGCCTTTGGATGAAGGTGTAACTGCACCAGAAGAAACCGAAGACATTCAAGCTGATACCGAGCCGGAATCTGAGGCTGAAACAGAAGTCGACACTGGAATGGAAACTTCACCAACCCCCGAACCAACGACCACCCCAGAGGAATAAAATCAGGTAGCGAGAAATAGTTCTCGATCCCACCCACAGTCGCCTTTGGCTCCAGCTTTGGCGGGCACGGCGAGAACTTTGGTGCTACCTATTTATTTTTATCCTTATTTTGAAGTTTTTAATTAATTCCTTAAGCGGCCATTTTTTTGGCTTTTTGATTCCAAAAATCAACTTGCCAGAGCTCTTCTACCAGCTTTTTTGAGTCTTGGTTATACAATTGCCCAACAAAAATGCTTAAATATTCCTTGCTATTAACCTGATTAACCAATTTTTTTAAATAGTTATTTACTGGTAGAGGTGAAATCCAAACAGATCTTTGAAAATGTTTAAAGCCTAGTTTTTCTAGATTGACAACAGTCCGCTGTTAGCTAAATGTCGTTTACTTATTTTAGTCCAAAAAAATCACGTAGCAACTTTTTTCTCGATCCCACCCACAGTCGCCTTTGGCTCCAGTTTTGGCGGGCACGGCGAGAACTTTGGTGCGGCATCGAGGTAGTTTAGCGGCACTCTTGAGTTACATTTGTTTGAGTACAGGCACAAAGTCCATGGGAGGTTAGGCAGTAGCATCCGGATTTGTAATTACTAGCTGAATTGCCGCAATCCTCGACAGTATTGTACCAACCGTCTCGGCAATCTTTATCCTCACTACAAGTTCCACTGATTGCCGTAACACCATACCTTTTGGTAACCACCCCATCGCAATTAGCATCCCATGACCCGTTTATTTGAGTTGTTGTCCAGTCATAAGGTCCGTCACAATCTCCGCTTGAGCAACTGCCGTCACAAGAGCCGGTAGTACTACAAGCTTGGCAATTATAATTCAAAGTACAGCTTGCGTCTTGACAGGTTTTCTGGCATAACGAGTTGCCTGAACAATACCAGCTTGTGTCGCATGCTCCGGCGGTTGATGAACCTGAACCTGTACAATAGTATCCATCAGCTATATCGCTCGTGTATCTTCCAGTTACATAGTCACAGGTCCCGCTACCATCGCAAGTTGCAGTTGGTCGACTGCGTTCACAAAGTCCTTCACATTGGTCGAATGGTAAAGCGGTGCACCAAGATGTGCTTTCACCACTACTAGTTTCTTGACACCTATGACCTTGGCTGACATAGGCAGTTTGTGTGCCGCTAGCTTGATTGCAATTGCCGCTACCGTCACACCTATATGTAGTCTTGTGTTTTAGGCAAGCCTCGTCTCCCCAATAGCCGTCACAAGACCAAGTGCTATCTACGCCGCAGTCGGCAGAGTTTTGAGTTCCGCAAGTGCCATATAAAGAGTAGCCGGCATCTGCATAGACCGTTACGGAATATGCATCAGTATGGTCGCTGGCCAACCGGCAGGAGCCAGAACCGTTGCAGGAGGTGTACCATTGAGTTCCAGAACAAGCACCAGCGGTACAGTCCCAGTCCCAATTGCAATAATCACTGGCGTTAACGGGGATAATACCTTCAGAATATTCACAAATAGAGCCGCTTGGAACGTTTTCTACTTCGTCACCTATTTTGCAAGCTCCACTACCATCACAGTTACCCGAATTTCTATCCCTTTGGCACGCTCCTTTACAAGACCAATCACCGGTAGCACAATCACCGCTTGGGTCTTGGCCGTTAGGAACGTTATCACATGCTGGGTCGCTATCATTGCAGTAAGTGCAGATTGGACAATCATTTTCGCGTTGGCCAGTCCAATGAACGGCACATTCGCCGCCGCCTGAACAGGCTCCGGTATAGCAATCTACCGCCTCGCATTCGTTAAATGGGTCTAGTTGACTGCCAATTTGATCACAGGCAGAATCGGAATCGTTGCAGTACATACAAAGTCCGCAGTTGCCTTTTTCACCGCCGGAATAGATGTCACAAGAGCCGGAGCCATCGCAGTTGCCGGTATAACAATTGGTTGCCGAACATTCGCCGTTAGGATCGGTTCCAGCTGTAACCGGGTCGCAGGCAGAATCGGAATCGTTGCAGTAGTAGCAATTTCCACAAGTTCCTTTCTGACCACCGGAATAGATGTCACAAGTGCCGGCGGTGCAGGTGCCGGTGTAACAATTGGTTGCCGAACATTGCGAGTCGTCATCAGCACATTGTCCGGTTCCGTCGCAGGTTGAACATTCACCGCTGCTACAATCCCCATTAGGATCATTACCGCTGGGTACATATTCGCAGCTGGCATCTGAATCGTTGCAGTATTGGCAAGCACCGCAATTATGTTTTTGCCCATCATTGTAAACTCCGCAAGCGCCTGACCCGTTGCAGTTGCCGGTGCCGCAGCCGGTAGTACTGCATTCCCCATCCGGGTCCTGGCCGTTGGGGACATTGGTACAAGTGCCTTCACTGCCGGAAACATCACAGGCTTCGCAGGTTCCTCCGCAAGAGGAATTACAGCAGTATCCGTCTATACAGTTGCCGGAACAGCACTCACTACCGGCAGAGCAGGTTTGACCATTATCTTTACAGGCGATTTCACACCGATGGCTGACACATTCTTCACCAGCGTCGCAGTCGCCATCAACATCACATTCAACACAGACCTCATAAGTAGATGGACAGCCGAAGTCACCCCCGTTGTTATAACCGCAGATTAAGCCGGCTTCGCAGTGATAATCTCCATCGCAGTCACCTTCACCAAAGCCGCAGCTGCAGTAATTACAATACACGGAGCCGCATTGGCTCTGGTATTCATAATCACATCCGCCTGACGACCAGTTGTCACAGGCACAACTGCCGGACCCGTTACAGGTGTTAGCGGTACACTCGTCAGCAACCCGCCAGACATCATTGTTTATACAGGAATAAGAGTAAGATTCACAATAAGGTTCATTGCATTCGCTATGAGGATCTTGATTATTGGGGACTGGGTCACAGGCAGAATCGGAATCGTTGCAGTAATAGCAGGTACCGCAGTTGCCTTTCTGTCCGCCGGAATAAATCCCGCAGGCACCGGACCCGTTACAGGTACCGGTATAACAATTGGTTGTGCCACATTCGTTATCCGGGTCTTGGCCGCTAGGGACATTGGTACAAGTGCCCACACTGCCGGAAAGATCACAGGCTTGACAAGTTCCGGTACATGAGCTGTTACAGCAGTAGCCGTCGACACAATTTCCCGAACAGCAGTCACTGCCAAGACTACATGCAGTGCCGTTAGCATCGCAACAATCGGAATCATCTAGGTCGATATCTCCGTCGCAGTCATTATCAATACCGTCAGAACAGCTGACCGTATCCTCAGTTGATGTGGTATAGTCGCCGCAGGTGCAAGAACAATCAGAACAGTCATCCCCGTTGTAATTATGGTCGCAGTTACCAGACCCATCACAAGTGTATTGATAGGCGGTATTAGTGGAGCAGTGCCAGCTGGAGTCACAAGCTCCGGCAAAACAAGTTCCGGCGGAGCAGTAATCACCTAAAGAGCAGTAATCGGTTTCATCATTAGTCCGGCATGAACCGCCGCCGTCACATGTGCCGGAATTACGAACTCTTCGACAATTGCCGTCACAAGACCAACTTCCAACAGCACAATCGTCATTGGGGTCCAACTGTGAACCAACTAAGTCACAATCAGAGTCACCATCGTTACAGTAATAGCAGGTACTACAGGCACCTTTTTCACCACCGGAGTATATGCCGCAGGAACCGGAACCATCACAGTTTCCGGTGTAACAATCAGTTGCTGAACAGTCACCGTTCGGGTCATTTCCTGCTGTAACCAGGTCACAAGAGGAATCACTGTCGTTACAATAATAACAATCTCCACAAGTTCCCTTTTCACCGCTGGAGTATACGGCACAAGCGCCAGACCCATCACAGTTGCCAGTACTGCAGTTGGTTGCTTCACAATCATTACCGGGATCAGTCCCAACATCAGCATTGGCACAATTACCTAGGCCGTCACATGATTTACAAGTCCCGTTACATAAGTTGGATCCAGTAGTGTCTTGACTGCCTTCAGCGATTGGGTCACAGGCGGAATCACCGTCGTTGCAGTATTGACAGGCGGGGCAGGATCCTTCTTCGCCGCCAGAATAGATACTGCAAGAACCAGAACCATCACAGTTGCCGGTGTAGCAAGCGGTTGTGTCACATTCGCCGTTGGGATCGGTTCCAGCTGTGACTGGGTCGCAGAAAGCGTCCCCATCACTGCAGTGATAACAAGGACCGCAGGTCCCTTTTTCGCCACCAGAGTAAACAGCACATGAACCGGAGGCGTTGCAAGTTCCGGTTAAACAGTTATCGACGTTACACTGGCCGAACAAATCCTCGCCGCTGTCCTGGTTGACACAACTGCCAGAGCCGTTACAGGTTTTACAATTAGAATTACAGAGATTGCTTCCTTCTGTATCTTGGGTATTATCAGCAATGTTTTGAGCGTCAATTGAACTGCCGTTACAGGTTTGACAAGCATCTAACCCGTTTTCACCAGCGGAAACAGCAATACAGGTGCCGTCGGTGCCGCCGTCACCACAGAGATGGGTATTGGTGTCATCGGCACAATCATTATTATCATCAATATCGTCACTGCCGCTTTGGGTGTCGGTGTAACCGGAGGGGAGAGTATCGCCAGAACAAATCTGTTGACTTCCTCCAACGGTATAACCATCATTATCGTTATCAACGTAACCGGCTAGATTTTGCCATTTGGAATCATCAGAATCATTACAATCAGTTCCCTGACTGCTGGAGTAACCGGTCAGACAGGAAACACCGGAACATACTTGTTCAGATCCGGTGGCGTAATAGCCGTCAGAATCATTGTCTGGATAGCAAGTTAGGTTTTGATAAAGGCCGCCGTCGGTGTCGTCACAATCGGTGCCGTTATCGGCATAGCCGGCTGGTAGGGTATCGCCGGAACAAATAAGCATTGATTCGCCGCTTCCATAGCCGTCGCCGTCAGAATCAGTATAAGCAGTCAGATCTTGGTAATTAGTGTCATCGGTATCGTCACAGTCGGTTCCCTGGGTATCAGAGTAACCAGCAATACAGGTAGCTCCGGAACAAACCTGCTCAGAGGATTTATTATAGTATCCGTCTGAGTCGTTATCCGGATAACAAGCTAAGTTCTGGTAAACATTGCCATTGTCATCGTTACAGTCGGTTCCTTGGCTATCGGAATGACTTGCCGGACAAACTGTTCCAGCACAAGTTTGTTCGGTTGATGTTGCAAAATAGCCGTCAGAATCGTTATCTGGATAACAGGGAGAGTATTCGTAAAGATCAGCATTGCTGTCATTGCAATCGGCCGTGCCGCTTTGGGTGTCGGTATAGCCAGTTGGCAAGGTTGCTCCGGAACAAATATTGTCTACTTGGCCGCCGACTGTGTAGCTGTCTCCATCGGCATCAACATAACCAGACAGGTATTGATAGCGGTTTCCGTCGGCGTCATTACAATCACCATCGGCAGTTTCTTTGTAGTCAACCGGGCAGACATCTTCTCCGCAGAAATTGGTTGGGGTATCGACAGAGTAACCGTCACCATCACTGTCGGCATAACAAACTACACCATCATAGGCAGTATCGTCGTTATCGTTGCAGTCCTCGGTGGATGTTGAGATCAGGGAATCAGGCGGGACATATATTCCGTCAGAAGGTTGGGTTTTAGATACAGTTGGTTCGGTAGATGAGGGGTAACCGTCCTGATCATCATCCTTGTACCAGATGACCGCTCCCGGTTTTATTTCTCCGCCTTCTTCAATAACAATTGACCCGCTGTCACCGGAGACGTTAATTTCACCAACAACTAGACTTTGAGCACTACCAATATTAATTGATTTGCCGCTTTGAACTGACAGGGTAGTGACATTACTACTGTCTGAAAAACTATGCAAACCAACAAGTGTCTTGCCGCTATAAGAGCCAAGACTATTTTCGAAATAACAGTCGTAGGGGACGGAAATAGTAGAGCTTGAATCCGGACATCCGGTTTTCAAAACAAAACTGCTGCCTTCTTCCGACCAATTGCCCTCTTGATCGGCGTCATCCCAGAACTTAATTCGCCAATAATAGGTGATACCCCGGACCAGTTCTGTTCCGCCGTAATCAATGCTTCCACATTCCGTTCCCTGAGTGCAGTCGGTCATTGAAGTTTTGCCTGAATCCCAGAATGGGGAAGAGAAGTCAGAATCATTATCAACCTGGATTTGATAATCGGTGGCAATATCGTCAGTTGGCTGGCCGTTGTAAGTCGCTTTAAAGGTCGGGGCGACTACTTCCAACGCTGTCGGGTTAGTCTGGTCATTGGCCGTCAACCCCGTCGACGCAAACGGCGCCGCATCGAAATAAGTTGTAAATTGATCCGGGTCCTCTTGCGGTTCCTCCGTACCAACACTTGTACTTGGCTCGGGATAAGTGTGCTTACGATGGTAAAAGTTACTGGATGGTATATAATTTATTGAACCTTCAGAAGGCTTTTGCCAGCCGCCTTTCCAATCATCCCCACCGGTTACTTCTTCTTGTCGATAAACGTAACGATGATACCCCGGGGATAAGGAAATGGTTCCATTGTGCGTCCAGTCGTTCGATGTCCCATGCCCATCGTACCAAGAAACAACATTAGTTCCGCCAATGCTACTTTTCCAATTTGTCCCGTTTATGTGTACATCAGAAGCGTCATCGGAATCGGTTGCAAAAATATGGTTGCCTGATTCGTCGGTGTAAACCCAACCTTCCAGAAGAGTTAAATAACCATTTTCATCAGCGCCATAGATGTTACAAGCATCTCCTGTACAGTTTATTTGTTCTCTTATACCCCAACCGTCTCGCGTTGAGTAGTCCACCGCGGAAAATAGATTATCCATGCCGGCTTCAGTTGTTGGATGTGAACCATGGCCATCATGCCAGTTTGTTAACCATAAACCCCCGCTATCGAGCACATTAGCCGCATTGCTAGTACTGCTTGCTCCGGAGTTGCCGTAGTACATATAAATATCTTTAGTTGAAGAGGCCGGAATAGAGGGAACTTCAACCCAAACTGTTGCGCCAATTGTTGAGGGTGTTGAATCCCTGACCCAAACCTCTCCGGGCCAGACAATGCCGGCTTCCTGAAAACGTATCTTTTGCCCAGAGCTATATGTGCCTTGATATGTTGATGCTCCGGCATTTCCCCCAAGTGATTGGACAGTTGATCCGCCTATTTTCAAATAGGCACTTCCACTATACCAATTTCCCCACTTAACATAAACTTCATCGTTATATGAAGGTAAAGTTTTTTCAATATACCCTTCAGGGGAACTGCTGTAAAAAATTTGCAGATAACCGGAAGTTCTTGTGTAATTAGAATGTTCATAGGTTGTTAAATATGTTGAGTATCCAGCATTTGACATGCTGGTTGAATCTGTAATGAATGAACCACCAATAGCATGTTCATAGGTGTCGGAATCCCCTGAAACTGTAGAAGCAAAATTGTCCAATAGTGTCCATCCCCCTCCGTCATAATCCATATTGCAATAGACATCAAATTCTGTACCTTCAGGATTTATTGTGTAAATCCCGCTTGTTGCAGAGGGGTTTTCTAATAAAATTTGCGAGCAATCTTGAGTGGTTGTAGTTGATTCTTCTACCCAGTAATCTAATTCCGTTGTTCCATCGGAATCGGTGAAGCGGAGGTCGGAAAAATCGGCATTCATGTCTGAGTCGTAAGTAACATCAACTTGAACCTGATAGTTAGAAAGAGCAGAGCCGTTACCAGAGTTATCAATTGTTATTGGCCTTCGGTAACTCCATGACCCGTTGTACCATCCTGCGGCTGCACTCCAACTGCCTTCTTCGCCGTCGTCGTCCCAGAATTTTATTCGCCAGTAGTAAGTAGTTTGATCGGCGAGGGCAGAACCGGCATAGGTTATATCGGCACACCGGGTGCTTTCTGTGCAGTTGGACATCGACGTCCCTGCTGAACCGGAATCCCAGAGTGGGGAAGAGAAGTCAGCATTATCATCGACCTGAATTTGATACTTATTAGCAATATCGCCGGAATCTTGGTCGTTGTAAATAGCAGAAAACTCCGGGGTGGTATCTTCCATTTGGGCAGGGTCTGTTTGACCCTCGCAAAGCAAATTAGTTGGCGCAGACGGCGCGTAATTAGGGTTATAAGCAGTTACTTCAATATAAACTACGCCGTCTGCTCCGTTACCATAGCTGTTGTTTGAACCACCAGTTCCTCCTTGCCCAACTTGAATACTTTCCGTTGTTCCAGGGGTAACGCTTACAGTATTGTAAGCTAAGGCTCCACCACCACCACCACCAGTGTAGGAAGAATCTTCATGACCGCCACCGCCGCCGCCATAAGATCCACCATTCCCACCATCATTGTTGCCATTGGGACCTTGACCACCGCGTCCTCCAGTTCCACCGCCTGAACCACCACCACCGCCATATGAATCATCAGCTCCACCGCTACCCGAGCTACCTTCGGTTGAAAGACCTACTCCACCACCACCGCCACCACCCAAGCCGTTGGAGTCAGCACCGCCGCCACCGCCGCCACCGCCTGAACCACTATTACCAGCGCCGGAGTTTGTTGAACCATTACCGCCAGCTCCCGAATATCCACCCGCGCCGCCACCGCCACCGGTATAATTTGAACTAGTTGCACTTCCGCCCGTGCCTCCGCAACCACCCCCAGTATAAGTTCCACTTGGACAGCCGCCCGCGCCTCCGGCCGATCCCCCTCCACCACTTCCACCTTCGGCAGTTAAACCAAAAGCAGAGGAATCTCCCCCATCTTGTCCCGGAGGACTAGTTCCGCCACCGCCGCCACCGCCGCCAATAGCAACTACATAAATTTCAGTAACGCCAAAGGGGACCTCCCAGTCTTGACTGCTGGTTAATGTCCAGTTATCGCCGACTTGAGTAGCTTGAGCTGGTTTAGGATTAACAAAGGCAAAGAAGGGAGTAATCAGGTTAAATATAGTGGAAAAGAGGATAAGGTGGTAGGCCCAGTTTTTCTTCGGCTTTAATTTCCGTCTTAATCTTGATACTTGATACTTAATACCTAATACTGTTTTTAGTTTCACCTTAATAGTAGTGATGTTTCTTGGGTGGCGGCATTGTTGGTCGCTTCAAGATTTAATTTATATCTATATATATATGTATCGTCAATTGTCCAAGTGGCCTGCCATTGGCCGTTGGTTTTATCTCCGCTGGCTAACTCCATCGGCACATCCTTTTGGCCGTTGTCAGTCAAAACAGTTACTTTAGCTGATTGCACCTCGGAATCACTGGTGATATTAATTTTCAAAGTTTGTTCGTTGCCCTGGCCGGGGTCAACCGGGTCAACTGATCCACTGCCAAACTGGGGAGCGGCGGCAATCCCACCACTGATTTTAAATCGGCTCATTCCTTTTCTAATCGGCCGGGGAGTTGGGGTCAAAGCTGCTAACCGATTTTCCTTTTCTGGAGCTTTGGTGGCAACCGGGAATTGGTTGTTAATAAACTTTTTAGTTTGTTTAATTCCGGGGAGCTGACTCAGCCGGTTGTCCTTAGGAGCAAAAAACAACAGCCAGACGCCAAAGCCGATGGAAAGTATTAGACCAACAATAATTGGAACTGTTATTAGAAAAAAGTAGTCCTTCCTGGAACTGGTTTTAGAATTGGGCATTATTCTTTTATAAACGTTACTAATCCAGAATATAGTATTAAGACACGTTTTGTCAACTTGACAGTAGTGATGAATTATGTTTTTATTTAAGTAGTTATGGATAAGGGTAAAAAAGGTTTTTTTTCACCAGTTGTTCTTCTGGTAATAAGTGTGATCGCGGTTGGTGTTGTTGGTTATCTTTTAGCTACTCAACAACTAGGTTCGGATATAAATCAATCTGTTGGTTCTCAGATAAATAAGCTTTCTCCATCTAAATCCGGTTCAAAAGATTCTGAATTTGTAATTGATGTTCTCGATTATACCCGGGATGTTGAGAATATTTGCCAGCCAGTTGAGTTCAAATTGTTAATTAAAAATCAAGGTGAGGACGCGATTACTTTAGACCAATTGGAAAATCGTGATTATATTTTGGCTGTTAACCAAGTAACGGAATCAACCGAGTCCGCCCGGTTGGATGAAGCCAGCGGGCCTACAGCAAAAGATAAGCTTGAGGGGTTTGACAGAATTGAGCCCGGAAAAGAACAAGAAATTACCTACTTGGGAATGAATGAATTAGTAATTTTGGAAAAAGGTGCTGACCCGGTTGGAGAAAATTTTTTCGTCGGCTTGCCCAAAAACGGCAAATATGATTTGAAATTTGTCGTTGAAAAGAGAAATGAGGATGGTTCCAGAGAGGT
This sequence comes from uncultured Gammaproteobacteria bacterium, assembly GCA_964498425.1. Classification (GTDB taxonomy): domain Bacteria; phylum Patescibacteriota; class Microgenomatia; order UBA12405; family JAHJSD01; genus CAYSLZ01. The sequence goes on along the minus strand of CAZCGQ010000004.1, from coordinate 6,134 downwards.
TATTGCGGAGAGTGAAACTTTTGATGTTAATCAGAAATCCCTTATTGAGGACGGTATCTTCAAAGCCTGCCATTAAGCTTTCCTAATTGTGTTATACTTTTTTTGTGAAACGAGATAATTATCTCTCCCGCGGTTATACCTTAACCGAAATAATGATTGCTTTAGCAATTATTGCCATGATTTTGGTTACTGCCTACTTTGTTTTCTATCAGCAGATATTTAAGGCTAAGGACGGCAGACGCAAGTCCGACCTTCACCAATTGACAGTTATTCTTGAGGACTTTTTTACCAACGCGGGCTGTTACCCCCGGGCAACCGAGATTTGTTATGACGCCGAAAGCGATAGTGATATTCCTTGCTACATTTGCGGTAGCGAGGAAGACAGCCCGGATATTGGCTATGACCTGCCCTGCAACCCCGATCACCCGGAAAAAAAATATCTTTACGAGGTGGAAATCGGGAACTGCCCTCAGTGGTACCGAATTTATACCGAATTAAGTGACCCGGATAATGATGGATTTTGCAAATACGGTCTGTGCGGGCCCGACCCCTACGGGTTTGATTACGGGGTAAGCAGTTCTAATAAAGGATTGGAGCTTTCCAATGAGATATATGCTTACGAACCGTCAACTAATGCCTGCAATGACTGTGGAACTTTGACCCAATGTGAGCGGGGGTTAAATCGGGGGGATTATAGCCAATTATACTCAAGTAATTATGTTTGTTGCCTTGATAATGTAACAGCTCTAAACTGCAATTTCTATGCCTTTGACATTGATTCTAATGAGTGTGCCTATTGCGGCAGTTATCAGCAGTGCCGTGATGCTGGCTATGACAAATCCTACGGTTCCTTCGGCGCCTGCTGTGACGACAACCCCACGGCAACGAATTGTCCTAATTGATTACCCACCAGTTGAACTTAACGTCGTTTTCAACGGTTTCTTTTATAGCAACGGTAAATAATCCGCGAGAATCTGCCTCCTCATCCGTGTTAATCTGTTTATCTTTCACAAACAATACCTGGTTTTCGGTGTCAGTTGTCGGGGTAATGTAGACCAGGGACTGTTCAGTCAGCTGGCTGCTGTGGATAATGATTTCTTTCTTGCCAGACGGAATGACTGCTTCGCCAGCAGTAGCATTGGTTTCTAGTTGAGCGGACTCTGTTGCCAGTTCAGCCATCATCGAATCAGCAATAATTGGTTTAGCCGAATCCGTAGCAATATTAACCTTTCTGAACGTGCCAGAGCCGGAAGCTTCCAAATCGCCAGCCAGTTGAGCACTGCCGCTGGCATCAACGGTCATTACCGACTCGCCGTCAACACCTTTAACCATCAGCTTGCCAAAACTGCTTGCGGAGGACTCCTCGGAGGTGTTCGCAGCGGAATTAAGACTGATTGCCACATTACCGTCTTTCCCCTTAAACTCACTGGCGGCAATTGCTCCGTTAACCGCCAAATCCCCGTTAATGGTTACTGTCCCGTCATCTTCAATTGTCATCACCCCGGCCAGGAAATCAATTTTGCCGACACCGGAGGGCTGAATATGCAGGGTATCGGCGAGAGTAGAGATAGTGTTTTCGGTAATAGCAATATTCCCGACCATTAAATGTTTATTGATAAAGGCTTCTTCGGCGCTTAACTTCCCGTTGACGACCAAATTAGCGGCAATAACCATTTGGTTATCTAATCCCTGATCATTTTGCACTTTTAATTTTTCACTTTGAACTGAAATTGACCATCCTTCTACTTGTCCGGCCAAACTTGTTCCTGTGGCAGTATCATCAATAGCTTCAGGCAATTCCTGTTCAACCCCGGAATCAAGGTTGGCCTGGTTGCTCATTACCAGCTTTTCCAACTCGGCTCGGACAGAGCTGATCTTGTCAGTAACCAAGTCCGCAAATGACCCATTTTTACTGACAATATTATCAGCATAAACTGCCGAAAAAGTAGCCTCTTGGGCTTGTAATTTATCCGCGGAAATCTGTGAGCTTTCTGTTTTATCGGCGTGAATCCGCGTAGCGCGAAGGTCTTCAACCGAAGCGGTAGCACCAATGCCGACGTTGCCTTCAAACTCCGCATTTCCGTTGTTGTCAATGGAAGCGACGGTTTCATTATCATCATTTTTCACTTTGAACTTTGAATTTTTAACTATTAGGTCTCCCATTAAACTTGTCTTTTTTGTTTCTCCATCAAATTCCGCAATTATTTCTCCCTCTTGATTTTCAACTGTTAACTTTTCACTTTTCACTTTTAACTTGTCAATTTCAGCCAGCGGTGAGATCATTTCCTGCGTTTCTATTCGGCCGGCGGTAATTGAACCAATGACGGCTCTGGTTGCTCCAATCGTATTCTGGATCAAATCGCCAGCGGCGTTTTTAACGTGGTAGGTGAGACTGCCGTTGTTGTCTTCATAGGTATAAAGGGTCGGTTCATTATCGGAGTCAATATCCAGCCCGTCGTAGTCGTTTAGACTGATTTCGTCATCATCATTAATTATTAAGCCATCGCCGTGTCCCTGCCGTTCATTTGGCCATTGTTCGTGGTCAAATCGGGGAGCGGTCAACCGGTAAGAAATTGATGTCGGCTGGGCGGAATAAATTTTCAAGAGCATATTTTCTTGATCAACTTCATACCAGGTTCTGGTATTTCCAGCAGGGGACAAAAGAACAACCATTTGGTCAATGTTTTCTTCTAAATCTGTTGTTTTGGCAAAAAGCCATAGATCAGAGCCTTGTTCAGTTTGATTAAAGTCAATGATACTCCGATAACCGACCCCTTCGATCATTTGGCTGGTTTGAACTTGACCGGTGGTTTCTTCTTTAATTCCAGTCATTGATGCCATATAGGTGGAATATTTTTCTCCATTGATGGTATAAGGCGGGTCAACGGTATTGGCATTTACCTTGTTCATCACTGATGTTCCAGCCGGGTCAAGATAGTATGAGGTGTTGGTATCGTAGATTAAGCCTACCTGCATGGACCCGCTGACAGCTAAGGAGAAAGTTGTTCCGATTGAAGCAGAATTAGTGTTGATACCGATTCCGTCATTTGTTCCGTCAACATATAGTAAATAATCATCAGAAGATCCTTTGATATGAAATAACTCTTCTGGCCCCGAAGTCCCGATGCCGACATTGCCGCTATTGTAGTATATATCTGAACCATTTTCCTCCCAAAGACCGCCTGAAATTTCTCCCCAACTGGTGCCGTCATATACGTTGACAACGTTGTCGTCAGCATCCCAAGCTAGATATCCTTCTCCGGAACTGGGGCTGGAAAAGCTGTTTGCTTGTGGTAAGCGGAAACCCATTGGAGCAGTTGTTCCATGGGTAATTGAACTTAAATCTAGAAAAGTATTATTGTTGAATAAGGCGGTTCCGGTTCCGATATGAAGCCTGGCTGTTGGATCGGTTGTCCCGATGCCGATATTACCTGAAGAATTGACTTTAAAAATATCACCATCCTTAGAGGCTGTAGAGCTAATATAGAAAATATCCGTTCCTCCGGTAGGAACCAGTTCGAATTGAGCATCTGGTGTAGGATCATTTATGGACATATTTCCGCTAGATTTAATATAAAATTGGTCAGTGATATTAAAGTTGTCAGCGTAGAGTCGAAGGTCATCTCCCGCCCCACTGGAAATTTTTCCAGCAGCGCTATCAGCTGTAATATGCAATGATCTGCTATCTGTAGCTGAGTTAACTTCGAATAAAGTAGATGGGTTAGTTGTCCCGATACCAAAGTTAGCATTGTTTATACTGAAAACATTTGAGTTGACATAAACTTCCGGATCAGTTGCCCCGACATCAAATGTCCAGGTAAACGGTGAACCAGATCCCCAAGTCAAATCGCTGAGTTCGGTTGGTTCAAAGGTTAGATGAAGTTCCTCGCCGGCTGCTGCACTGCTCCCAATACCTAATCCACCGAGGAAAGAAACCGTTGTTCCAGCGCCGACTGTTTGAGGTGTTCCAGTGCCGTCGCCTTCTAAAATCCAGTCTCCGCCAGAAATCTCGGTCCAGGCGGATCCGTCAAATGCCTGGAGTTTGTTATCATCAGCATCCCAGGCTAAGTAGCCTTCACCAGAATTGGGGTTGGAGAAACTATTTGCCTGAGGCAAACGCAGGCCCATTGGAGCAGTTGTTCCATGAGTTATCGAGCCCAAATCCAGGAAGGTATTATTAGCCAATGCCCCAATGGTATCAATATTGCCAGAACCATTAAAGGAAAGGACATTATTATCACCAGAGTCAAAAATATCATTACCACCAAGCTTAAAATCGCCGGTTATGTGCAGTTGTTGATCAGGATTTGTCGTTCCAATGCCGACGTTGCCGCCGTTGTCGATCCACATTCTTTTATTTCCCGCTCCGTCTGCAAGTACGATAGTATTGCTTAGGTTGTTGGCCAACCCGGATACACGTGATCCAATAATTGTATTATCATCTCCAGTAGTTAGTCCTAAGCCTGTATTGTATCCTAAGGCTGTATTATATTCCCCGCTTGTTAAGTCCTCTAAAACTTCATAGCCTAATCCGCTATTGTAATTACCGGTGGTGTTATTGAGGGAGTAATATCCTACAGCAGTATTTTGATCTCCCGTAGTATTATCATTAAGTGAAGATTGTCCAACAGCTACGTTAGAGTCTCCGTCAGTGTTCTGATAGAGCGCTTGAAATCCGATGGCAATGTTTCTAGAACCGGATTCATTCATGAACAAACTACGGTTGCCAAGGGCAACATTACGTTCACCCGTTAGGTTATTTGTTAAAGCCCACATTCCAACGGAGGTATTGTAATCACCCGTGGTATTATCTGTTAAAGCATTATGACCAACAGCCGTATTATCTTCTCCGGTTGTGTTAGCAGTCAGTGCTAAACTGCCAATAGCAGTGTTAAATTCACCATCAGTATTATTAGATAAAGTGGCGTATCCCAATGCCGTATTATTTCTTCCAAGTATGTTGTTGCTCATGGCTCGATGCCCAACGGCGGTGTTGTAGGTCCCATCGGTGTTCATCCTTCCAGAAAAGTACCCAAGAAAGGTATTCCAGAGAGAATTGTCAGCCCTAACTTCATATGATGTTAGTCCGGAATCATCAACGAATGTTATATTAGGTTGACTTGCAGTTGTAACTTGCTTCACGGTAACATTATCAATTGAACCGTCAAAATCTGAAGTTGGTGTTATGGCAAATGTTTGACTGCCTGTTCCAGAGGCTTCAATAGTAATCGGTAACGCTGAAGTGGAATAAATGTAAGTTTCATATGAATTAACGCTCCCAATAGAGAACGTAACACCTCCTGCTGTACGATTATTCATATCAAAATCTACTTGATATCTTTGGTTGTCTGTTACAGATATTGATTGTGACAACGCATTGGTATTTCCGGTAGTATGCGAAGCTTCACCTGATGACCATGTCCATCCTGTTGATGTCCAGTTAGATAGGTCTGATGCAAACCCGCCGTCAGTTATTAATTCACTGCCAAGTAGTGCGGAGGATTGTAAGGATTTTGTTTTTAATACCGTTCTAGACGATGAAGAGGGTACGATGTCTAAGTTAGCTCCGGGATCCGTTGTTCCAATGCCGACGTTGCCGTCGGAGTCGAAGATGTGGGCGGGGGTACTACCGATATTAATAAAGAAATCCCCAGTTCCGGTTAGATCAAAAGCAGTATTGTAACTACCCAAGCTAATAGTAGTATCTTGATCGAGACTTCCGCCCCAGTCAATATTGTTTGACCCGTCAATAGTAATTGCGTTCCCGGAGTTGTAGGTCGTCCCGACACTGGTTGAGTCAATCCAGTCTACACCTGACCCTGAGCCAAGAGAGGAGAGGATTTGGCCAGCAGTTCCTGTAGAGTCGTTGATGTCTAGAAGGTCTGCATCCAGCTCCAAGTCATCGGAAAATCTACTCAGGCCGTTAACATCTAGTAAGTGAGTTGGGTTAGTTGTCCCGATACCGACGTTACCGTCGGAGTCGAAGATATGGGCGGGATTGCCGCCGTCATTAATGAAAAAGTCGCCGGTTCCGGATAAATCAAAGGTGGTGTTGTAACTACCAAAGGTAACTGTTGTGTCTTGATCGAGACTTCCGCCCCAGTCAATATTGTTTGACCCGTCAATAGTAATTG
>CAZCGQ010000003.1:65054-109206 GCA_964498425.1 uncultured Gammaproteobacteria bacterium | reverse complement strand
TTTGTATTCCATGAGAGAAACATTAGGAAATAAAAAAACAAGGGAAAAAAGAAACCGATCACTTTAATCTTCTTGCCCAAATTTAACTTCCATCACCCTTAATTCCTCCAAGTCAATTTCTTCAAAATAAACCCACAATTTTTCACCAACCTTAAGTTTTTGGTGACCGGCAAAATAATATTCATCACCAAATTTTTCAACATTTAATTTTAGGGTTAGGTAAACATCGCGTTTTAGTGGATTATTTTTGACATAAACCCGCCCCAAATCGTCGGTAGTAACAATGTCGGCATTTTCTGACTGAAAATCAATCAACTTAGCGATAATTTCCTCCCCAAAACCCCTCATTACCATTCCCTTTTCAAGCACCTTAGCCTGCCAAGGGTCAACTTCTTCCCACTTAACCTCAACCTCAAACCACTCAGTATTCTCTCTAGATAAATTATAATTTTCATCAACAACCCACCCGAAAAAAGAAACTTCGCTGAAATCAAACTCTACTAATGAGCCAACTGCTAAAGGTTGGTTTTTAAAAACAAACTTTTCTTTTGTTTTGTCATAGTAACCATTTACTTCAATTATTAAATATAAGTCTCGTTCTTCATTACCGCGTTCGTAATCCTGAATTTCTAAAATTTCTGCTGAAATTTCACCATCGCTGGTTAATTCTTTCATTCCCTTTTCAATCTTGTCCGACAACCAAAATGGCGACCCTTGACTGTCATAACCGCCCCAGCCGTTAGGATTAGCAACCTGAACCCTAACTATCCGCCATTGGTCCTTTTTTTGATATTTTTTAACAATAAAAATTACCCCCAAACAAACCAAAAGCAGAATAAAAACATCAATGATATTAAGGCCGAAGATTTTTTGTTTTAGTCTTTTTTGCAAATTCACTTTTGAACAACCCCCAGCCCCATTTTACCAGGAAAGGTTAAACAATTATACCCTTGACTATTTATCTCCTCCCACAATTTGAAGACTCCGTAATTTAATTTCTCCGTCGGTTTCATGTTGATATCATGCAAGGCAAATATTCCACCCCCAACCAGCTGGGGCCAAAAATTATCAAAATCTTCTTTCACCCCCTGGTAAGAATGGTCGCCGTCTAGATAAACGTAGCCATATTTTTTTTGAGGATATCTTTCAGCATAAACCTGACTAGTCATTAGAAACAATTTTATATGGCGTTGTAAATTAAATACGGAGAAATGCTTGTTAAAATCAATTTCCTTCCAAAACCCCATTCCACCCCAATGATTCGGCTGGTCAGAATTACGCTGGTCGTAACCAGGATCGACAAAATCTATTTTGCCTGATTGGTTATCCCGACAGGCCAAAGCCATGCAGGCCGGGATAAATCCATAGCGACTGCCAACAGCCAAGAGCAATTTCGGCTTAAAAACGCGAATTAAACTATAGTGGACCATTCCATAACCCAAATCGCGATTTTCACCATCTAAATTATGCCAAGCCGGCTCGCCGCCGAAATGAGAAATTAGTTTTTTAACTGCACTTTTTTCTAGCAACTGGCGGCTGAAAATATCAAAGTTGATCATTAATCTATTATAATATAAACAATGACATCTAAAGATTATTTAAATTTTTTACTGCTGATGACGGAAAAAGAAATTAAAGCCAGATATAAAAATGCCGTTCTCGGCTTTCTATGGATTTTTCTTAATCCTTTACTGCAAATGTTAATTATAGGAATTGTTTTTCAAAACTTTGTAAAAATCAATACCGGCGTCAATAATTACTTCCTCTTTATTTTCCCCGGTCTACTGATCTGGAACTTCTTTTCATTATCGATAAACAAAGCCACCTCTTCAATAGTCTGGCAGCGGAACTTAATTCAAAAAGCAAAATTTCCAAGGGAAATTATTCCGATCTCAATAATCTTGTCAATTTTTTTTAACTTTTTAATATCACTTATTTTGCTCGTCATTTTTTTATTGGCTGCCGGCCAAATTTGTTTAACTATTCCTAAAATTACAAATCTTGTTTTAGGTTCAACTTGGCTTTTAGGACTAACTATCGGCTTCTCACTATTTACCTCCGCCTTGAACGTTAGATATAGAGACATCAGTTTTTTCACACAAGCGGCGATGATTCTCTGGTTTTACGGCTCACCAATAATATATCCCCTTTCATCAATACCCTCCAAATACTTGATATTTTTTAAAATTAATCCAATAACAACAGCCTTATTGATTATTAGAAAAAGTTTAATTAACACTAAATTGCCAAATATAGAAGTTATTTTCGCCAATCTCACGGTTACTATTCTGGTAATTAGTTTCGGTATTATCGTTTTTAAGCTTAAATCTAAAAACTTTGCTGACTGGTTATGAAAAATAAAGCGTTAATTTTAAAAAACATTTCTAAACAATATACTCTTCATCACCAAAAACCCACCTTGGCCGAAAGTCTTATTAATTATAAAAAAAAGGAAAAAATTTGGGCTTTAAAAGACATTAATTTGACCGTAAATAAGGGAGATAAATTAGGGATAATCGGCGATAATGGGGTCGGTAAAACAACATTACTAAAAATTATCACTGGAATCACTCACCCAACTGAAGGAAAACTTCAAGTAGATGGAAAAGTAGCTGCTTTAATTGACTTACAAGCTGGTTTCCACCCTGAACTCACTGGTATCGAAAACATTTATCTTAACGGTATGCTGCTTGGAATGAGCAAAAAACAAATTCAAAGAAATTTAGATTCTATAATATCCTTCTCGGGTTTAAATAAATTTATTGATGTTCCATTGAATACTTATTCTAGTGGAATGATTTTACGATTAGGTTTTTCTATTGCGATAAATTCAAGCCCAGACATCTTATTAATTGACGAAATCCTCGCAGTTGGCGACCAAAAATTTCAACAAAAATGCTATAAAGCAATTGGCGAGCTAGTCCGAAAAGATATTACAGTTGTCTATATTTCACACAACGAAAAGGTCGTAAGAAACATTTGTAAAACCTGTGCTTGGCTAGAAAACAACAAATTAAAAAAGGTCGGAACACCAGAAAATATACTAAGAGAATATCTCGCAAAAAACAATAATTAGAAGTAAAAATCTTCCTTATATAACGACAAAATCTTACATTGCTTCTTACATTTTATAATCTCTCCTCTTGCCTTTTGAGCTTGGTTATTTGACCATACTCTATCCAAATCATCTTTTAGTATCTTTCCAATAGCTGACATCGAAGGGCAAAGTTTTATTTCACCTTCAGCTGAAATCACCAAAGAGTCAAGATGCGCATGACAGCTATAGCTAGTTGCAAATTTAATTGGATTTTTAAAATAATCTAAAAACTTTTTTAGATCCGTTAACGTGTTTCCAATGATTTCACCTTGATTCTTTAATTCAATTAATTTCGTGATAACCTTTTTTGTCTCAGCATATTCTGGCCAAAAATCACTTTTTTCATACCATTTATTGTCAATTTCACCTGGGCCAAAAAACCCAGGATCAGCTATCGGCTGAAAGGTGATTGCATCAACTCCCAAGTTTGAGGCAAAAAGAACCAGCGGAATAATCTCCTTCAAATTTTGTTTAAAAATCAAACTATTTATAAATATTTTGAGGGGCCTATAGGTTTCAATTTTAGTAGAAACTAGATGTTTAATTGCTTCCATTACCTGCTGATGTAAATTTGATAATCCTCGTTGTTTGTTGTGGATCTTTGGATCGACGGAATCCAAAGAAACCGCAATATAACTTAATCCACTAAAAACTATTTTTCTTGCCATTGATTTATCAATCAAACTTCCGTTGGTTGTTACTGAAGTCCTAATTCCCAGTTTATCTGATAACTGAACCAAAGAAAGAAACTTTTTATAAAGAAAAAGTTCACCTCCCAAGAAATTTAAAGTAAAATCACTACCCAACCAATCATTAAGTTTATAAATAATTTTCTCAGCATTCTGGTAAGAAAATCCACCACCCATGTTTTTTTTGTTTTCTTTCCAAATTCCACATTGTTTACATCTTAGGTTACATATTGGTTTAAACCAAATAAATACTTGACTCGGTTTATCCACTAATTTTTACAGCTTTAACAATTAAAAAACTACCTAACTGCGGAAATAATTTTGCTAGCAATTTTGAGGCAGAAGCCACCTCTTCTCCGTCACGCTTGAAAACTACCATTGTCGAAACAAACTTTTCCACTTCAAACCCAAAACTTTCTAAGCAATGCTTTAGCTGAGGATAAGTGAACGGTCTGATGTGGTATTTCAAAAAGTGATGAATCGGATTAACTTGGGCCGGCGTTTTACCTTTTAAAAACTTTATTCTATCCGGGAGATGAACTAAATTTGGAGTAGTCAATACTAAAACTCCGCCTTTTTTTAAAACGCGATTAATTTCTGTTAAAAATAATTCCGTATCAAACAAATGTTCAATCACTTCACCGGCATATACTAGATTAAAAAAGCCACTTTTGAATGGCAATTTTTCAGCTGCATCTCCTTGCTTAACAATTATTCCTTTTTCCTTAGCTTTTTTGACTAATTTTGGATTAAGTTCTAAACCGATAACTTGATAACCTAATTTTTTGATCAAACAACTTACCTCTCCCCCCCCACAACCAATATCCAACAGCTTCCCTGTTGATAAACCATCAGAAGATAATAATCCCATAACTTTTTTAATTCTTAGTTGGTTATCAGCGTCCTGTTTTAAATATTCAAAGGCCCCTTCCCGCCCAAACCAATCAGAGTTATTTTTACTTAATGTATTTTTTGAGTTCATATACCTTGTCTAAACAAATATCCGCCTTTTCTGAAAAATCCCCAACTAAACAAGTTTTCATTCCCAGTTCCTGCGCTGGAATTATGTCATTGGTAATCGAATCTCCAACAGATAAAAATGACTCGGCAATATCCCAGCAATAACGAATGATCTGACGAAAGGGCTTTTTAGAAGGTTTTTTCTCTTTTATGTTATCTAAAGTGAAAATTTTCTTAAATGGAAAACACTCTTCATTAAAACCCAATGCCTTAAGTACAAGAATTGCTTGATTATAAGTCGAATTAGTTAAAATATAGTTGTTGTATCCAACGAAATGGTTATCAAACAATTTCAGTAATTTTTTATCACTTTTTATAAACTTACTTTTATTCAGCCTTTTTTCAACTATTCTAATCAGTTTTTTTTCTCGCTCACCAGAAAAAGTGCTGACTGCCGCACTCCAACTGATCCCCTTTTTTACCTCTTGTTCAAATAAACTTTTCGACTTTAATTTTGAACAACTTATTAAGTCAGACAGTAAACTTATGTATTCCTGCTTTATTCTACTGCCTAAATTTTTATCCCACCACAATGTCCCATCCACGTCCCATATAATATTTTTGATATTATCTAATTTCATACTTTAAATACTTGGATAATTTTCACGGATAGTTGATGGTGAAACCAGAACTATTTCACAATTATTCTGAAATTCCGAAATGCTTTTTGCTCCTGAATACCAAAGACCCCGGCGAAGCCCTTTTTCTAACCTTTTCAAAACCATATTTGCATCACCCTTATACTCAATTAACCCCGCCGTTCCCTCTTCAAATATTTCTTTATCCTCACTTGATGAATCACTAAATCCCAACCCCATTGCAAAAATTTTTGATATTTTTTGACTTAGTTTAGGACTTTGCTTTGACCATTTTTTTGATTGAGTATAATCAGCACAACTTCCCCAACTCTGTTTATATTTTTTACCATTCTTAATAATTATTTCACCTGGAGTTTGTTCACTTCCAGCAAGCAAACTGCCAATCATTACCGAATCCGCTCCCAGAGCAATCGCCTTAACAATATCACCGGAATTTTTAATACCACCGTCGGCTGTAACCGGCACACCCAATTTATGAGCAATTTGCGAGCACTCTTTAATTGCATTTAACTGCGGCCGGCCGTGACCGGTAACAACTCGGGTGGTGCAGTGAGAACCTGGTCCAATACCAACTTTAATACCATCTGCTCCTGCTTTAATCAAAGATTCAACGGCTTGAGCAGTAACCACATTTCCAACGACTAATTGTGCATGAGAAAAATTCTCTTTAATTCTTTCAACTAAATCAATTACCGGCCGGCAATATGCGTGATAATAATCCAAAAAAATAACCTTACACTCATTTTTAATCAAATTATTAACGTGTTCCATTGCCACATCACCTAATTCACTAACCGTGGCTCCCACAATTAAACCTTGACGGTTAACCCGATTAATTTCATCTATTTGCTTTTGTTTTGACATAAAAGGATGAACTGCCCCAATCCCGCCATTTTTAGCTAATGTCAAGGCCATTTGTGATTCAGTAACCGAGATCATGTGCGAAGAAACTATCGGAAGATCCAGCTTAATTTTTTTTGTTAGATAAGAACTAATATCAATTTGAAAATCTTTATCTATGTAGAAATCAGATTTTCTGGGCAAAACCAAAATATCATCAAAAGAAAACTCTTCGGTTATCATGTTTTTCAAACTTTAAATAACTTTTTTGCATCTTCGTTAAGAATTATAACAGCTGGTTTTGGAAACATAAATTGACTAGACAAAGAAATTGCATAAGCACCAACATTAAAAAAAACTATTTTATCCCCTCCGTTTAATTTAGGTAACTTCCCCTTATAAAACATATCGTCTTCTCGACAACTTGCCCCATAAATTTCAGTCATAACTGTTTGTCTATCATACTTTTTTTTAGTTAAAACTTTCAATAGTTGTTTTTCATGGTTTCGGTATGGTGCCGGGAGCAAATTTCCCCAAGAAGCATCAACTAACACCCTTTGACTTTGTCCCCAGTTCTCCACACTAAAAACCCTGGAAACCAAAACTCCAGCCTGATCAACTAAAAATCGACCCGGCTCAAAAATTATTTCGATATTTCCTCCCAATTTAGACTTTGTCTGCTTTATAACTCTGTTTAAATAACCGTCTAAACTTATACTGTTTATACCGAAATCTTCTTCAACCGGCAAACTTCCCCCTATATTTATATATCCTATATCAAGGTCATATTTTACTTTCAAATTTGATACAAGTTTAATAAAATTAAGCCTTGATCGAACGTAATCGTCCTTTGAGGAATTGGTTCCATAATGAAAATGAAAACCATGGCAAAATAAACGCTCCTCCCTCTTAATTAGAGAAAAAGCCTTATTTAACACTTTTTTCGATAAACCAAATCGGCTGTTTTCAGAAATTTTTAATCTTAAACCAAGTGCAATCCTTTTTTTCATATCCTTTGCTAAATCTGCTATCCGAGTCAATTCTTCAAAATTGTCAATATTCATTCTATTTCCATTTTTAAGTATTTCTCTCAATAGGTCATTGGGTTTAAACGGCCCGTTAACTGTTATTTGCTTTCCTTTAAAACCGAGATTTACTGCTAAAGAGTATTCAAAAGGAGAAGCAACCTCAGCTTTTAAGCCTAGACCTTTTAAATAACTAATGATTGTCTCAACAGAATTGGTCTTGAAAGCATAAGCAATTGAATAATTTACATTTTTACCGACCAAAAAAGTCTTCAATAGATCAAATTTCTGTTTTATACACCTTGCCGAAAAAATATAGAGGGGCGAAGAAAATTGATTTAATAAATTATCAATATCTTCATTCTCTAAACTATTCCCACTAATTACTGGGAAATTCGCTAAAACCGATTGCTTTTGTGAGTTCATTTCTTTTCCATATAATATCAAAATATGAATAACGAACAAGCAACGATTATCTAACTATTGTCAAAAAACCTTTTTTTTCATATCATTAATCCATGGGTAAACTGCCAACGATACTAGCAATATTGCTCTTTATACCAATTACCCTTTATGTATGCTGTTTTTCAAAATCAGGATTTGCGGCGAGCAGCTTTTGGGACGAAGGCGGAAATTAAAATTGACGTTTCCAAGCCGGGAACACCGATTTCTAAAGATTTATGGCAGAACTTTTCTCAAGGTGGTAAAGAACCTACGGATATGATTGCTCCAGTCAAAAACGAAGTCAAAAATCTTAACCCTCAAATAATTAGAATTGATCACATATTTGACTACTACGTTAAAATTGAATCTTCTCCGGCTGGAGAAACTTACGACTTTTCTAAACTTGATAAGGTTTTTCAAACCATTCTTGACACCGGGGAAGTACCAATGTTCTCTCTTTCCTACATGCCGTCTAAAATAAGTAGTGACGGCCAAAAAAACTCCCCACCAATAAACTGGGCTGACTGGTCCAGCTTGGTTAAAAAAACGGTCTTGCGATATTCTGGCAAGGAAAATTTTAATTTAAGCAACATTTACTACGAAGTGTGGAATGAACCTGATCTTTTTGGTGGCTGGAATTATGCCAAAAAGCCGAATTACTTAAACTTATACTTCTACACTGTTAAAGCGGCTGAAGAAGTTGAAAATGTCAACAATTTTAAAATCGGTGGACCGGCAACAACCGGTTTTTACCCAAACTGGATAGAGGCTCTTTTTAAATACTGTTTTAAAAATAAACTCCAACTTGATTTTATTTCTTGGCACCGTTATTCGAAAGACATAAATGACTATATTAAAAATTTCGAGAAATTAGATAAAATACTTACTAATTACGAAAACTATTTTTCTGTTGAACGTTTGATTACTGAATTTGGTCCTGACTCCGAAAACTCAACTTGGTATGACAACAACATAAGTGCAGCCCACACTATTGCCGGTATGACTAAACTCCTCGGCAAAGTTCACCGTGCTTTTACTTTTGAATTGAAAGACGGCCCCTCACCTAAGACTGAAAAATATTGGGGGCAGTGGGGTCTAATAACCCATGAAAACAATGGTATCGCCACCAAACCAAGATACGCTTACCAATTATTAAATAAATTAGATGGACAAAGACTACCGTTGGAGGGGGAAGAAACTTGGGTTACCGGAATAGCATCAAAATCAAGCAATAAAATTCAAGTTCTTGTTGTAAATTATGATCCCAAAGATAATCATTACGAAACTCCACCAATAACTTTAAACAATATTCAACCTGGGAGTTACAGCTTCAGCCAAACTCGTTTAGTGGGGAAAAAGCTGACTTCAGAAGAAAAAATAAATAATATGACAATTACTAAAAAATTCGTTCTTCCTCCTAATTCGGCAATCTTGCTCGAGTGGACAAAACTATAAAACAAAATTTTTAATATCCGAAGCAATAATCAATGCAGAAAGAAGAAGAATAAATATCATTGCCGCCTGATTAATTTTGCGCTTGGTTTTTTGCGGCAGTTCTCTACCCCTTACTGCTTCAAAGCCTAAAATCCCAGCGTGCCAACCGTCCGTGCCTGGAATTGGAATAAGGTTAACCACGGCCAAATTAACTGAAACAACCGCAAAGAAGTGAATTGCCGCCAGCAGACCGCTCTCCATTAAAATATCTGACGATACCTTGTATATCCCCACCGGCCCGGCAACTCCTTCCGGCGGCTTGCCTTTAACCAAGTCCCCAATCATAACCCCCAGGCCCTTAATTATCTGCCATCCCCAAAAAAGGCCATCTTTAAAACCAAGCCAAATGCCCTCTGGTATTCGTGAATAAAGCGGTGTCTTTTTCAGCGTCCGGTCACTGATAATTACTCCCAATGCTCCCTGACCCTGCGGTGGGTCTTGACGCGGGATCATTGCGTATAATTTTCCTTCTTCAGTAATTAGATTTATTTCTTGGCCAGCCCAGTCATCAATTGCCTTGATAAAATCATCATTGCTTTTAACCTCAATTCTTTTCTCCTCTTTTTGAACAGCTACGATATAGCTCTCCTCCGGTAAACCGGATTGACCGGCTGGGCTGTCTTCAACCACAGCAACAATTTCAACCTTATTTATTTTCCTAGGTACACCCTTAACTCCATAGACAACTCCAAATACACCTAAGGCCAAAAGAAAATTCATTACCACTCCCGCTGACAAAATTAAAAATTGAATTGCTTTCGGTTGATTATAAAAAGCCCTCTTTTTATCCTTTTTAACCTTTGATTCCATCCCCCAAATCCGGACAAAGCCACCCATCGGAATTAAATTCAAGGAATAAATTGTTTCCCCAATTTTCTTACCAATTATTCTTGGCGGATAACCCAAACCAAACTCTTCAACCTTTAACCCATTCCATTTAGCTATTAAAAAATGGCCTAATTCATGGACCAAAATCATTGTCGAAATGGCAAGGATAAATACAATAAAATTCACTGTTATTAGGTTACGGTTAAGAAGCGCGTATCGTTAATTGGTAACGGACTTCGTTTTGAAATTTCGCCAGGCCATTGATAACTTATATAATTGTCGACTAGTCTTATCATATTCGTCTATTAGTTTATCACATAATTTAACTTCTATCTGATAGATATCCTTCACTTGTTCTAAACCAACAATCGTCTCATTGCTTTCACCCATTGCATCATCCAGGTATTTTTGAAACCCAGCTTTTTGATGGCGTTTCGCATAACCTTCAGCAATAAGTCGAGGAACAGCCTTCGTAAAACGTGCTAGTTGGTTTCTTAAATCAAAACACTCATTACTAGGTAAATTAGGCAATATGTCTTTGTGAATAACTAAACAGTTTTTATAGGAATTCTGATAAACTCTTAGATCTTTAAAAGAAGTTATTTTTTGTTTCTTTTGCATTAAGAATTCTACGTAACCCTTATGACAATACCGATACGAGCCTCGTCACCCTAACCTCTACCCCTTTATCTCAATTCTCTTTTTTTCGGCTAATTCTTCAAGCTTACCAATATATTCATCAGTTAATTTCTGAAGTTCTTCTTCCCAGCGATGAAACTCATCCTGACTAATTTCATCTTCTTGAAGCATATCCTGGTACTCAAACCGATGGTCAGACCGGATATTTCGAATCATAACTTTAACTGCTTCTAACTTTTTGTTAAGCAAACTTAAATAATTTTCCCGCTGTTCCACCGTTAAAGTCGGCAGTTTAATCCGAATTTTTTCGCCATCAACAACAGCCTGCAAATCAGAGCTGTTCGCCAAAATCTCATTCTTGACTTCCTTAATAATTGATTTATCCCAAGGCTGAAAAATCATTGTTCGTGCTTCCTCAACTCCAACTGTTCCCAATTCCTTCAACTGCATCTTCTGCCCGCCTCCGTAAACCGATACTTGCATATCTTCAATCAAGGCCGGATTAGCCCGACCAGTTCGAATCGTTGCCAATTCGTCCTTAAAGATATCAACAACCTTATCCATTTCGGTTGAAATCTTATTTTTGTCCATGACAAAATTATAACAGAAAAGCAAAAATGTATAAAAGCCTAAATATTCCAAATATAAAAAAGAATAATTATTTTTTGCAAATTAAAATGGTACTTTTCGGATATAGTCTTGAGCAAGCTACTATGCCATCAAGGTCTAGAAGCACTTTTTGCGAAGCGAGAGTCTAGCGAGCATGTGGGAGGCGAGCGGTATCCCTGAAAAGTGCCTTTTAATGAAGCAAAAGCCGTGAAATTTGTTATATTTCAAACCGGGCGAAGTCGCCAATTTTGATATTCTCACCGAACTTGGCAATATTCGATTTAATTATTTCGTCAATCGTCTTATCCGTCTCCCGAATATAATTCTGGCTAAGCAAATCCTCTTTATCCTTAGGATTCATCGAGGCCACCTGCAAACAAATATTCCTGGCTAAAGCCCGGAATTCCGGGTTGCGGGCAGTAAAATCCGTTTCCGACTCCAGTTGAACCATTGCCCCAACCTTGCCGGTTGTGTGAGTATAAGTTGCAACATAACCATGGCAGGTTTCATCTCCCCGCTTTTCTTCAGCTTCTTCTAAACCTTTTTCGGCTAAAACCTCCTTTGCCTTAGCTAAGTCTCCATCAGCTTCCTCTAAAGCCTGACGGCATTCCATAATACTTATGCCCGTTTCTTCTCGTAGCTTTTTAACTTTCTCAATTATTTCTTTAGCCATCTTATCTTCCGCTTCGTCACACCATCCGAGGAGTCAAAAAACACCACCTCGGAGGAGTAACTTCGCTAACCTTTTACTGCGTTAGCAATTTCTCTAACTAATAACTGTATTGACCTGGTTGCGTCATCATTAGCTGGAATTGGATATTCAACCAAATCCGGGTTACTGTTGCTGTCAACAATAGCGACAACCGGAACACCTTTTTGGTTAGCCTCCTTAACCGCCGTCGATTCGTGGTCAATATCAACAACAAAAACTGCGTCAAATAGTTCATCCAAATCCGCAATACCGCCAACCAACCGCTCCAATCGGGTAATTTCCCGGCGGATAACCGCTTGCTCTTTTTTCGGCCGATCTTCATAGCGGCCTTCCTTCCAATCCTTTTTTAACTCATTAAGTTTGTCAATGCTGTTCTCTTTAATCTGGTCCCAATTGGTAATCGTTCCCCCCAGCCAACGGTTAGTAATAAAGGGCATTCCTACCCGCTTAGCCTCTTCCCGAACAATTTCTCTTGCTTGCCTCTTTGTTCCAAGAAAAACTACCTTGCCACCCTTTTTGGTTACCTTAGATACAAACTCCTTAGCCGCATCCAACTTAGCTTTGGTCTTAGCCAAATCAAATATGGCAATACCATCTTTAATCGCATAAATATTTTTCTTAGCACTGGGGTTAACCTTAGATTTTTTGTGACCAAAGTGACAACCAGCCTCCAGAAGGTCCCTTAAAATTACCTCCGCATTTTTTTTCTTTTTTATACTACTTTTTTTGCTTTCAGCCTTGGGCTTTGAAGCCTCAGCCTTCTTCTTTTTCTTTGCCATCCTTATTTATCCAGCTTCTCGAGAGAGGCTGAATCCTCCATCAGATAATTTTTAAATACTACCCACGATTTCTATCGGGGAGAATGGTCTCATCCGATGTGTGTAATGTTTTGGATTATATCAAAACAACTATAAATCTACAACCAACACGGTGATATTGTCCCCACCGCCCCGGTCAAGAGCTATTTGAGTTAACCTCGAAGCCGCCTCCTCCGAATTAAACTGACCAACTATTTTACCTATCTCATTATTTTTAACATATCGATAAAGCCCATCAGAACACAACAGCAAATTATCACCAGTCTTATAAGGACGATTAAATATATCCGGCAGAGAATTTGTGTTTTTCACCGACCGAACTAAGGCTTCACTCCAAGGGTGATTCTCCGCCTCTGTCTTAGTTAAAGTCCCATTTCTGAGACCTTCATTACCATAGGTATGATCACTCGTAATCTGTCTCGCTTCATCTCCAGTTATCAGATAAGCCCGACTGTCACCTAAATTAGCTATCTCCACTTCCTTTTTATCTCGATCAACAACTGCTGCAACTAAAGTAGTGTCCGGCTGACTACCCAGTTTATTGTTGGCAACACGTTGAGTGTTCAATACTGCCCGGTAAAGATCGTCACCCTGCTGATAGTATTCTGTAAATAGATTTGCAATCACTAAACTCGAGGCTCTTTCTCCTCCCTTATGCCCTCCCATACCATCGGCTACTCCGTATAACTCTGACCGTCGGGCAACTTGCTCAGATGTCGGGCGATTAAATTGAACAAATTCAGAATCAGCCAAACCAAAACTAGTTGGAGTGCCGTAACTGTCTTCCTGACTTCCTCTTACCTTGCCTTGATGCCAGCCAATGCCTACACCCTCCCGACTTTGTTTTTCCTTAGACTTTGATTTTGGCTGAGGGTTTCTTTCACTGCTTGGGAAAGAGGGCTTATCTACTACTTCTGCCTGAGCAACCAAATCATCAATCATTTTGTAAATTTGGTCATGGTCTGCCTCATCTTGGCCAACATCTACGCCCAGAAAATGTCCGACCAAAACAGCGGCAGCATAACTACCATTTTTTACAACCAAGGGCAGTCTAACCGGCAAACGCTTTTTTGAATCTTTACCGACTATTGCCCAAGCATTAAGTCCATCTTTCGTTTTTTCTATCTTGGCATTATGACTGTTTAAAGGATGTGGCAAAATCAAATTAAATCTCTTTCTCCCCTGGTAATTTAGACTAACTTTATTAACGCCACCAGTAACCTGATGATCTATCCCACCGTTTGGAATGTCTTGTAGAACATCCACCTCAACTATTTTCCCCCTAGAAGTTTGGCCAACAATGGAATATGGCAAACCTCCTTTTGGTTCTACTTCTTGGTGATCAGGACTGTTTAAAGACATTACTATTTTTAATCATATCAAAAATTTTTCTGCCCAATTTTAACCTAAGCTTTTCAAAAGATAGCCTTTTTTCAATTCCAAGGGCAACACTGACGCCTTCGCTTAGCTCTCGCGGTTTATCACCTTTGGCCAAACTAACCCCCAACTGAAAGTTAGAAGAATTTGGGCTAAAGCCGGTCGTTACCAAATCCCCCAATCCAGCCAAAGTATAGGCGGTTTGGCTTTGACCCCCGAAATGATCAACAACCTTTGCCATTTCCTTGACCGCTTGACAAATATATTCACCCTTGTAGTTCAAGCCTTCACCTCGGTCTTCAGCAAAACCCAAACCGATTGCGTACAAATTTTTCAGCGGCCCCAGCCAGGAAAGACCGATCAAATCCTGGGTAATTTGTAACCGGATATTAGAATTTGGAAAAAGGGAAATTATTTCTTGGGTAAAAGCTTCTTTATTCCCTGCGGCCAAGCCGGCTCCCGATTTTCCAGCAGTTAGTTCTTCAGCAATCATCGGTCCGGATATTAAAACAGCCGGACCTTGCCAATTTTTATCTGCCAACTCCCAAGGCGTTTCGCCATTCGAGCCTAACCCTTTGCTTAAAACAACAATAATACAATCCTCGGATTGGGTTGACTTAACTTTGGAAACAACGTTTTCTATCGCCGTTGTCGGCACGGCCATAAAAACAACTTCAGCCGAAGGCAAATTTGGTTCTTCACCCCAAACCGTCACCTGATTTTCTTCATTCTGGCTTAAAATCTTTCCCAAAGCCGTTCCCAATTCCCCATTCCCAACAATCAAAATATTATTTTTATTCATTGATAATCCCTCTTTTCTTCAAAACTTTAATAACTTTTTTATGAATTTTAGGTTTGGAAAGGATTTTACCTTTTTTGTTTACACATTCAATTTTAATCCAGTGGTCAAACTTGTTTACCAAATCAAGATATTTACTTCTAACTTTTCTAAGGTAACTTTGATCAACTTCGTGAATGGTTGTAGTCCTTTGTTCATCCCTCAGTTTAGAACTGACTTCAACCGGAAGGTCCAAGATTAAGACAATATCCTCAACCGGAAGTTTGTGAACCTTATACTCCATTTCCATCAGCCAATCCAAAAAATTCGATTGCTGTTTTTTAGCCAGACGGGACGTTTGGAAAGCTAAGTTTGACGGAGTATAACGATTAGCAATTACATAACACCCACCGGTTAACCAATCTTCAATCTCCTTTTTGGCTGTCCATCTGTCCAAACCGTAGATAAGCGAGGCAAAAAACGGATTAACCTCTCCCAACTGGCCAAATTCACCTTTCAAATATCGGGTAATTAATTCCCCATAAAAAGAAGATTGATAACGTGGAAATTCAATTTGTTTAACCGGCCGGTCACTTTTTTTGTTAAGAAATTCAGCCAAGAGTTGTGTTTGCGTTGCCTTGCCAACACCATCTATGCCGTCAAAAACAATTAAATTTCCCCACTGGCGTCGACGACTCTTAACGAAATCTAAAAAGCCTCTTAAAACCGAGCGGATATTAGCCTTATTGACCCAGTCAAAATAAAACAATTCTCGTCCCTTCCATTCTTCTAAACTGATCTTTTCCGGCCCTGTCTTTTTTCCCTTCTCTCGCCAATTTAAACCTAGAACTGGAATATCCTTGGCTAAAGCTTCAGAAATTAAATACCCCATTTTAAAATCAGGTTGAGTTAAATCAGCAATAACCAACTCTGCTTTTTTTAAGCTCTGGGCATTTTGCTCATAAAAAACCTGGGGAAATAAAGAAGGCAGGCTTTTTTTTCCTTCCGGCGGACGCCCAGGCATCGGGTTAAGAAGGTCTGTGCCTAATCCTTCCAAACCGCGAACAATCACCTGCCGCCGTTTCCGGCTGGCTTTATCCTTCTTTTCCGGAGACAAGACCAAAACCTTCATAACCTATTTTAGCATTTTATCCTGCTCAAACTTCTTTCCTAGTTTAATTGCATCTTCCGCCCGACCTAGCTGTTCACCGATATCCAAAGCATGACCCACCTTGGAAATAACTCGATGTTCCAGTAAAGTTTGGGCCATTTTCATTGCCGCTTTTGGCTGACTCCCATCAACCTTATACTCCGCCAAAACCTTTGACTCCGGGCTCAAATGCTTAATAACAATATCTTTGTCGCTTACTTCAACAACTAAGCTTCCCCGTGGGTCCGCCTGACAAAACATCCGCCTATTGTCCTCAATAATCTTTTCCGCTCTAACTAAATCGCCATCATCAATAAAAGCTGTGTGCGAAATAGTTGTTAGATTACCAATATTTTTATTAATCCTGCCAGAAATTTCGGCTTGTAATTTTCTTAAGGCAAAAGCATTTTGAGGCCAAGCAGCAAACATATCATTAGACCGAAAATAAGCAGTGAGATGAAAATTGTCGTTAAAACAAAAACCCTGAACTAAAGTTAAACAAGGTGTCCGCCAAGGGTCCCGAATTGGGAAGTTGTCAATTTCTGGCTGCCATAAAGTAGCTATCGCGCCCTTGTCATATGGAAACCGCTTCATTTTTTTAGTCATCTCGCTAATCTGATCAACGCTCTCCCCGCTGGTCTTATAATTAAACAAACGCTCACCATAGGTATAGGCTTCATCGCCGCGGTCCGGGGTAAAGAAATTCTTAAAATACTGTCTTAAATGGTCTTTGTCAAAGTTAAAGAAAGGCCAAATTTTTGGATTTTTAATATCCTCATTAGATACTACAACCATCAAGTTATGAAGCATTTTCTCATGACCACCGTAAATATATATCCGAGGAATCCGGGTTCCAAACCGCAAAATCATCTGAAGCATCTGCAACCAAGCTTCACCAATTGTCTCACCCTCTACCCTAAAACCTGTTTCCTCGGCCGGAAACTGATCACCCTTAGGCTTGGTTTCCGGAAAAACCTTAGCTTGTTTTGCAAAGGCCGGCTTTCCTTTTAACTTGTCAATTCCGGCCAATAAATCTTCTTTTGACTTTTTCCGCCAATCCAAAACCTCTACTTTGTCAAAAAAATTGTCAACAAACTTTTTTTCAATCTCCTCAGGCAAATAACCCTTCATTTTTTCTTTGTCAACTAATGGTTGGTAACTGTCTGTTAAATTTTCTCCCCAAATAATCAAATATCTTATTTTAGGGTTTGCCCAAATATTACGAAAAATATACTCCGAGCCTCTTTTGGTGTACAGTTGTCCGACTAAGGAAATTTTTTCCTTAATTGCTGAGGAAAGGGATTTGATTAAGGTGTCTTTCGACGTCCAGAGAGTAGCAATTCCAATATAGCCATCGGCAACATTCCCCTGCCAAATCCGCTCCCGGTAATACAACGGCCATTTATTGTCCCGTGGCATCGCGAAGTCTTTCCTCCGGCTTATCATCTTCTAACTGCACCCGCTGACATTTAATTCCCATTTTTTCAAGCAGTTTGATCGGCGTTTGATCCCCATATTTATCCAAATAGTAAACAGTTTTTATTCCAGCCGCAATTATTGATTTTGCACAATTCATACAGGGCTGACAGGTAACATACAACGTCGAACCGTCAAGATTAATCCCTTTTTGAGCAGCAAGACTAATTGCCTTTGCTTCAGAATGCACCGCCCGGCACTTTTCCAATTCCCGGCCCAAACCCAACTTGAGTTTATCCCGCAAACAACCATGCTCTTGGCAAAAATTATTATCCGGATAGGGAGTATTGTAAGCTTCAACTAAAATGTCTCCATCTTTAACAATCACCGATCCCCGCTTCCCCCGGACACAGCCGGAATCCATTGCCACCTCAACCGCCCGTCTCATAAACTTCTTATTCATTTACTGCCTTAGTTTTTCAGCCAGGTCGACTGGCTTAATTGTTAACTCCGTTTCACCCATCTTAATAACTTCTGGGTCATAAGGCAGAAGATGAAAGTGCAAGTGATTAACCGTTTTGCCGGCCTTAATCCCCTCCCCCTCCCGAACCAAAAACCAGAAGTTGTCAATCTTCAAATTCTTATTCAACAACTCTTTGCCCTTTTTAGCTAAATCAAAAACAGCCTTTCTTTCCTTTTCAGTTAAATCGTCTAATGTTTCCATATGCCGTCGAGGAATAATCAATAAATGGCCGTCCTCATAAGGATAAAGGGCAACTGTCAAAACAACCTCATCCTGTTCAGCAATTAAATATTTTTCCTTCAAATCACAAAAAACACATTTTCCCTTTTTAGCCACCTCTTCTAAAACCTTGCCGTAAAATCCCTTTTCCCGAGCTGCCAGTTGGTTTTCTGGGGCATGGGGATCAAAATCTGCTGTTAAAATCGGGGTTTTCTGAGCGACTTCCAAAATATCGAAAAACTTTTTTTGAATCAGCTCCCCAGCCGCTTTGTCAATCATTTTCGAAGCCGACAAGAACGGGGCCTGGCGTTTACTTCGAACAATCTTTGTTCCAATATTCACCAAAAACTTCGCCTCCGGGCTTTGAGCCAAACCCTTATTCCAACCCTCATTGACGGTAAAAAAGACATCCGGCTTAATCTGTTTAAGTGTTTCCAAAATTGTCGGCTCCGAGAAAATAACTACATAATCAACTGCTTCTAACTGCATCAGCAGTTTAGCCCTAGCCTTTTCATCAATGATCGGTCGGCTCCTTCCCTTGGTCATTCGAACAGAAACATTACTCGGCAAACCAACCACCAAAATATCACCCAAAGTTTTCGCTTTCGATAAATACCGAGCATGACCCAAGTGAAACAAATCAAAACTTCCGCTGGTAAAAACTACTGTTTTACCAAACCCTTCCGCTTCTTTTTTTAATTCAGCTAGTTTTTTAAAAGAAATTAATCTACCCATTTTATTTAAATAAGTCTAATTGTTCCTCGTCTTGGGAATCATCCAAACTGCCGTTCAATAATGGTCGAAGCAAATCATCTTCATCCAAAAACTTCAATAAGTGCCGTATTTTCTTTTGAGCAACATTCAAAATCAGCTGTGACGAAGACATTTTTGGACCTTCGTATTCAGCCTTGATAATTTTGCCCCCATAAGACTTTACCAACTCTCTTTCTTTTTTCTTCCTAACTCCGTCCTTCCAGTCTTTACGAACAGTGTAAAAAACATCCGGCTTAAGCTGGCTTAACTCCTCAATAATGTCTTCTTCATCAACAACAACCACTTTATCGACTAAACTAAAATGAGCCATCGTTTCCGCTCTCGTTTTAGCATCAATTAAAGGATAGGGACTACCCTTTAAACGCTGGCGTGACTGGTTAGAAGCTACTCCCAAAACAAGCAAATCGCCCTGATCAGCGGCTGATTTCAGGTATAAAAAATGGCCGTGATGAATCAATTCAAAGGCACCAATAACAAAAACAATTTTTTTGTCGTCATATTTCTGGCGGAGTTCAGCCAAATCTTCAGAAGCCACCATCTTATTCTCAATTCCGTCTTGATAAGCCTTTAATTTTTTCTTTGCTAATTGTAAAAACGCTTGTTTATTTCCTTCGTCGGCCCGCATTGTCAAATATTTTAATAGGTATTTTTCTAGTTTATCATAATCAAGTTTGACTTGATCATAGTTAACCTCTTCTTCATCTGCCACATACCCATCGAGAAAAGATTGTCTATGCCCGCCGCTAACCAAAACCCAAGATAAAGTATTAGCCAGATCTTTAATTTTACAAATAGCTTGCCCCCTATTCTGATTGGTCAGATACAGGGCTTCCTCAAAATCAATTACCGCCTTAATTCCATTCTCGTCCCAAATAACATTCCCCGGTTTTAAGTCAAAGTGGGCAACCCCCGCTTGATGAAGCTCAGCTAGTTTCTCCCCTACCTGGTAAGCTTGATCTCTATCCCATGTCCAAAATATCTTCCCCGGTATATAAGAAAAAATTAACAGCCAAAAATCATCGTGCTTTTCTAAATTAGTCAACTTACGTCCGCCAAACTTTTCTTCCAGCTCAACCGCCGCTTTAATCTTTTTGAGAGGAAAATCCTTTTTTATGAAGCAAACTACCTTTGGCGATTCCAATTCAACCAAAAAGCTTTTTTTTCTCCAACCACCGGAAAGAGGCTTAATTTTATTTTTAGGCAGGTCAAAATATTCAATTAAAAACTGTTTATGCCTGTCCATAACCGAAGCCTGTCTCTTTGAACAGCTTCAACCAATTATCAACCGACTTCTGCCAAGAAGAAACCCGTCTGGCCCGATCTAGCTGCTGCTTAAATCCACCGGACTGCCAAAAAGACAAACTCTGATTTAATTTCTTTTCTAACTCCACCCGGCTGTAGTTATAAAAACCAAAGCCATTTTGACCGTCAGCCACCTGGTCTTTAATTCCATCAATCAAATGCACAATTGGAGTTACCCGGTATTTTTTGGCCTCAGCAACAACCAAACCAAACGGCTCGGCTACTGAAGGTAAAACTAAAAAGTCACTGCCGGCATATACCTGATGAGGCAATTCAAAATCCGCCTCAATTTTTGTTCCAACTTTTCTTGGAAATTCTTCTTCTAACTTCATTATTCTATCTTCTAAATTCTTCCTTCCACTTCCGACAAAAACAAATTGAACCTCATTTTTACTAATAAACTCCGGCAAGGTCTTTAAAAGCAAGTCCACGCCCTTTTGAGGAACAACTCTGGAAACAAAGCAGTATACTGGAACATCAACTGCCGGCAAATTAAATCTTCGTTGAACTGCCTTTTTGTTCCGGGACTTAAACTCTAACCAGGAACCTTTTAACCGAAAATCAATTAGCCTGTCTTTTTCCGGGTTCCAGCTGTCAAAGTCCAAGCCGTTCTCAACACCGGCAATACTTTCAGCCGAACCAAATAATGGGTGTTGGTTAAGCCGCCGGCTGTAACCTTGAGAAACAGTCGCTACTACATCCGCCTGGCTAATACCATCGTCTATCAAACTGGCGAAATCAAAAAAAGAATCACCCCAGTCAATCGGTTCATCGCCTTCTTCCTGCCAACCATAACCGTAGCCGCCGTAACCATAACCTCCGTACCCGTAGTTATATGAATATTCATCACCAATTGGGCTGTGAACCGTCCAAATAAAACGTGATTCACCTCCAAGGTGTTTGCGAATTTCCCGACCTCGTCGCGTCGCGGACGGGTCACCCTGGAGGTGGTTTTTCGACTTGTACCCCTCAAGGCTCCATACTCCGCCCCAGTCATGTGTCCAAACGACATCCGGCTGCCAATCTTCATTTTGACAAATATCCGCCGCCCTTTTTCCTAACTGGTAGTAATCTTGCTTCGATGATTCCACCCAAAGAGGTTGATAAATATTTCTATCCGGGGATACAACCTTAAAATCTACCTGCCTTTTGTTAATCTCATTAGTTATCCCGGCTACAACCATACCCAACCCACCAACCTTAACCTGAGGGTAAACTTCTGGAGAAATAATTAAGATTTTTTCTTGCTTATCCATTATTACAGTGTCTAGTTTCCAACTTTACCAAATCTATATCCTTTTGCCAACCACTAAAAGACGTTTTAAAATCGTTCCTGGCGGCCAGCAAGTTTGCAAAATTGCTTCCTCTCTACCCGGATTATAATCAGTCAAGTATGTTACGTCTTTAGCCCCGACAACCTTTTTATCAAAAACCTGATAAGTAAAGGGCTGGTTATTATAAACCAAATGAAACAAGTCCCCCGGTTCCAGTTTATTCAGCAAAAAGAAAACAGCATTATACCGAACAACATTCCACTCGGCGTTAGTGGAGTGGGCAAACAAGTAAACTGGTTTATTTCCTCCCGGCAAACTGCTTCCGGCGGCATGGGCAACCCCTTCTTTTAAAACTTTCTGATAAATCTCCGGATCAGCCGGGTTAACGTTGGCAAAAACCTCTGTGCCTGATTCTAACTTCGGGATGTAAATTGAAAACTCCTCGCTGGGAACCAGCCAATCATCTGGAACTTTCGGTGTCAGCATTGGAGTTGGAGTTTGAGTCGGGGTTAAAGTCGGCATCAAACCAATCTCACCTCCAAGGTGAAATCTGCGAACACCTTGGAGGTGATAATTTAGCGTAACCCTAGCCAGCGGAAGCCAAAGGTACCCCAGATAAAAGAGACAAAGAATAACTGCCCCCGTGCCAACGCCAAAAATAAATGTTCGCAGTTTATCCGGGTTATAAAATATCAACTGCTCTTTCCCCTTCTTCGGCTTAATTGACCCTTGATACTTGGGATCAAAGAATTGCTTCATTGATACTATTATATATTAATGGCTAATTACTAACCGCGCCCGCCGTCGCTAGCCGATCAGGCGTTGCGGGCGGGTGATTGATGATTGACTGATAAATATTTAACCGAAGGACAACGAGCTGGAAAAAGAGGGATCCTTCGACTACGCTCAGGATCTCGCCTTGCTCGACTTGACAGTCCCATAATACTGTAATATAATACATCTATTATGAACGATGTCATTCCGGGCAAGGCCATCATCATAAGTATAGCAACCGCCCTAATCGGCGTAGCTACAATTGTAGCTGGAATAGCCTTTATGGTCGCTCTTTCTATTGGGTTATCTATCCCAGCTGAAGCTTCGTACATGTACGGTGACGAAGAGCCAACTTCACAACTTATAGTAGACAAACAACTTACGACAACTGATATTGACGGTTGGCAGGATAACCTGCCCACTTCCCAACTCGTTCTTAAAGATGATGATTTAATCACCTTTAGAATAACCGTCAAAAATTCCGGAGATAAAGAACTAAAGAAAATTACTGTAACCGATACCCTACCCCAATATCTAACCGTTGTTTTTAATCCTGGCGAATTAGACCAAGATAACAATCAAATTACCTGGGAAATCGAAAACCTAAAGGCCGGAGAAGAAGAAACCTTTAAAATCCGAGCCCATGTTGATACTGAAGACGAAACCGTTGTTGACGGCACCTTATGTCTAATCAATAAGGTCGAGGCTAAAGCCGAATCTGGCGAACATGACCAAGATACTACTTCTTTTTGTATTGTTGCTCCCGAAGAGCTTCCCGAAGCCGGCAATGGAGTCAGCGAAATCCTAATGGGAACAGGATTTGCGGCAATGATTGGCCTGGCTGGTGTAATTCTCAGAAAATTCGGCCGCGGCCAAATTTAAAAAATTTTTCTCCTTGGACGGTGTGAGAATTCACTCCTCCAAGGTGAAACACTTAATACATTAACAGTGTTTTGAATAAAGCATTAAATATTTATTTTAATAATACAAATGAACAAAGAAAGAAAAGGATCAAAATTAGTTAGAAATATTATCGGTGGAGCTACGGCTGGGGCAATAACTTTAGGAGCAGTTACCGTTATAGCTAGATCAGGGAGAGAAATAGATCTAGGATTTAGTCTCGAAGATTTGGTTAAACACCAAAATCGTTGTTGGGTAGGCAGACAAGCAATTGAACCCGGCGAAACATTTCAATTAATCGAAGACGGCGAAGAAAGCAGAGTCATGGAATGTTTTGAAAGCGGAGAGGTACGTTTAAGCAATTCTCGGGTAGTAGATATTGTAATTGAACGATAAATGTAAATTAAAGTCGGTAAGTTGAAGGCAATCTAAAAATTGCTTTTAGCTTTAGCCTTTAACATTTCGATTTCGGGTTTAGTAAGTGAACAAACCTGATTCGCTCGCGAATCTACGTTTGTGAGCCGAGTCTAACTCGGGCTTACTAAGCACTTTGAAAATTTGCTTGTTCGAAAAAAATAAGGTTTTTAACCTTATTCGTTATTTGGTAGCGCATTATGCCTTTTTTGTTTGTATTAGCGCAGACACTCAAAGGCTCTTTTGGGCCATACATGGTTGAGAATTAGTATCTAGTTTTCAGCCACGTATGGCTCATTGAGCCAAAAAAAATGTGTTTTCGCGCGAACACACATTTCCCTTCGGGGAAGGAGGTAGTAAGATGCGCAGGATATCCGTTCTCGTGATCGCGGTCCTAACCGCAATCACACTCACAGGATGCGGTGGAGTCCCCGTTAGATACGTGGACCACCCACCAAGTGGGGATGTAAACGTCAGCCAACAGCAACAAGTCGTTGTGCAGGTCGAGGCCCCCGAGGCCCCGACCAAACCGGAACCAACCGAGGAGCCGGCCAAACCGGAACCGACGGGGGAACCGGAAACCTCAACGCAGCCTGAAGCCTGTCAAGAGATGGCGAAAGGCGAAGTTCGGATGGTCGAACCCGGGCACAGCATCGCCGGGGACATCATCGTTAACGACACCATCGAATACAACACCGACGATCGAATTGAGGGGACTGTGTTCATCAACAAGTCCTCCTCCGCGGTGAAAGTCGAGGCGCCCTTCGGGGCCGGATGTGTCGTGACCGAGGACGTGACCTACATGGTTAACCGCGAATTTCGAAGCGGTTGCGGCAATGGGTGTGACTATGTCCACTGCGTTGTCGTGACTGACGAGAAAACTGAGGTCACGGACCACACTGAGCCCATTGACTAGGCTCGGCGGCGAATAGACGAGAGGCCAGGAACTGACAGAAAATCGCGGTTCCTGGCCGCTCGACCCAGACAGACAAAGACACCAAACACAAAAACAAGAAAAACACACCGAACGACGAACAAGCAAATTACTACAACAATTTAACAAGTTATTAATTAAAACAAAAAAATATGAACAAAGCAACAGAGATAGTCAAATACCTGGTTCTGGCCGGAGTAGTTGCTATTCTTGGCTGGCAGTTTTTGACTATTTACCAAACCAAGGTTCGAAACGAGGCGATTGACGGCTGCGCCGCTCAATCAATATACCAGGCCGAATATGATGAAAACGGCCGGCGGATAACCATCCGGGAGCCTCAAAAGCACATCTACAGACAGTGCCTGCTTGACAAAGGCATTGTTTTAGATGCGGCGGAATAAGTATATCGGCGTCGCTCTTGGCGTGGGAAATTCCATTTCCTTTTCCCACTCATCCGGATGGGTCCAAACCCAGTCGGTTAACTGCAACAGCGGCGTCAGGTTTTTTATGTAAAACGGCCCCGGGTTAACTCCCTGTTCGGGAACAACTATCAGATTAAATTCTTTTAAATACCTTTTTATCTCTTTTTCGTCACTAAAATCATCAACCAGACCGGTTGAGCGAATATTAAAATAATCTTTTCCATTAATTGAATACAAATCACGGGACAGCAAAAGATTATTGTCATTTATCTCTTCCCAGTTGACAACCATTAAACACTCCTGATATCCCTTATTTATTCCGAGGTCATAAAGTTTTCTCACAAGTCTCTCATTTGGCCACGGCTTATTTTTTGCCGGACGGACTGGATAATCGTCTAAACCGAGCCATTCCACATCGCCGATCAAAAAAGTTTTGCTCGACAAAACCCAGTCCCCAGCGATCGGCCAATTATAACTATTGTTAATAAAAATTACTCCCCAAAACCCAAATAACAACAGGGTAACCAGTTCTGACCATTTTTTCTTCAACCGGCCAATTTCACCAGCAGTTATTACCGCCACTGCCGCCAAAAGCGGCATCGTGTAACGAAAATCCTTATTGCTGACAATTGTAAAAATTATATAACCGGCAGCCAGCCACCAGGTTAAACTTTTTTCATTTTTATTCTTGCTCCGGGTCAACCAAATTCCCAATAAGCCAAGAAAAATAAGTGCCGGAATCGGCTGGAATTGGTGCTGAACAAATAATCTTAGATAATGAATCCAAGTTTGCCAATTAAGTAAGTTCATCGGGTCGGTTAATGGCTCTCCTTGGATATTAACCACAGCGATGTTGTAATATATATTTCCCCAGTTAACCAACCACCACCAGCCAACCGACAGCAACCAAAGAAAACCGCCAATAAATAAATTTTTTAAACACTTCAAATCATTATTTCTAATCAAATAAAATAAAGATATTATCCCCATCGGGAAAAAATAAATCGGACCGTTTAGTTTGGTTAACGAAGCCAAAGCAACCATCAACCACCAGCCCAAAGATAATTTTGACTCTTTTAAGAAATCGGATTTTATCCAAAACCACAAGCCCCAAATAACAATTATTGTCAACGGCAAATCCAAAAGCAGTCCTCTCGAAATATCATATATCACCGGTGTAAATGAAAAAACAACCGCCGCTAAAAGTGCAAAATCTCTTTTAAAAAACTCCAAACTTAACTTATATATTCCAAATATTCCCAAAGCAAAAAATATTGTGTTAACAAACGAAATAAAATCCAAGTGATAATTAAAAATTACCCCAAAAATTCCGGTAATAAAATAAATCAACGGCGGGTAAGCCCCAAACTTATCAATTAATTTTGAAAAATTAATTTTTTCGACGCCGGTCAGCCAACGGCCGGCGGTGACGCTCGAGCGGATGTGGGCAGCGTGATCCCAGGCCGGTGGAGTACTGTCGATTGACAGCCAGAAAATATTGGCAATCAGATGAAAGATAATCAAGCCAACTAATCCATATTTAATTATTGCTTTTCTTTTCATTGTTTATAATAAGCTATACTCAAGTATACAAGAAAATGAAGCGAGTTTTAAAAAAAATGTCAAATTACTCTCTCCCTGGGTTACTTGTTTTAACAGCTTTGCTTATTGCCTTTGCCACTTACAAGCCAGGAACATATCTTACCGGCTGGGATACCCTTCATCCAGAATTTAACTTTAAAATCAATTTTCAGAGATTAATTAACGGTGTCTGGCGTGAAAATCAGGGCCTGGGTGCAGTTGCAGCTCATTCCCACATGGCCGACTTACCCCGGGTTATTATTCTTTGGGGATTACACTTTTTCTTTCCTCTAAATACGCTTCGTTATCTATACGTATTTTTATGCTTAATTATCGGGCCAATAGGAATGTATTATTTAGTAAAACTCCTGTTTGTCACACCATCCGAGGAGTCAGTCACGCTAACACCTCGGAGGAGTAACTTCGCAGATGCTATTGCTTTCCTCGCCGGATTTTTCTACCTTCTAAATCCGGGAACAGTCCAGCAATTCTATGTTCCCTTCGAAATGTTTCCAACTCAGTATGCCTTTCTTCCCTTAATCATCTTATTCTCAATTAAGTTTTTACGGAATCCAAATAAAAAACATCTTGGCTTATTCGCCTTATTCAATTTACTAGCCACTCCCCAGACCTATGCCGCTCACCTTTGGTATCCCCTCTTCGGTCTCTTTTTACTATTTTTATTTTTTTACTACCTTCTGGAAAAAACAAATTTAAAAAATAACTTTGTCTTAATAATCATAATGTTAGCCGTTAATTCTTTCTGGCTTCTACCCAACATCTATTATGTCATGACCTCAACCAAAAACCCTCAAATATACCGTCTAAATCGCCTACATTCAAAAGAATTTCTGCTCCGTAATCGTGAAACCGGAAACTTAAAGTCTGTGCCCTTGAATCACGGATTTTATTTTAACTGGGGTGCTTTTGATTTTGAACAATGGAAAGGAACTAAACTTATGCCGGAGTGGCGAAATCACTTTTCCAATTTTGACA
Source organism: uncultured Gammaproteobacteria bacterium (assembly GCA_964498425.1). GTDB lineage: Bacteria > Patescibacteriota > Microgenomatia > UBA12405 > JAHJSD01 > CAYSLZ01. The sequence continues at coordinate 81,558 of CAZCGQ010000003.1, read as the reverse complement.
TATTAATTTTCGGTTACTTCCTTTTTAGTTGCTCAATCGCAGGTCTGACCTTGGCAATTAAAGAAAAAGACAAGCTTCTAATTTCGCTGTCACCATTTCTGGTAATTCCCTTCATTTTATTAGCTAATCGCGTTCCCCCATTTAATTATTTTTTTGAATTTTTACTTAATTTTTCAACCTTAAAAGAAATTTTACGTTTTATATACACCAAAGTTTCGATAAGCTATCAATTTGGTCTAACCATATTCTTCGCCTTTATCCTGAAATTATTATTCACCATAATTACTGAAAAAAAACGTCTCATCATAATTATCGGGTTAACTCTTGGGTTAATTTTCTACTCCTTTCCAGCATTTCAAGGTAACCTAATTTCTAAAAAAATGAAAGTAAAAATTCCCGACTATTATTTCCAGTTTTGGGATTACATGAACAAGGAAGAAAACGGCCGGGTCTTAACCCTGCCAATTCACCAATCAACCGGATGGCAATATTACGATTGGGGTTATCAAGGTGCTGGGTTTATCTGGTTTGGAATGAAACAGCCGATTCTGGACCGAGATTTTGACCGTTGGGAAACGGCTAATGCCCAAAACTACAACGAGTTTTACTTCAGCATATATTCTAACCAACCGGAAAAATTTTCTAGTAAATTAGAAAAATACAATATTAAATACCTTGTTTGGGACAGCAGTTTAACTACAACTCAACCCAAAAACATTACTCAAATTACCTTTCAAAATGAGATTGATAGACTGATCAATAATCTAATCGAAAGCGGTTATTTAGATTTTCAGGTAAAACATGGAACAATTCGACTCTACAAAACGAATTTTGACACACCCCTAGTATCCACACACCAGCAATTACCTGCAGTTGGGCCACAATATCTGTGGGGCTATCAAGATTCTGCCTATTCAAAATTTGGCAGTTATTTAACTAAAGATAATAATCAAGTTTATTATCCCTTCCGAAATTTTATTGATGAAAACGGGAAGGTAAATATAAATAAAATTGGCTTAAGACAAGTAAAAGATAATTGGCAAATTGAATTAAAGGCAATAGACAATCAGCGTCCAAATCTACCAGAACTAAACAATATCAAAATTCCGGGTTTGTGTTTCATCACTAAAGAAGATACTAGCCTAATTGTTAATATTAATTTCAGTTTACCTGATCACCTCAAAGACAATATTAAAAAAACATATAAAATCGACTTGCCTGATAACACCAATCAGAAATATAACCTCCAAATTAATAACCGAATTTTTAATCTTGACCTTTCCAAGGAAATTAAAAACAAAGAGCTTGGCTGGGTATATTTTCAAAATAATTCTAACTCTATCAACCAAGAAAATATTAATATTTTTGGTAATTTAAATTACAACCAACCAGAAACTATTAAGTTATCAAATCTGCCAGCTGAAAAATACAATCAACAAATATTGAATAGTTTTTTTGGTGATAATAAAAATACTCTCTACTCACCTGCAGGATTAAGAATTTCTAATTCCAAAGAAACTACCAGCTTGCCTATATTCCTCCCTAATCTTTCCCATCAAGCTGGTTACTTAATCGGAATCGAATCAAAATTTGTCAGCGGCCTACCCTTAAGAATCTGTTTAAAAAACTTATATACTGGCCAATGTTCAATTGAAGATGAAATTTATCCAACTGAAAAATTTAGTTACTCCTGGTTTTTCGCCCCATCCACGGACTTGATGCAAGGTTACAATTTGGAGTTGAACAATATTTCACAAGGTGGGGAAAAAACAGTTAATTGGCTGAAAAACGTTGTTGTTTTACCCATCCCTGACCAATACTTGAACAAAACATATTATTCCAAAAACAATCTAGATAGTTTTAAAAATCAGCAAATCGGCATTGATACACAACCAAAAGTTACGGGAGTTTTTAAGATTAATTCCGAAGATATGAACAGCGAAGATTACCTTCGCTTAAATTATTCCTATAACCCCGGTTGGCTGGCAGTTTATTTTGACGGCTGGCGGCCGAAAATTCTCAAAGACCATGTTCTAATCAACAACTGGGCCAACGGGTGGGATATTTCCCCACTAACCACTAGTCACGAACACCTAACCCCAATATATCTGGTATTCTGGCCCCAACTTCTCCAATTCCTCGGCTTTGGTTTACTAATTGCAACAACTATCTCCATCCTAATTCCCCCCACTAAAAGCTACGATCGTAGTGTTTAGGGGGAGAAATTGCAGATAGTGTATAGTGATAATTAGTGGCTGGAAGAAATAAATTCACTACTCTTACTCCGCTTGAGAAAAAATATCCCTATCGGCTACAGTTCATTCCCAATCCGCCACCAAGGCTCTGGCTTAAAGGAAACAAGCTAGACTTATTCAATCGACCAGCACTGGCCGTTGTTGGCAGTCGCAAACCATCACCATACGGTAAGAAAGCAGCTAAAAAGCTAATACCGCAGTTAGTAAAGCTCGGCTTTGTCATTATCTCTGGTATGGCCCGGGGTATTGACAGCCTTGCCCATCAATTAGCTTTGGGAAATAATGGTCTAACAATCGCCGTTCTAGGAAGCGGCTTAGACGTCATTTATCCACCTGAAAATAAACAGCTTTTTGGTCAAATTCAAGTCGTTGTTTCGGAGTTTCCTCTCGGCACCAAGCCAAAGGGTAACAATTTCTTGTCGAGGAACAGGATAATCTCCGGACTATCTGACGGCGTTATTGTTATTGAGGCCACTCGCCGCTCAGGAACGCTGAATACCGCTCGGCACGCAGCCGAACAGGGCAAAGAGGTTTTCGCTGTTCCCGGCCCAATAACCTCCCCTACTTCGGAAGGTACAGCCTGGTTAATTAAAAACGGCGCGAAATTGATTTATGATGTTGACGACATCTTAGAAGAATTGTAAGGTGTTATAATAGCGACTATGTCAAAAAAACTGATCATTGTTGAATCACCCACTAAAGCGCGAACAATCGGCCGGTACGTCGGCAAGGACTTTGACATTGTTGCGACAATGGGCCATCTTCGTGATTTACCAAAAAGTAAATTTGGGATGGAGGTTACCAAGAAAAATGGCGGGTATAAGTTTGAACCCAACTACACCATTGCTAAAAAGAAAACTAAATACACTTCAAAGTTAAAAAAAGCAGCAGAAAAAGCCGAAGAAATTTATCTAGCTCCCGACCCGGACCGAGAGGGAGAAGCAATTGCCTATCACACAAAAATAATTTTAGAGGAAACTGACAAGCTCAAGCTTAAAGATTCTGACTTTAAACGAGTAACTTTCCATGAAATCACCAAAAGCGCCATTAAAACAGCTATGGAGAAACCAAGCCAAATCGATATGGACCTGGTTGACGCTCAACAAGCCAGGCGAGTACTTGATCGTCTGGTTGGATACACTCTTTCCCCACTTTTATGGAAAAAAATCCGACGAGGGTTGTCTGCCGGCCGGGTACAGTCAGTTGCTGTTCGTTTAATCGTGGAAAGGGAAAGAGAAATTGAAAAATTTAAAGAAGAAAACTTTTATAAAATTTGGGGGAGTTTTGACAATGAATTTGTTGCCCGTTTAGTTAAAGTTGACGGCGACAGCGTATCTGTTCGGGACAAAACTGACCTCTTCGCTGGCACTCACACATCAACCAAAACCGTTCACGACACCTTAAAAAAAGCCGAGAAAGTTATCGCCGACCTTGCCCCTGAATTCAAAATCAGCAAAATTACTAAAAAAGACAAACTTAAACATCCTTTTGCTCCCTATACCACCTCCACCCTCACTCAAGATGCCGCTTACAAATTCCACTGGTCGGCAAAATATACGATGAGCATTGCCCAATCCCTTTTTGAAAACGGCTTAATTACCTACCACCGAACAGACTCAACTAACCTAAGCAAAGAAGCAATTTCCAAATCCCGCCAGGTAATTAAGGACAAATACGGTGACAAATACCTGCCTGAAAAACCTAAATACTATAAAACCAAATCTAAAGTTGCTCAGGAGGCCCATGAAGCGATAAGACCTACAGATGTAAACACGAAATCCGAAGCACGAAATTCGAAATTAAATGATAAGGAAAAAAAGCTTTATGACCTCATTTGGAAACGAACAATTTCTTGTCAAATGGCTCCGGCTCGACTGGCCAAAACCCGAATTGATTTAAAAAACGGTAATTATCTTTTTCGGGTCAGAGGTAGTCAAGTTAAGTTTGACGGTTTTACCAAAGTTTATCCAGTTAGGCTTTCTGAAAACCTTCTTCCTCAGCTGGAGGAAGGACAAACAATCACTACTGATATTTTCGGGATAACCGAGCATGAAACTCGTCCGCCCGCCCGCTACTCCGAGGCAAGTTTAATCGCCGAATTGGAAAGCCACGATATCGGACGACCGTCAACCTATGCTCCGATTATTTCAACAATAAGATCTAGAAATTATGTTGATAAGGAAAAAAGGCAGTTCAAACCAACAGTTATTGGAACCGTTACCAATGATTTCCTGGTTAAGCATTTTGAAGACATTATGAGCTTAGAGTTTACTGCTGATATGGAAAATTCCCTCGACGATGTTGCCGCAGGAGAAAAAGACTGGCAGCCAGTACTTTCTGATTTTTGGGGCCCATTTGACGAAAAAGTTGATGAAGTTGAGGAAAAGGCTGAGCGTGTTAAAATGCCGGTGGAAAAAACCGGTAAAAAATGTCCAAAATGCGAGAAAGGCGAACTAGTTATCCGAGTTGGCAAATACGGCAAATTTCTCGCCTGCAACCGTTTTCCAGAATGCAAATACACCGACGACTATAATGAAAAAGCCGGATTTGAATGCCCAAAATGTAATGCTGATGCAATCATTAAACAAACTAAAAAGGGAGCAAAATTTTATTCTTGTTCAAGATGGCCGGAGTGTGACTGGTCCTCTTGGAAAAAGCCAAAATAACCTTTAAACCCACCAAGGTCGGCCAAAAAGTCCGACAGGCATCCTTATCTCTGCTTCTGTCGATTTACCTCTAGGTACCGCCCGAAAAAGTTCTTTTCCCTCATCAGTTGTTTCACCGGACAAATAAAAATCATGATTTCCTTCCATGGCTTCTCCGGTTTCACGGGTAACTAAAAACCCAGGCAGCTCCCTCTCATTCATTTCTCTTGCTTGCTCCCTTAATTCACCCCTATCCACCTCACCGCTGTTTATTTTTTCCATTTTTGTCTCAAAACTGAGGTGGCTAAAAGCAATGTATTCCTCTTTTTTCATTATTATATTAAAACGTTTAATGTCCTATATTTTATCATACAAGCAAGAAGCCTTCAACTAAAAGAGGATTTTTATCTAATTCAAGCAAACCAATCCATCATCCTTACCTTTACCTAAATTTTTCTCGATTTCCCTCTCTGCTCGATACCGCGGCTTATTTGATCTCAATTCCTGCCTTCGAATTCTAGCTTCGGGCACTTCGAAACCCGCAGCATCTAGCTGTAAACAGGCAAACCGATATTCACATTCATAGCAATGATTACTTGGTTCACACATCTAAATTAACCCCCCGTAATACGCTTTCCTCCGTGGCTATGTCGACCACTGCCTCTTACATAACCGCCCTGGCTTATTCTACCTCTAGCTCTGGGACGTGAAATCGTCCCAAACTCCGAATTTTGTAATTCTCTCGCTTCTTTTCTGGTAAGAACACCGTCATTTGATAAACTATCTGATTCTTCAACTCGTTTTTTTTCTAATTCAGCACGCTGTTTAGCCTTACTAATATCCTCTTTGGTATACATTCTGTTCACCTCCTTTCAAAAGACTACTTTCCCTGCCGTCTTAGACGTCTACAGGCTTGTAGCTCTGTCTTACGATTAATTTCCCAATTTCTACCTTGATTCAAAATACCACGACCCTGAAGTTTGGATTGTTTCCTGCTGTACTCGGCTAAAACCTGGACATCCCTAAAACCATCTTTCGTTGCCTTTTCAACAACAGATCTCGGAAGTCTGCCAAATTGCGTCGGGACTAAATCTTCAACCATATTTATTATTATAAGATTAAATTGTTTTTTGTCAAGAGTTTAAAGCAAGCTTTTCAACTCCACTAGTTTTGTTTCCTTTTCCGCCCTTTTTTTGATTTCAACTTTATCTTCTTTTACCGTTTTAGAACTGACCACCAGCCGATAGGGACAGCCGATTAAATCCGCGTCGGCAAATTTCTCACCCGGGGAAATTTCCAGCCGGTCATCAAAAAGCACCTCTTCTCCACTGTTAATCAGGGTTTGATAAGCTTTTTCGGCAAACTCCTTGACTGCTTCATCATGTAAATCCAAACCAACCAAATGATACTTAAACGGGGCAACAACCTCTGGCCAGATAATTCCATTTTCGTCGTGATGGGTTTCAACAATCAGGGCCATACACCGTCCAAGCCCAATGCCGTATGACCCCATCCAAAGTAGCTTATCTTCCCCATCCTTATTGGTGTAAGTACAGTTTTGAGGCTGAGAATAGACATGCCCAATATTAAAGACATGGCCCCACTCATAGCCCTGCTTTTCCCTCAATTGACCTTGTTCACATTCCGGGCAGATGTTCCCTTCCTGAGCATTAACAATATCCGCTAGATGTTCATATTCAAAATCTCGGCCGTAATTTACATTTATCGAATCTGTTTTTTCCTCTTTTTGACCACCAATAAAATTCTTAACCTTAGTTAAACCAATATCACCAACATAAATAGCCCCCTCTTCTCCCCAAGAATGAACATACCCGTGCTTAGTCCCCAATTCTTCCAAATCCTTTTCGGTCGCCGGTTCAACCGAACTAATCCCTAAATAGTTAGCTAATTTCGTTTCGTTTACGTCTTGGTCGCCGCGAATGGAAGCAATATACAACTTTCCGTCACTGCCCCGATAAACAACGTTCTTCAAATATCGCCACTCCGGCTCGCCGTAATGCTTAATATTGTCCTCCATTGTCAATACCCATTCCGGCTGGTCAATTATTTCAAACTCCTTGACTTCCTCATCTGGATTCTTTTCATCCCGAGTAAATTCTGCTCGTTCCTGATTAGCAGCATAATCACAGCCATCACAAACTAAATAGGTATTATCACCGTGATTGCTTTCAACCATAAATTCATGAGAAACTGCCCCCCCAATAGCTCCGGAATCCGCCAACACCGGTTGAACGTCTAAATCCATTTCCTTGGCAATCCTTAAGTAAGCTTGGTAGAACAAGTCGTAAGACTGTTGGAACTGCTCCTGGTCAGCGGCAAAGGTATAAGCATCCTTCATCATAAATTCCCGAACCCGAAGTAAGGCCCCACGCGGTCGCTTGTCATCCCGAAACTTTTTAGAGAATTGATAAATATCAATTGGCAAATCCCGATATGACGGCTGAAACATCTTAACTAACTCAACCATCATTACTTCCGCTGTTGCTCCAAGGGTAAAGGTTGTTCCATAGTGGTCATCAACAACCAACATTTCGTCGCCAAAAATTTCAACCCGGTCAGTTTTATTCCAAATATCGAGTGAATGAAGAACCGGTACTTCCAATTTCTGACAGCCAATATTCTTCATTTCTTCGTCAATTATCTGGTATATTTTCTCCCAAACCTTCATTCCTAACGGTAAATAAGCCCACCTGCCGGTAGTAAACCGTCGGATAAATCCGGCTTGATAAAGATACTTGTGACTGGAAACCTGAGCATCAGACGGAACAGTCTTTTGACTTCTCCCAAATAAGTCCGAATATCGCATGGAGATATTATAACAGAGAACCCAACAGCTCGAAAAGCTCAGAAAATTCGGGACACCACCGATTCATTGATGAATCGATGAATGGTGATCAAAAGCTAATTTCATCCAGATATTTAATCTGAGAATATATTTCTTTTAAATGATGTTTTTTATCTGCAGTAATTAAGTCAATTTGTTTTGATTTGGCTGTAACAATAAAATATGCGTCGTAGGCGGCAATTCGGAAATCGCTCATAATATTTATCAACTCATTAAAATAAGATTCAAACAGAGGCACCATTTCCAAATCTAAATTTACAAAGGCAGTTAAAGCTTCTTTTAATCCGTTCTCGTCAAAACCCGCTCCAAACTTCAAAGCATTAATTAACTCCAAACAAACAATCTCCGGAACGACAATGCCCACTTTATTTTTCTGATACAAATTAAGGATTTGATTTGCTTGACCAGAACCAGATTCTTCAACAAACCATTTGACAATAACCGAAGTATCAAGAACTACTTTTTCTCCCACTTTCTTTTCCTTTCTTCTCTCATCTCAACCACATAATCTGAAACACTCACTTTTTTATCTTTTCCATACTTATCTCTAACCTCTGAAACCATGCTTACAGCTTGGTCTTTTTTGGCTTTCTTTCCAACCATTCTTTTATATTTTTCGGGCTTCAAGGCAACAAACATTACCTTCTGGTTCCGTGTTACCCAAGCTTCCTCCTCAGTCTTTAAAACATCCTCTAAAGCATCAATATCCCTTCTTAAATCAGTTATGGAAACCACTCTTGGGTCAAATTGCTGTAACTTCATGGCAAATTATAAACACTAACAACAAACTTGTCAATATATTTGTCAATAAATTTATCCTTAAATTCAATTAGCTAACCTGCGTTTACGATACATCGATGTATCGATGCATCATATTTTCTACCTAGGTTTGACCTGACATAGGCTAACCAGATACCACCAAGGGTAGATGGCATGAATCTGTTACTCTGATGGAACTAATGGGGTTGGGGAAGCTGTTTTTTCTTCATATGTGCCTTCGTAGCGTTCAATGATTTCTTTGGCTACCGGAGCTGCATCGTAGGAACCGGAACCACCCCGTTCAAGAAGCACGGTTATAACTACATTGCCCTCCGTAACACCATCCGAGGAATTACTTCGCAACACCTCGGAGGAGTTACTATCGTAAAACATGGTAAACCAAGCGTGGGTATCCTCAATATTAGCCCCAATTTCAGCTGTTCCAGTTTTACAAGCAACCCGCCCGTTGCGAGGCAAGTCTTCGTTCATTTCAAAAAATGGAAAGGCTGTCCCCTCCGCAGAGCAAGCAGCAACCATTCCCCGCTTAATTAAATTAATATTCTCTCTGGAAATATCAAGCAATTGGCAAGAATTAACCTCAGAGGTTGACGGCCCAAGAGATAAATGCGGTTTACACAACTTTCCGCCGTTAGCAATTACCGCTGTCTCCATAGCCACCTGAAGAGGAGTTGCCGTCAAATCACCTTGGCCAATAGCCACATGGTAAGTATTACCTAAAAACCAAGGCTCACCCTTGTTTTTTTCTTTCCAATCCGGATTAGGAAGCAATCCAGCGGTTTCTCCGGGCAAATCTATACCTGTTTTGTCTCCCCAACCAAAGGTATCCGCCCAAGTCATTAAATCTTCAACCCCAACCCACTCCCCAACTTTATAGAAATAAATATCGTTTGACCGCTGTATAGCCTTTACCAAATTAACCATTCCATCAGTACGTCCATAATCCGTCCAATACCAATTAGCGTAAGTCCATTCTCCAACCCGCAAAACACCAGTATCCTCAACCAACTTATTTTCGTCAATTTCCCCCTCTTCCAAACCAGCAACCGCTGTTATCATTTTAAAAGTAGACCCCGGAGGATAGGCCCCACCAACTGCCCGATTGAGCATTGGCAGTTGGTCATTATTAAGTGCAGTCGTTATTTCATCCTCATCACGATTAATCGTAAAGTAATTCGGATCAAAGGAGGGATAAGAAGCTAAACCTAAGATACCACCATCTTCCGGATTTAAAACAACCACTGCACCTTTTTTACCTTTCAACGCCTGCCAAACTGCCTCCTGCCATTTGAGATCAATATTAACAACTAAATCTTCTCCCGGTTCTGGCTCACTTTTACCCAGTTCCCTAATCGTTGCTTCATCAACTCCAACCTCGATAATTTTTTGCCCGTTCTTGCCTCTTAAATATTTATCATAAAATTCTTCTAACCCCGCTCGGCCAACCTTGGATCCAAACATTGAGCGTTCTTGGTTTACCTCTTCTCGATTAGCCTCCCCCAAATACCCGGTCAAATGTGCGGTCATCTCTCCAAACGGATATTCGCGAACCCATTCTCGAACAATACTTCGCCCTTTCGCTTCATGCTCTAAAGCTATATCCCTTGAAATTTCTTCACCACTGAGGTCATAGTAAACGACGTTATTTTGCGCTAATTCTTGCCCATCGGCAGTAAGTATTCTTCCCCTAGCCGCAGGTATAGTTATTCTTCTAACTCGGTTGTTATCGGCCAAATCCCGATAATAAGCTCCACGAACAAGCATTAAGTCCACTGTTCGGGTTAGAAAAACTCCAAAAACTGCAATTAACAACCAGCGTAGAAAATTCATTTTATTATTGCTACTGTAATAATTTCGGTCAGATCGACTGCCCAACTTACCTTTGCTTGTTGAAATATTTTGTCTTCAGAAGGAAAAACCTCTTCAATTTTGCCAACCCAAAATAAATCTCCGCTCTCAATTACTGCCCCAACCCAATAACCTTCTTTCACCTCTTGGCTGTCAAGTATCTCATTAACATAAAAATTTTGCCCATCGCTAACTAAAATCCCCTCTCCAGTTGAACCCGACTCAACTTCACTTGTTTGATTAGGCCAGATTTTTACCGGCAGTCGTGTTTTAGGTGAAATTAACAGCTCGATCTTCGCGGTCTTGCCTACAACCTGATCAACCCGACCAACCAAGTACGGGCCGGAAACAACAGCGGCGGGCTCCTTAATTTCGCCGGGATTCTCAACATAAACAACCGCTTGTTCATTTCCAACTGAGGAGATCTTGGCTAACTCGAACTTTGTTTCCGGCTTAGTTTTCGTACCTAAAAGCCGTCGCGATTCTTTATTCTCCTCCTCAAGTTCAATCAAATCGGCCTGGCATTCACCAAGTTGATTTTTTACCGTTTCTTCATCTTCTGTAATCAAGCCAGAATAAATCCTACTTTTCCACCCCATGATTCGACTAAAACCACCTTTAAGCCAATTAAGCAAGCCAAAATAGTTTAACCCCAAAATAAATAGACTAATAGCCACTATGCTTATAACCTTTTTCATTTAGCTAGGCTTAATTTTAAATCATTTAACTCCTTACGCTTATCCAGCAGCTTCAAGCCTCCATCTGCCACACTGGTTATCGGATCCTTAGTCTTCCAAACCGGCATTTTTGTCTCTCGCTCGATTAATTCCTCTAAACCTTCCAATTGAGAGCCCCCACCGCTAAGAACAATTCCCCGTCGGGCAATATCGGCGGTAAGCTCCGGGGGTGTCTCTTCAAGAAGCTCATTTAAAGCCAATATTATTTCCTGAACAACCGGTGATAATGCTTCCCTTACTTCTTCCTTCTCAACAACAATCAATTTAGGCAAACCATTTTCCAAATTCCTCCCTTTTATTTCCATCGTCTTATTACCATCGCCGTTTTGACTAAGAACACTGCCCAGTTCAACCTTTATTCTTTCTGCTGTAGCTAATCCAATCAGTACCCCATACTTAACCCTTAAAAAATTAACCAGGGTTTCATCCATCTGCTTGCCAGCTACTTTCAAACATCGATTCAAAACAATTCCGCCCAAAGAAACAACCGCCAATTCTGTTACCCCACCACCAAGGTCAATAATTAAATTACCTGCCGGTTGGTCAACTATCAGGCCTGAACCCACGGCTACCGCCAATGGTTCTTCTACCAAATATACTCGGCCAATACCGGCTTTCATTGCCACTGAGCTTACCGCTCTTTTTTCTACCTCTGTTATTCCAGTCGGAACTCCAATAACAGCCTCCGGCTTTAAAAAACGTGGAATCCGTGATGGCAGTTCATTAACTAAATTTAAAATATGCTTAAAATACTCAACCGTAGCATCAAAGTCAGCAATTGCCCCCTGACTAAGAAGTTGAACAACCTCCATCTGCCGAGGCTCCTTACCAAGCATCTGTTTGGCTCTCGTCCCATAACCAATAATTTCCCCCGGCTTACCCAATTTTTTCACCCTGCGGGCAATTAAGGTTGGTTCATTAACAATAATTCCCTTACCATACACGCCAACAACAGTATTGGAGGTCCCTAAATCAATTGCTAGTCTTAAACGCAGGTCATTGAGCATTTTATATTCGGTTACGGTTACGGTTAAGAAGCTCGTTTCGGTATACGGTAACGTAACCGAGTAACGTTTAACTATACGAGCATCGTCACCATAACCGATTTGCGTAACCTAATGATATTATAGTATATATTCAGATGAGAAATTTGAACAAACTACTTTTCTGGTCTTACGCTGCCCTAGTTTTCTTTGTACCCCTGGTTTTTACCCCTTGGAATTTTGAACTCTTCGAGTTTAACAAAATGATTCTAGTTTACTTTTTTACGATTGTTATTGGAAGTATTTGGATAATCAAAATGACTCTGCATAAAAAGGTTATCTTTAGAAGGACATTTTGGGATATCCCTTTAATTCTTTTTCTAGTCAGTCAAATAATTTCCACCATTCTTTCAATCGACCCTCATACCAGCATATTTGGTTATTATTCAAGGTTTAACGGCGGTCTTTTGTCAATAATTTGTTACCTGATTCTTTATTGGAGCTTGGTTGCCAATTTGAATAAGGCCCAAGCCCGAAAATTAATTAACCTTTCTTTGGCCAGCGGCATTCTAGTTTCACTCTACGGCATTGCCCAACATTTTGGCATTGACAAAGATTATTGGGTCCAAGACGTTCAAAGGAGAATTTTTTCTACCCTCGGCCAACCCAATTGGCTCGCCGCCTACTTAAACATTCTAATATTTTTGACACTTACCCGAAACACCTCGGAGGAGTCGTCAAGCAACACCATCCGAGGAGTTTCTCCTGGCCCAATATTCTATCTTCTATTTTCCATCTTCTACACCACTCTACTTTTTACCAAATCCCGGTCTGGCTTTCTTGGCTTTGTTATCCCCTTTGCAATTTGGACAATATTTAATGCAGGGACAATCCTAGGATCGTCCCTACCAGAAAAAACAAAAAAACTTAAAAACACCGGTCTAACAATAATAATTACGATTATTTTAAGCGTAATTATCGGACTTCCTTTTTCAATTAAGGACAAGCTAAACATTTCTTTCCTTTCTGATGTTAATAACCGTGACACCTCGGAGGTGAAATCTGCAGACACCTCCGAGGTGATACCCAACATTACTCCTTCCTCTAACATCCGTAAAATAGTTTGGCAGGGAGCAGTCAAGCTTTGGAAAGAAAACCCAATAGTTGGTACTGGCGTTGAAACCTTTGGCTATTCCTATTACTGGGTCCGACCTAAAGCCCACAACCTAACTTCAGAATGGAACTTTCTTTATAACAAAGCCCATAACGAGTTTCTAAACTACGCCGCTACCACCGGTACCCTCGGCCTAATTGCCTACCTTCTTCTTCCTATCTCCTTCTTTATTTACATTCTTAAAAATAAAAATTTATCACTTTGCACTTTGCACTTTGCATTTTTAACTATTTTAATAACTAACTTTTTCGGCTTTTCCGTTGTCACCACTTCCCTCTTTTTCTTTCTCCTGCCTGGAATTGTAAATTTAATACAGCTGAAGACCGTCCCAGGAGCGAAAATAATTCACGCTCCTGGAACGAACTGCCGACGTATCAAAATTAAACAGTGGCTAATACTTATTTCTACTGCTCTAGCCGCCACTGCTTTACTAACGGCCGTTGGACGATATTGGCTGGCTGATTTCCACTACGCCAAAGGCGAAAAATACTCTGAAGCAAACTTAGTAGCCACAGCAGAAAAGCATTTGAAAACAGCGATCAAACTGAATCCGCTTGAGCCTAACTACTACTCAGAACTAGGAATTGCTCAAGCCAAAACAGCTGCATATTATATTCAAAATGACCAGCCTGAAGAAGGTGAAAAGTATATTCAGCCGGCAATAGACAACTCTGTACGTGCCTTGGAAATCTCACCCTACCATCTTAATTTCTACAAAAACTACACCCAAGCTCATTACTACCTAGCTGTTCATGACCTAAATCTTCTTGAAAACGCTATTGAAGCCCTCAACCAAGCCCAACAACTGGCTCCAACCGACCCAAAAATACCTTTCAGCTTAGCCCAAATTTATCAAACCTTAGATAACGACGAAAAAGCAAAAGAATATTATCAAGCGGCACTAGAGTTGAAGCCAAATTATAATAAAGCGGAATCAGCAATAGAAAAATTGTAGAAACAACTTTAGAGTTGTCCTTAGGATTAAATTACCTCTTCAATATCAATTTCTTGAAGTCCGTCCTCTGATTCTTTAAATATTTTACCGTTATCTTCTTTTATGTGGTCAACAAAGAGAATCCCTTTCAGGTGATCTAGTTCGTGCTGAAAAACAATCGCATTTAAACCAGTCAGATTTTCTTCTTTAGATTCAAGCTTACCCTCCTCATTTAAAGTCTGATACTTAACTCGAATTTCCATCCAACGCTTGACTGTCCCATAAAGCCCGGGGAAAGACAAACAGCCTTCATAAAACTCTTCCCGGTCGCCATCTTCAGAATAAACCTGCGGATAAACCTTCTCCTTATCGTGGGTATCAATAAGTTCAGGATTAATGTAAACATCAACGTGATCGTGCCCAGGCTGATGAATAGCAAAGACACACAAATCCTTTCCAATTTGGTGAGCGGCTAAACCAATCCCATTGGAAGTAGCCATCAAGGTAGATTTTAAATCGTCAACAATCTCCTGAAGTTCATCATTGTTTTTCTTTACCCGACGACACTTTTTTTTAAGAGCGTCATCCGGGTACTCAACTATGGTTTCCATTTCATTTCACCCTTACGTTTTAGATCCTTAATACACCGGGTACAAAGGTATTCCGTTACCTTCTTTCCCTGCTTATTGTAATAAGTTTTCTTCTGAACGTTTGGTTTAAATTTACGGGAAGATTTGTTTTCAGCATGTGAAACATTCTGCCCACTTCCTGGTTTCTTATAGCAACGTTGACACCGCATGATGCTGTATAATACCAAACAGGTATGTTTTTATCAATTATTATCGTCCTTATTGCTGTTTCCGTTCACGAATTTGCTCACGCCTGGGCAGCCGACTATTTTGGCGACCCTACCGCTAAGCTTGAAGGTCGATTAACCCTCAATCCTCTCGCCCATCTCGACCCAATTGGAACATTAACTTTATTTTTATTTGGCTTTGGCTGGGGAAAACCAGTTCCGGTCGACAGCTATAACCTTAAAAATCCCCGACGCGACGAAGCCTTAATTTCACTCGCCGGTCCCCTATCCAACATCATCCTCGCCCTTCTAGTTGGACTTGCTTTTAAATTCATCCCTATCCAAACACTAGCCACTAGCACCCAGCCCCTAATCTCATTTCTCGCTATCAATCTCGGCTTAGCCTATTTCAACCTACTCCCGTTTCCGCCCCTTGACGGCTCAAAAATATTCCTGGCCCTGCTCCCTTTTGAACAAGCGGTTGAAGCTGAGGAAACTTTATCCCAGTATGGTCTAATTCTCCTACTTATGTCGTTTCTACCAATTTTCAACGGTCGGAGTCTAATCGACCTCATCCTCGGCCCCCTGGTTCGCATCTCTCTTCAACTTTTGTTGTAAAAAGGGATTCTTCTCCGTCAGCCGACGGTTCAGAATGACAAAATTGAATTGATATATTTTGTCCAATTTTGTCATCTTGACAAAGGTATAAAAAAATAACTACAATGTAATTGTCCCGTTGGGGAGCATATTTACAATTAGGCAAGAGCTTTTCCTCCACAAGTACCTGAAGGGAGGGCGGTGTTCTCTTTTGACCTACAATGTCACTAGGGACAGCCCACCCACTTTGATATTCGGGGAAAATCATTGCCTATTGGTGCCTCAGCGGGATTTCTCTACTTCACACTAATACCCTTAAGTTGTTATAATACCCATACCGCCTGGGTAGCTTGGGCCAAAGGCCCATCCGCCTTTGGCGGACAATGGTAGTCGTATTGCCGATGTAGCTCAATGGTAGAGCAACCCCTTTGTAAGGGGTAGGTTGGAGGTTCAATTCCTCTCATCGGCTCCCAAATAGGATTAAAAGAAATTAGTGATAAAGCCCCGAAAATTGTTAATACAAACTTTTTTTGGTAAAATATCATTCTTAATGACTTTAATCTTATAGTCTTAATTTCTTATTTTTTATGGCAAAAGCAAATAGATTTCAAATTGGCTTAGAATGTTCGGAATGTGGTGAATTTAACTATATCACCCAGAAAAACAAAATAAACATGGAGGGCAAGCTTAAGGTAAAGAAGTACTGCCGCCACTGTCGAAAACACACTGAACACAAGGAAAAAGCGAAGTTAAAATAAATTCGCACTAAGCCTTTTCAGCTGAAAGCTGAAAACCGGGCCTGTGGCTCAGTTGGTTAGAGCGCTTGCATGGCATGCAAGAGATCAAGGGTTCGAATCCCTTCAGGTCCACCCAGCTGTTCGCGAACGGCTGG
>CAZCGQ010000003.1:59466-64954 GCA_964498425.1 uncultured Gammaproteobacteria bacterium | reverse complement strand
TTTTTTCACCAATTCAACCTTCCCGTTTTCAACAAGAATATAAGAAGCTAACCCGTGATTAATAAAGCCAGTATTAGCATAACAAATTTCCTCATTAAAGTAAGGCAGATGAATGTGGCCTAAAATCCACCATTGATTATTGTCTTTTTTCTTCTTAATTTTTATTGTTTTCCATAAATCAAGGTAACGATAAAGATACATATCCGCTCCTAACCAGCCAAAAATTGCTGTTAAAACACTCTCTGTTAAATTATGAATTTTGGAAACAAAGTTACGAACCGAATTAGGCAGAAACTTAAATTTTTCAAACCCGGGTGCTAATTTATGGCCGTGCCGAACAACAACCTCAACTTCTCCCGACTCAAATTTATATTCCGGTACAATTTTCTGGCAAAAACTGTATTCACTATCATCTCCAACTAACAGGTCGTGATTACCTGGAATATAAACAGCATTTTTCTCTTTTAGTAAACCAAACAGCGGCTTCCAATCAGAATTCAATACTTTATTCAGGCTGGTGAAATATTGGTCATAAAAATCGCCAGCAATAATTACCCTGTCTGCTGAAATAATAATTTTTTTAAGAAGTTCAAATTTTTGGGGCTCAAATTTTTCGGTTAAATGCGTATCAGAAAAAATCAAATATTTCATAAACCTTATTTTACATAAATCTTATTATCAGGAATACTCGGAGTGCGAACAGCAATTACAGTTGTTGGCTCAAGAACTTCCAAAACAGCCTCATTTGTCTTAGATTTCATAAAAACAAAATCTCCTTTTTCTAAAATCTGATTTTTGCCATCAATTTTAACTTTAATCTTGCCTTTAACAATAATAAATAATTCTTCTCCCTGTGGATGAAAATGTTCATCTACAGTATCGCCTGGCTCAAGCTGATCATGTTTCACTTCCATCTTACTGGTTTTTAAAATACTATTCTCGGGCATAAAGTGCCCACAAAGCCATCCCCGTGTGTCCCGATGTTTTTTTATATTACTTATTAGAAAATTCATAACTTTTTCTTTCTACTAAACAACTTATAACTCGATAATGATACACCTAGCCCGCTAAGGAGCATAATAAAGAATTCGTGGCTGTCGAAACCAAGGCCGCTGTCAGTTTGGAAAAGCAAGTCATGAGTGTCGTACCAATAGCCATGAATCCGATAATGGTCTAAGAGTAATAACAAGGCTAATAAAAATAAGGTTGTGATGATTGAGGTTAGCTTAATTTTTTTCATATGATTTGTTACACAGCGGCAGATCACTCCCCCACAACGTTTGCATGTATCGTTTTGCCGACCTCCTCATTATTTTATATGTGTTCCGTTTTTACGCTTTTTTAGACAAACTAAGAACAATAAAACCTATTCCGGATAGAATGGAAGTAATATCATAGGTTAATACTCTTGCGTCATCAATAATGTTTCCAATTCCGTTCAATAACAAAAGAGTACCTAAGACTATTAATGTGATTTTGATTGTTTTATTCATAATCATTTTATTTTATTTTGTTGGGCTTACACCAGTCCTGCCTTTTTTAGGTCTTCAACATCGTAAGTTGAAACCCACCAAGGTCTGCCAGCAATTGTTCTAAAATCGCCAGACTTTTTCTGTGCTTGGATTTCAACGACAATATCAGGAGTCAAGCCTTGGCTATAAATACCAGTTGATTCGATTGCGTGAGCTCCCACCGATTCAGTTTTTCGAAAACGACAAGCTGGATTTTCAGCTGCTGGCAAACTGCCTTTATTATCGACTGTTGTTTGTGGCACTTCTATTTTTTTTTCTGACATAATGTTCACTTCCTCTCGTTATTAGTTAAATTGCCATAATCAAAAAAAAATTATTAATAGGCTTTTGATTATGGCGTAAAACTCTTTTTTATACGCACTTTCCTCGTAATTATAACAATTTATTGTATATTATACGCAAAATTGCAATCATTAATTTAATTAGATCCAGTTTAATAATACTAGAAAAAAGTAAGCCACACAAACACAATTCTCGCTTGCGGAGCCGGATCAGACTCGGTGAAGCCACGTCTAACGTGGCGGAGGAGGTGGGATTCGAACCCACGTAGCCGGTAAAGGCTCACGCTTTCCAAGCGTGTGCAATTGGCCTCTATGCGACTCCTCCGAGGGTGCGCCCGAGAGGAATTGAACCTCCAACCTTTGGTTCCGCAAACCAACGCTCTATCCGTTGAGCTACGGGCGCTAAATTTCTGCGACTGCCTTAATACTATATCAAATTGCAAAACGCTCCCCGCCAAAAGCATCGCATTTAGGCGGGCCCGTCTGAATGGGTTGTACCCAACCCTTTCGTCGGGTATCCGTTGTCAGCCAGAGGCTGATGGGCCTTTGGCCCAAGCTACCCTAAACCTAACTAACTTTGAGCTCCCGCCGAGAGTCGAACTCGGTACTGTAACTTACCAAGTTACTGTTATACCGTTTAACTACGGGAGCACTTTAAACTTTCAATTTCGCTTATAATTATATCCCTTAACTTTTTATTATTAAAGTAAATTGTTAAAACCCCAAACTGTGATTTTTTAGAATATGTACCTTCGCCGCGTACCTTTACAATCTGTGGCTTATGGAATTGTTCTTCTTTCACGTTAAGTTGCCTCATCCAATACTCAATACTTTCTTGAGAATCAACATCGTTAAATAAATGAAGACCAAATTTTAGTTTTTTTCTATCGATATTATAAATTTCCTCTAAAAATTTTAGAAATAGCTTAATGAAATCTGGGTCACTATTAGCTATCCGAATTGAGTGTTTATCTGCCTTTGTCCCTTCCCCCCAATAAAATCCTATTCCTAGCCCTTTCAAGAAGGATATTTTATCAAGAATAAAGTCTTTTTCCTCAAATGGGTCTCCATAAGGATTAGCCTTTAAATACGCTGCCTTACTTCTTGATCGCCTCTTAATATGATATTTTTGCATCCAATACACAACCTTGTGATACGAAACATCCAATTTATTAGCTATTTCAGCCATAGAAAACTTTTTTTTAAGGTACAAGTCTATCAATTTTTGTTTGCTAATCATTCGTAATGTAAATCTAAGAAAACCCAACCTTTTCGGTGCTCCCGAGAGGAATTGAACCCCTAACCTCCTGTTCCGAAGACAGGCGCTCTATCCGGTTGAGCTACGGGAGCTATGGTCTATATTTTACTTCAACCTAAGCCTTATTTCAAAATTGAGATCTTTGAACACTAAATTTTTTTATATTTAACAATATGACAATATAACAATTTCCTTTCATGTTAAAATAAATTTATGTCAGTTACTAAAGGTGTAATTACAGCTGCCGGACGCGGTACCCGCTTCCTTCCTACCACCAAGGCTTACCCTAAGGAATTAATTCCGATTATGGATAAACCGAATATCCAATACCTTGTTGAAGAAATGATTGGAGCCGGAATAACCGAAATTGCCATTGTTCACCGGCCAGGCGAAACAAAAATCAAAGAATACTTTACACCTGACTCCAAACTAACCAACTATCTGAAAAAAAACAATAAACTAGACCATCTAAAAAGTTTGGAAAATATTTGGGACAAAGCGAAATTGACCTTCCTCCCCCAATCCGAAGATTTGCCCTATGGTAATGCCAGTCCAGCCATTGCCGCTAAAAAATTTATCAATAACCAACCCTTTATCTATATGTTTGGCGACGACTTTGTACTCGAAAAAAATCCTGGCACCTACCTTAACCTGCTAATTCAAGTATTTGAACAGCACCACCCCGCTGTTGTTCTTGGTTGTCAACAAGTCCCTTGGGAAGAAATTCACCGATATGGCTGTGTTGAATACAAAAAGGAATCACCGATACCTAATCAAGTAGAAAGCCTGCTTGAAAAGCTTCCTCAGGAAGAAGCACCCTCGAATATAGCCCAATTTGGCCGGTTTGTTCTCTCTCCCAAAATTTTTCAGGTGCTTAAAGAACAGGAACTGGCCAAAGGCGAACTATGGCTGGCTGACGCTGAAAACACCTTAGCCAAAACCGACGTTGCTATTGCTGAACCTATCCGGGAAGGTAAATGGCTGACTACCGGTGATCCACTTCGCTGGCTAAAAACAAATATTGAAGTCGGTCTTAATTCCCCGAATTTTCAAGCTGATCTAAAAACCTATCTGGCTGAAATTGACCAGTCTTAATATCCTGACGTATCTTCTCCATCAACCGCATGTAAAAAGTTAAATTATGAACCGTCATTAACCGCTTGCCTACCGGCTCGTCAATCTTGATCAAGTGCCGTAAGTAAGCCCGGGTATAACCGCGGCAGGCCAAACAAGGGCAACCCTCCTCTATCGGCGAATTATCTAGTTCATACTTCTTTTGATAGATCTTAACTGGCCCAGAAAAAGTATAGGCTAATCCGTGTCGGGCATTTCTAGTCGGAATAACACAGTCAAACAAATCCCACCCCTGAGCAATTGACCGAACAACCTGCTCAGGCGGCCCGGCTCCCATTAAGTAGCGTAATCTGTCTTCCGGGATTAACTTTGCTGTATAGCCAATAATTTCATCATTAACTGTCGGCCCACCGAAACCGTATCCCGGCCAAGGCCAGAGGCCCTCAAGATCATCAAAACACTTTTTACGCATCTTTTTATCATTGGCTCCTTGAATTATCGCCATCATCATTTTTTCTTTCATTTTTGGGTGCTGGTCATAGAAAATCTTGGCTTTTTTGGCCCACCTAATCGTTGTGCTTACCGAGTATCGATTCTCGTTTTCCTTTGCCTCAGCATCAACCGGATAATCCAAAATCATCAAAATATCCGACCCAATATCCAATTGATCTTGTAAACACGTTTCTGGAGTCAGCCAATGCTTTTGTCCAGTCAAATGATCTTTATATTCAATCCCCTCTTTTTTAACCTGGCCCATACCGTACTGATAAATCAAAGAAAATACCTGCCAACCGCCAGAATCAGTCAAAATCGGCCCTTCCCAATTCATTAATTGCTGCAGTCCACCTAATTTTTGAATTACCTCTGTCCCTGGCCGAATCCGGAGGTGATAAATATTACCTAAAATCATCTGTAAGCCCGCCTGACTTAAATCCTCAGCCGTTAAATGCTTAACCGCCCCGTAAGTAGCATCTGGGATAAAACAAGGCGTCTCGATCACGCCCCGGTCGGTTTTGATCTCACCCACCCGTGCTTGTGAAGCCTCATCTCTACTTTTAACCTCAAAAAATCTATTTTTCATTCTGAATATATTATACCCAATCTAAAACTGCCATTATTTTTCTCGTACGAGAAAAAAGTTGCCACTTTAAGAGTATATTGCCTCTAAAACCTGGAGAAAAGGTTAAAAATACTATAAAATAAGGGCGTAGCTTGAAAATTTAGGTCCGTGGTTTACCCAGCCGCTCGCGAGCAGCTGGGTGAATTGGCTCAATCCTAGAAAAGGACTGGATAAATTATGTATTATGTTTATTTGTTAGTTGATAAGGATAATAAAAAGTATA
>CAZCGQ010000003.1:26964-59366 GCA_964498425.1 uncultured Gammaproteobacteria bacterium | reverse complement strand
AAAGTGAAGCTGTAGAACGTGAGCAAAAATTAAAACAATATGGTTCAAGCTACCAAGGTTTATCAAAAAGATTAAGATTAAAATAGGGCCGTCGGTTAATGGCAAACCACGGGTCTCCAACCCCGCAGCTGCGGGGCGAGTCCTGGAAGAACATGTTTTACGTTTACATACTAAAAAGTCTGAAAGACAATAGAATTTACACAGGATTTACCTCTAATCTTAAACACCGCGCCAAAGAACATAACTCTGGCAAAGTAAAATCCACTAAACACAGACGACCGCTAAAACTGATTTACTATGAGGCATATTTGTCAAAGAAAGACGCTCAAGAAAGAGAAAACTATTTAAAATCTGGAGGAAAGGCTAAAAATGTTATAAAATATCAATTAAGGCACAGCTTGAAAATTTAGGTCCGTGGTGAAATTGGCATCACCGCAGTCTCCAAAACTGCTGTTCCAGGTTCAAATCCTGGCGGACCTGCCAAAGGGTTTTAGCATAAGTAATCTAAGTTCATCCACTTCTCCGGCTACGGTGGATTTCACAACTGTATCAGCCAAACCAATGAAAATGTAATTTTCAAAGGCTTAATGAACCTATCCAAGCCAATTATTAATGAAAGTGCCAGTCCAAAAATGAAAGATATCATTAAACAGGAACATCAGTACATCATCAACTACTTAAATAGCTGATTTCTTTACCCAAACAATAATACTATTAAAATTATTGGGTTAAACCTTCCATCATCTGGTCAAAGTCCATAAATTCAACTCCGCCTGGTACGCTAAACTTAGCATCGGTAAAAACAGCTGGCTTACAATTGAAATTTGCATCAGTCGGTAAATTTGTTTCACCTGCTTCAGCTTCGCCAGAAAATATGTCAGTAGCCTCTTCCGGCTCAAAACACATTTTCACTCCTTGATCTTGGGCATCAGACCAGGTCCACATGCAATCATCCTTAAAAACGATTTTGCTTGTTTGCCCTTCAGCCGAAATTTCAGAATAAAAATTCTTACCTTTGACCCAAGTAGTTCCTGAGTAATCATTTTGACTAAAAGTACACTTCAAAGGAATCCCCAAGTTTACCATTTTCATAAGCTTTCCTGAATAGTTGTCCTTTCCCGCCTCTTGTTCAGTATCCATATCTTCTTCTTGTTCTTGCTGCTGGCCGGACTTCTTCGGCATCATTTCTTGATCGCCCTGGTTCATAAATAAATATGCACCAACTCCACCAACAACTAAAACAACTAAGATTATCGGTAATCCTTTCTTCATTAATATCACCTCCCCTCTTTGTTAATCATAACATAGGTTGACAAATCAGCTAGGCATCAACTATTACCCCACGATCGTAGTAAAATAGTTGAAATATTTAATCTAAAACTTCATTCGAAGGTGCTGAAAAGGGACAATGAAATCCTGCCAGGAAAAATTGCCGTCGTGATTGAAATCAACTGGAATCAAAAACTTAAATTCCGCCTTATTTAAACCCGGTTCTTGAAAAGTTAGATAAGTTTGGCGGGGTAATGACCCAGGCTTGATCAAAACTAAACGGTACTCCTCACCCAAAGCAACATTATCTATTTGCTCCAAGGTTAACCTAGCGTCAATCAAACTCAACCCTTCCCGATGTAAAACGACCTGTTGATTACTATCATAGATCAAAAACTTTAGACTTTTGCCCTTAGCACCCCACCAAAGCAAAGGCTGAACGGAGACCTCTAGATCTATATTCGGTCGAACGTCAATGTTCCAATCAACCGGATTCGAAACAGCTTCTCCCTCCTTATAAATCATAACTCTTAAGTCATAATTCTTAATTCTGTCAGCAGTTTTTAATGACAAACTTACTTCTTTGGTTTGAAAGGGAGCAATCTCAGGCAAATCAGAAAAGAAATATTCAAATTCTTCAAGCCCACCGGCCGCAGCTGAGTCTGACTTGGAAAGGCCCAGCTTATACCCATCATCATTAGACCAAATCGCCTGTCCCTGATTAGTAATTTCAAAATAAAAGCGATAGGTTGAATTGTGTATCAGCTTTGATGGCGGCAAGCTATCAATTTTCAAAATATGTTCCTGATCTGGTTCTCCTGCCGTTTTGCTGATTCCCAAGACGGTTTCGTATTGAGGATAAAACTCCTCACTGTTTGGCTTTCGCCAGGAAAAATGGTCAAACGGTTCCCCCTGGTAATTAAAAATAAACGGGGTAATTGCCACTACCCTCTCATCCGGTAAAATCCGCCGAAAGTAGGCTTGATAGTTTTTTGCAACCTGTTCAGCTGAATAATAGCCGGTTTGACCAGCAAATCCTTCAAAATGCGGCCAGCCGGTTTCTGTAATAAAGACTGGCAAGTCTTTTCTTACTCCAAAATTTCTAAGTACCTGAAGTTCCCAACGATAGTTGAGTATTGAATTTCGCCCGGTATCATATGGCGAACCAACATAGCCGTGATTGGGGTAGGAATGAGAAGCCCAACCATCAAGGCTTTTAAATAATTCCGGCAGCCCACCTTCAACCGAAAAATGCATTCGCCGGAGATACTCATATTCATCCATATAAGCTGGGGGCTGATTAGGCGCGGCAGAATCAAGCCCAGCCATCATCACATAAAAATTTTCGTTGCGTTCCTTTAACTTTCTCGAAAATTGATTAACTATTTTGGCAAATCCTTCCGGGTCCACCCCACCGCCCCATTCAGCGCCGTGGTTAGGCTCATTAAACAAAACCACATACCTATTTTTAATTACCCAATTTAATGAATCCAGAAAATCAACCCACTTGTCAATATCCGGTTCCTCTGGACAGCGCCAAAAACCCCCTGTTTGCGGCTGGGTTGCCACTCGAACAATCGGAATAAGGTGGAGTTCCCGCATCCGGTTAAAAACGTCCTGCCACTTTTGCTTATTCAGGTCATTCTCTTGAATAACAACCGTCACATACCCCCAGTCTCCCCCGGAGGAATTAACCAATTCCGCTACTTGCCGAAGCTCATTCTCATCCGGTACAGCCAAATGCATTCCAAACTTATTATTTTCCTGAGCGCCTACACTACTAAAGCCAACCGTTAAAACTATAATGAAAAAGGCTAATGCTTTTTTAAACATAGCCAATTCTAGCAAAATGAAGAATTACATGACATCAACAATTTTTGGAATAGTACATTTCACTTCACTATCTGTTAAACGAAGAGTTCCAAATCTGTTCCGATAATCATAAATTGAACCGTCCCTAATAAACTGCTTATGATAGGCCATTGGTGTTAAACTATGTCCAACCCAGCGTGAATCTACTATCCCTTCTTCAATAAGCAAACAACTACCAAGAAAAGTAATTAAATCCTCTTGATCTAAAAGACGACCAAAACCAACAAAATGGTAATGATCTGACCTTCCTGAAGACAAAAAAGCTCCTTTTCTTATCTCTGTCTTTTCTCTTATTTTCCTTTTCACTGTCTCTAGGTCAAAATCCGGGCACTTAATATCTAAATCAATCGTTGGAAGATGAAAAACCTGCCCAGAGAATCTATTCCCCTTAACATAAACCATTGAAGTCAATCCAAAAGTTTTTCCTTCTAGTTGTCGCTCAAACTCTTTTTGTAGACACTCCCTTCCCATATCAACTGGTACTTGGTCAAACCAATCAGTCTCTCGGCGAGGCTTATTAGTATCATAATCAACAGAAACCAAATTTTTAATTTCTACTCTAAACAACCGGGCCCCATTATCGATATGCCAAGGGTATTCGGGCAATCTTGAAAAAAATTCTGGAGCAGAAAGACCAATTAATTCATCCATTCGACATTTCTCAATCCCCCACGCTCGCCGCATATGAACTAGCTCTTTTCTCCGTTCTATTGGGTTAAACACGCCCCGGCTGTCAAGAGCCTCCTCGAATTCACCATTACTAAAAACGAAGCCTCTCGGTGTAAATTCGGGTGACATCTTATTAATTTAATTATATCAGAACTTGCAAACAATTTTTTTTAATTGTAAGATTGCCAAAATGGAACGTAAAAATAAACCTAACAGTTCAATTCTCCCCGGCTATGTTGCCTGCAAAAACTGTAACCGCTTTAGAAGTGAAGAGTGGAATGTAATTACATGTGAAGATGATAATGGGAAATTAGTTAAAGTTAGAATAGTTTATAACAGCCTAGCTCCAGACGGAGCAACATTTTCAAGAGGAGTTGATTATTCCCCTTGCCCCACCGGCCGACTCAAAAACTAGCCCAACTATCGCTTGACAAAAATTGTCTTCCCGTCGCCTTTTTTGTCCAACTGCTCCATACCCAACTCAATTAACGAATCAATTATTGATCGCTCTCCTAAAATTGACAACGTTACTTCCGGGGCATAAAAAATACCCCCTGATTTTAAACTTTCTACAATCACTTGTGCCATTTTTGCTGGCTGAATGCTATCCATTTCTCCGGCAACATAATCGGACAAAGCATTAGCCGTTACCAGATCCAATTCCCCCTTTATACCTTTATCCCTTAACTTCGAAATAACCTTTCCCGGCTCATTTAAATCCGCTTGAATAAATTCTTCCTCGCTAAGGTAAGCAGCATCTTCTTTGTCCAGCCCAAAAGCTTGATACCCGGCTTTCTGTAATCCTTTTACAAAACTTCCTTCCCCACAGCCCAGATCCAATACCTGTCCCCCCTGAGGAATTTCCCTTAAGCCAAAATAACGCAAATTATTATTTATTAAGCTAATATCTTCTTTTGCAAAAGTTAAGCCGTCTTCTACGGTTGTTAAATCTCGAATATTAGCGTCTAATAACTCACTCATGACCTATTATAGTCTATCTTGATATAATCGGGAATGGCGGATAAGTTTGCCGAGTTTTTAGGAATTGCACTTGGCCCTCACCTTTGGCTGCCAGGCCTATTCCTGGCAGTTATCTTTAACTCCGGCTTAACTGAACAACAACTACGAATTGTTTTTCCGGCAGTGTTACTTTTACAAGTTATTATTCCCCTTCTCTATTTAATTCTTGCCCCAAAATTAGACTGGGTGGAAAAATGGGACATGGAAAATAAAGAGGAGCGGCGGCCGGTCTTTTTATTGATTATCGCCCTAACCCTAATTTCTTCCGGGATAATCTTTTTCTATGGCAATCAAATTTTACTCCAACTTAACATTATTATACTAACCTTAATTCTAATTCTTTTTGTTATCACTTACTTTTGGAAAATCAGCCTACATATAAGTATGAATACTGCTGGGGTCATTCTTCTTAATTATCTTTACCACTGGCATTGGTGGTGGTTTTTCCTGGTTATCCCCTTAATTTTTTGGGCAAGATTAAGGCTTAAAAAACATACCCCTGCTCAGTTATTTGCTGGATTGGTTATTTCCGCCGCCATTACCCTCGGCGGATTGGAGGCCCTTAGAATTTAAAAGTTCTATTTGAGATATTGTTCCCTCAGTTAACCCCTGCCTTACTTCCTCAGCAAAACGCTTTGTCTTGCCGTTTAAAAATCTTGGTCTCGGCAGCATTTGACCTTCCAGATACTCAACCATATCTTTTAAATACACCTGCTCTTCAACTGACAAGTTATCCCGGTTAAGACAATTTAAAATTGACATCTGCCATCGGAAAATAAAGTTCCTGTCAATTTTAATTCGATGGTCAATATTGTCCTGAACGCCGCGTAAATAAAGAAATTGAATATAGTTGGGCAAGGGAAAGGGGGAATGATGTTCGGTTCTCCAAGCAACAACTAATTGAGCTATTTTTTCACGAACTGCTCGAAAATCAGATAAAACCGGCCTACCCAACTTATTTGGACCGCTAACCTTATTCGCCCTCATTGTTGTTTTGATTTCCAAAACGCCATAGGAGGCATCTTTTAAGGCTTTAATCGCCGCTTCAGACAATTTAGAAACGCGTAGGCCTTCCCAAGGGAAGGCGATTTCTTCAGCAAAAGTCTGTCTGCTTTTAATCTTCCAATCCGCCCGGTCAATCAAAACAGCATCAAATTCACCCAAATGCTGACTCCGCCAGGTACAACCGACATTGCGATTAACTATCCATCTACTATCCAAGCTTGGTTCAATTATCTCTTGAGCAATTATCAAAGCCCCGTCAACTAAATACCGCTTCTGGGCAGATTTGTAAGGCAAGGAGTCGTACTCATAGGAAAAGCCCTGAAACGCTTCATTGCCGTCCTCACGATTATTAGTAGTAACAAACAAATCTAAACAACGATCCCAGGAATCAAACAAAAATTGCAAGTCTTCCCGCATTGGACTTTCCGGGTCATCACCCCCAAAAGGAATTACCTCCGGGAAAGTCTCCTCATATATTCGGCCCAATTCCGAATGTCCCAACGTTCTTTTTTCAATTTTCGACCTTAGCGCCAGTCTAATTCTACTTGCCGCAGCTCTCACCTTATCAACCTCAACTCGTTGTTTAATCCCCTGTCTGACTTCGGGCGAAGTAACAACCCGTTCACAAAAACGCCCAATAAACGGAGTAAGCCGTGCCCTTTCCTCGTATCTTCTAACCGCGCCTTCTTCAACTGTTCGATAAGGCTCTTTTGGCCCATCCTGTAAAGGAAGACCACAAATTCTGGGGCTGATATCCTTTGGAAAATCTCGTGGATCAAACAAACAATTTTCTGTCATTACTAAATCTGAAGGCAGGTAAAAGTAGTATCTATTCTAACACATAATTAACATTGTCTCTTGTCCAACTTGAGTAAACATCGCGGTGATCTAAAAAGTAATTTCTGCTTCCCTATTCTCCGTCATTTGTTTGTCGAAGGTCGGCAAGCCACTGCTTGCGCTTAGTATAAGCCCAAAACAACAACCCACCCATAATTGCAACTAATCCCAAGCTAACTATCATCTCCCATTTATCCAACCCCTCGGAAACAGCAAACAAAGCCTCGCCGCTTTGCCAGCCAACCCATCCCAAAATCATCCCCCGAACCAATAAACCTAAGCCGGTTGCGAGGTAAAAGCTGACCGGATTAATTCGAATTGCTCCACAAGCAGCGGAAAACAAAACCGAAGGAACAACTGGTATCGCCCGGGAAAGAAAAATGACAATTTCATCATAATATTTACCCTTGAAGTATTTTTTACGAACCGCCTCGACATCCTCCCAGGTAATTTCCAACCACCGGCTGAACTTATTGATTAAAAACTTGCCTCCATACCAAGAGGCCAAGTAAACCATCGTAGACCCAATCGTTGATCCAATTGCAAACGGCAGTGCTGCTTTCCAAAAAACACTTTTTAAAATGGCAAAAAAACCGGTCAAATTCTGAGGTACAAACAAAAAACCAGCAGCCATCGGAACAATTGGAGAAGGCACAGGCACAACAACTTGCTCGAGCAATCCGGCAATAACTACACTTGCCCCGCCATTTTGCTTGATTGTTTCAAAAACAACTTGAGTCAAATCCATAGTGATAATAATAACATATTAAATGACTAATGATTAATGACTAATGGCTAATAAAAAAAGAAGCCAGGAGAGACGGTTGAGATATTCTAGTAAATCCTCAGGTAAATCTTGGTATCGATTAAGGGAAACAACCCGACGTTCAGTTTTCCGAACAGCAACTCGGGAAAGATTCAAGCGAACTTCTAATTCTGATTTACCTGGGATAACAAATTTCTGAGGAATTTCGACGCTTTCCTCAAAGGATTTAATTTCGTCTTCCAGCCAGTCTAATTTTTGACCTGTTTCACCTCCAAGGTCTAAATTACTCCGCTCCACCTCGGAGGAGTCTGTACCAGCCACCATCCGAGGAGAAGCTTCTTGCTTTTTACAGCCAGCAACGATTGAAGAAAAGCCGGACAGGTCTTTTTGAACTTGGGTTAAAATTTGGTTGATATTTTCCCCGGATTTCAGTTTTGCGAACCCGATTTCAGCAACCGACTGATCTAAACAGCCTAAAACCTCAAAAATTAAATTATCTTTTTCAATTTTCTGGCCGTTGATGGTGGAGTCGGTAGACATGCAAATATATTATCACAACTCGTCACACCATCCGAGGAGTCCGCTCGCCTCGCATCGAAGCGGGTTCGGCCACCTCGGAGGAGTAACACTTCGTTAGCATTTTGAATAACCGCAGGAGACACACTTGGCACAACCTTCTTCCAAAACAAGGGTGGCATTGCCGCATTCCGGGCAAATATCCTTTCTGGCTTTGCTTCTTGGCTGTAACGACTGTTGTTCTGTAATTACTTCTACTTCTCCACCCTTACCATTTTCAGAAATATGCTTGATCAAAACCTTGGCAATTCCATCTGCCAAAGACCGAACTTTCTCCTTACCAAACCCAACCGAACCACCGCCGCCAATACCCTCCAGCTGATCAATTATCAGTTCAGTTACTTCCCTAGCCGATAAGCCTGGTGAGGAAATCCGCAAACACAACGAAATCAACCGTCCCATCGCCTCAGCGTCGGCAGCAACATCTGACCCCGCTTTGCCAACACTAATAAAGACTTCCAAAGGATGATCAGTCTTCCCATTATGATTAACGGTTACAAAAGCCGTTCCAACTGGCGTTTTTATCCGGTAGGTATACCCCTTAACCGCTGCCGGCCTGGGCTTAACATCATAATCTTCACCTTCGGCTTTTTCTGTTTTTTCTTCTTCCTCGTCCTCAACACCGGAAGTTAAAACTTGTAGACCCTTACAACCGTCGCGAAAAACTGTAATCCCGATACAACCAGTGTCATAAGCTAGCAAATAAGCTTTGCGAACATCCTCTTCTTCAGCATCATGCGGCAAATTAATCGTCTTGGATACAGCGTTGTCAGTGTGTTTTTGAAAAGCAGCCTGCATTTTAATATGCCATTGATAACTTATCTCATGAGCCGTTTTAAATACACTTTTCATCCGCGAACTGGCAAAATCAACTTCATGCAAATGACCCTTCTTTTTAACTGCCTCCAAAACCCGGTCACCATCCTTATACTTCTCCATCGCCTGTTCAAAAAATGGATTAACCAAATGCAAAACCCGTTCATCTACGGTGTGAGTGAAGGCTAAAGCAAAAACTGGCTCAATTCCTGATGAGCAGTTAGCAAGTATTGACCGAGAACCGGTCGGGGATATTGTAGATACTGTTGAATTTCGTTTCGGCTTCTCATCCTTATAAATCGACTCGTCAAAATTTGGAAATGGTCCCTTTTCCTCAGCTAATTTCTCGGATTCATCCCAACCAATGTCATTAATAAACTTCATTACCTTTTCACCTAACTTAACTGCTTCTTTGCTGTCATAAGGTATTCTCAACATAAACAATAAATCTGCCCAACCCATTACCCCTAAACCAATTCTCCGGTTAGCCAAAACCGATTGCTTTATTTCCTCTAATGGAAAAGGACTGGCATCAATGACATTATCCAAAAACCGAACCGAGATACGAGTAATTTCTTCTAACTTTTCCCAATCTATTTTGTACCCACGGCCTCTTCTTTTTACAGTTTTGCCTAAATTTACACTACCTAAATTACATGCCTCATTTGGATAAAGTATCTGCTCACCGCATGGGTTTGTTGCTTCAATTGGCCCCAACGACGGTACCGGGTTACCCGGACCCTCGTTTATTCTATCTAACCAAATCATTCCCGGATCACCGGAAGCCCAAGCCGCCTTAACAATCTGATCAAATATTTTTTCAGCATCTCTTTTATCAATTTCCTCTCCTCCCTTGTACCGACCACCATCCGCCCGCGGCCAACCCTTTTTAGCCTTAAGGGAATATTCTTCACCCTTCTTCAAAGCCTCCATAAATGCTCTTGTTGCCCCAACAGAAATATTAAAGTTGGTTATTCCACCATCCAACTTACAACGGATAAAGGATTCAATGTCCGGGTGGTCAACATTCAAAATACCCATATTCGCTCCTCTTCTTCTTCCCCCCTGTTTTATTTGTTCAGTTGAAGCATCATAAACCTTCATAAATGAAATTGGCCCGGAAGCAACTCCACCACTTTCCTGGACTCTGTTTCCACTTGGTCTTAACCGGGTAAACGAAAAACCGGTTCCACCACCGGATTGATGAACCAAAGCAGTATTTCTTAAGGTTCCAAAAATACTTTCCAATGAATCTTCTATTGGTAAAACATAACAAGCCGAGTACTGTAAGTCAGTATTTGTTCCGGCGTTCATTAGTGTAGGAGAATTAGGTAAAAAGTATTGGTCAAGCATTAAGTCATAAAACTTCTCTGCCCAATTATTAACCTCTTTATCATCAACGCCATAAGCTTTTTCAGCACTGGCGATATCCACCGCCACCCGCCAACACATCTCTTCTGGTGTTTCAACTATTTCCCCTTTCGAGTTTCGCTGTAAATAACGTTCTTCTAAAACTCGCTTGGCTTGACGCGACCAATTTCCCTTTCTTAATTTTTTTTTCGGCATTTGAATCCAATCAATACAAAATCTCCTAATAAATTCCAAATCGGGGGGCAGACCCGAAAGTGTGTTTAACCGGGCAGGCCCGCTTTGACTCGATGAGTCTCAGCGAGACAGGTTATCTTTCTTTATTGTTATGGTCTGTTTGCTCAAGTGTCAAGTGGCAATTTCTATATCAAAATCCCTCAAGGTTCTAACCTTACCCAAAAACCGGCAAAAACGAATTTCGACCAAAATTTGGTTATTTTCTTAAATGATAGTTGAGCAAGAAATTAGCTCACTTCCACCAGAGAGACCACCTCCAAGGTGAAATCTCCTGACACCTTGGAGGTGATGTAAATTCACGCTCCTGGAACGAAAAATATGTGTTAAAATATAGCGATGTTTGAGAAAGTCAAAAAATTTGTTACTGAAGTAAAAAAAGTTGTCGGCGAAATTACCTGGCCGAATAAAAAAACTTTAATTCAGCTGACAATTGTGGTATTATTGGTAACTGTTGCTATTGGTGTACTCCTTGGTACAGCAGATTTCCTATTTACAAAATTAGTTAGTTGGATTACATTGTTAAATTAAACATTTTAAGTAGGGATCGAGTCAGGCTTGGTCCGTACAATAATTTATGGCAAATAAAAAGCAAAGCGAAACAAAGCGGCACGGCAAAAAGAAAGAAATTCGCTATCAGATAAGCAAACAAGATGCTCCAAGCGGAGCTAAGTGGTACGTTGTTCATACCTATTCCGGCCACGAGTACAAGGTTACCAAAGCCCTCAAGCAGAGAGTAAAAACAATGGGCTTAAGTGACAAAGTATTCGAAGTAATAATTCCCCTTCAGGACAAATTTGCTATCCGTAAAGGAGAAAAGGTTAAAAAACAAGAAAAAGTATTTCCCGGCTATATTCTTGTCAAGATGTTAATGTCTGATAACGCCTGGTTGGTAGTAAGAACTACTCCTGGGGTTACCGGATTTGTTGGGGCCAGCAAGAAACCTCAACCAATATCAAAAAAAGAAGTTGAGAAAATTCTTTCAACAATTACAAAGGAAAAGACAGAATACAAGGCGAAATTTTCCATTGGAGAGGCTGTCAAAATTACCGACGGGCCCTTCTCTGAATTTTTAGGTACAATCGAGGATGTAGATAAAGAAAAGGGAAAGTTAAAAGTTTTAGTATCAATCTTTGGCCGGGAAACCCCGGTAGAGGTTGATTTTTTACAAGTTAGCAAGGTCTAATTATGGCAAAAAAAGTAAAAGCACTGGTTAAGTTAAATCTCCCAGGCGGAGCAGCTAACCCTGGTCCTCCGGCAGGACCGGCACTCGGCCAACACGGCGTTGCTATTATGGAATTCATTAATCAATTTAATGAAAGAACTAAGAATCTGAAAGGTGACACTATTCCAGTTGTCATCACTATTTACGAAGACCGATCATTTAATTTTATTACCAAGAAGCCGCCGGTAGCTTCATTAATTAAGAAGGCTCTCGGCCTTAAAAAAGGTGCTGAAAAAACTGGACGGGAAAAGGTTGGGAAATTAACTGACAAGCAAGCTGAGGAAATTGCCAAAGAAAAAATGCCGGACTTAAACACTAATGACCTAAACGCCGCTAAAAAGATTGTTAAAGGAACGGCCAAAAGTATGGGCGTGGAAACAGTTAAAAGTTAAAAGTGAATAATTAAAAGTGGCTAAGAAAAAACAAAAAAAAGATAACCAAGAAGAAAAAGAAAAGGTCAAAACGACCGGATTAGGTGGTGGAGAAAGGGTTACTGCCGTTAAGGGCGGGACCGGAAAAGAACCTACTGAGGTACTTAACGCTGAAGAAATTCAAGAAAAGGACGCAGAAAACACAAAAGAAAAAAGAAGAGTAGGTCAGGAAGAACCGGGGAAAAAATATAAACAAGCCAAAAAGAAAATTGACACAGACAAGAAATATTCTATTAAGGAAGCTGTTAAGTTGGTTAAAGAAGTATCTATCAGCAGTTTTACCGGTAAACTCGAGGCACATTTAGTATTGACCAAAACCGGCAAGATTGGTGAAGTTGATCTCCCCCATTTTCAAGGCAAGGAGAAAAAAATTGCTATTGCCAGCGAAGAAATTATCAAAAAAATTGAATCGGGCGACATTGACTTTGATGTTTTGCTTGCTTCACCAAAATGGATGTCAAAACTGGCTAAGTACGGTCGAATTCTTGGCCCCCAAGGCCTAATGCCTAACCCCAAAGACGGGACACTAACTGATAATCCCGAAAAACTAAAAAAGAAAATGGAAAAAAAAGAAACTATAAAACTGGAAACTGAGAAAAAACAACCGGTGATGCACCTGGTTTTGGGTAAACTTGACCAGCCTCAAAAAGAACTGGTTGCCAATGTAGAAAAGCTGATTTCCTACTTAGGCCCCAAGAAAATTAGAAAACTTGTTTTGGCTCCAACCATGGGCCCCGGTATTAAGGTCAAAGTTAAAAATTAAA
The DNA here is from genome assembly GCA_964498425.1 of uncultured Gammaproteobacteria bacterium. GTDB lineage: Bacteria > Patescibacteriota > Microgenomatia > UBA12405 > JAHJSD01 > CAYSLZ01. The sequence continues at coordinate 46,514 of CAZCGQ010000003.1, read as the reverse complement.
AGTTAAAAATTAGAAGTTACATTGAATCTTCAGCGGATAAAAAACATTGGTCATTACTTTAATGCCTTAAAAGCAGTTATCCTCAATGGCCGACCCGCCAAAAAGTTAACCGTAATTGGGGTTACTGGCACTGATGGTAAAACTACAACCTGCCACCTTATTGCTCATATCCTTAATAAATCCGGCAAACCAACTGCCCTAATCTCAACCCTTAACGCCGGTCTGCACACCACAACTCCCGATTCCAATAAGCTCCAAAAGTTACTCAAACAGGCCGTCAAAGAAAAGAAACAATATGCTGTGATTGAAGCTACTTCTCACGGGCTAAATCAACACCGATTACTTGGTTGTAACTTTAAAGTTGGGGTTTTAACTAATGTTACTCCTGAACACCTCGATTACCATAAAAGTATGAATAATTATCTCAAGGCAAAAGCGAAACTATTCAAAAAAGTTGACATTGCTGTTTTAAATAAGGATGATAAAAATTACCAGCTTTTTAAATCCAGTACCAATCCACAAGCTGAAGTTGTTTCCTACAGCCTAAAAAAACCAGCTAGATTCAAAATTAACAAATCTGATCAGAACGGGGATGGGATAAATTTTTTATTACAATCTGGGCGTAAAAAGGCCAACTTTCAGACAAACTTAATTGGGAAATATAACCTTTCTAACATCCTCGCAGCTGTTGCAGCAACTAGAAAGCTTGGTGTGCCCTGGAAAAAAATTAAACAGGCTGTCGCCTCTTATCAAGGTATAACTGGCCGGATGGAATATCTTGATCTCGATCAAAAATTCGATGTTATCATTGACTTTGCCCATACTCCCAATGCTCTAGAAAATGCCCTAAAAACTTTAAAAAAATCAAATAAAGATGGCCGGATTATCGCAGTCCTCGGCTGTGCTGGTGAGCGAGATTATCAAAAAAGACCGGAAATGGGAAAAATTTCTGCCAAACTAGCTGATCTGTCAATTTTTACTGCTGAAGACCCAAGAAATGAAGATGTCAATGAAATCATCAGTCAAATGACCGCTGGAATCAACGGTGATAACTACCTAACCGAACCTGACCGCCAAAAGGCAATAAATCTTGCCGTGTCTAAGGCTAAATCTAAAGATACAGTTGTTCTCTTCGGCAAAGGCCATGAGGAATCAATGTGCTACGGCAGTGAAGAAAAACCCTGGTCCGAACACAAAGCAGTCAAAAAAGCGTTAAAAATCAATTAAATTCTTGAGTTTCAATTATTCTTTTTTTCGCCTTTTTAACTACTTCCCTACCAACATCTTCTCCAAAATTACATAGTACTTGTTCTCGCGTAGAACCCCCAACATTTAAACGGTGCTGATTTCTAACTGCATAAGCTAATTCGCCAAGTTTTCGTGCACTTTCATTAAGCGGGGGCAACGTATCAAAAGTCCTACCAATTTGAGTATAAGCACTAATATTAATCAAATGTGCTTCATCCTCTTCAAACTGGCCTTGAAGTAATTCCTCTTGCTTCCATTTATCTCTTTGTTTAACGCTATCTATAACCTCAAGAGTTATGCTAATTGGTTCTGCTGTGCCATATTCATCCGCGAACGTCCGAGCCACATCTTCAGCCAAAGTATAAAGTTCGTGAGCTGACTTTGGAAGCTTTCCGGATTCAATCATTTCATCCACTTCTTGATAACCAATTGACCCTCTCTGAACCGGCGTTGGTCTTTCACTATTCGAATCAACACTCATAATCTAATAAAAATTATAGCACTGCATTTTTAATTTACAAACAAACCAAAATCAATAAACACACTACCGCTTCATTGATGAATCGATGAATAGTTATTTTTACCTAAATTACAGTTCTTTAATAATCTCATCAATCTGGTGATTAGCTTCTAATCCAGATCTTATCTTTGGCCATATTTGCTTAGCTAAAACATACTTTGGCATCTGGATTTCTTCAAACTCCAATAACCCTAATTTTTTCAAAACTGGCAAAATATATACGTTGAGGTGCCCGGCAAAAAACAATCTTTCCAATCCCCTTTTCTCTAACTGCCTTCTAATTACATCCTGTTCCAAGTACGCAACATCCTTAGAACAAGTTATTTTTCCACTATTATCGTCTAATGGGGTGAAATTTCTAAAGATTCTTAACAAACGAGGAAAAGCATAATCGCCAAAACCCTCTAAATCACCATTTACCTGAGCATAACTCTCCCCAAATTTATCAAAGCAGGACTTAAAATCTCCTCCCTTAGCCTTTTCACGCAAACAAACCATAAAATATGGAAGAGAACCAGGCTCAATTTGATTGCCGGTAATTAATTCCTCAGTTTTTGCTCCGACTATTTTAGCTGATAATTCTGCCCAAGGGTGGAAACGATCCGGCATATATTGGGCATACAATTTAATTCTTTCAAAAATTCTCGCCTCATTAACACTAGTTAAAATATGTCCTTCAATTTCATGGGCCAATGTTTTTAAGCCTTTAATCAGCCTTCTTGGGGAATTTTCGGGCACCTTAAGTTTCCTTTGCGTTGACTGAACACTAAAAGTTTCCTGGGCAGGCGTTAATTCCACCTTCCAATCAGCCCAACTGTAAATATCAAAAACTTTTTCGGCTATGCTTGCCATCTGTTTACCATCAAGATAGATATCAGAATAAAGAAGTTCTTCTTCATTATTTTGTGAAATTTCTGCTTCCTCAACCATCCGACCAAAAAGTAATTTCTCTCCTCGACCCCATAAAAACTTGTCTATTTCTGCTGTTGTTTCTGAACCTTCTTTTTTTGAATACAACTCAGGTTGTCCAAAACTAACCAGGTTAAGAATATTTCTTTCAGTTTCAGACCCATGAGAGTAGCTAGAAATAATTCGGCCAATTTTTGAGGAATACCAGAAAAAAGTATAGTCGGTTTTTTGCAAATAAATCCCAGCAATTGTCTGAACTGGTTCTTCTAAACTCTGATAATCCTTACTTACTTGCTCTCTAAACTCAATTAGATCTTCCAGCCATTCTAAAACTTCATCGGGCCGCAAAATTAAGCCCGATCGTTTTGGGACTTTTAAACTTTCTAGAAAACTTTCTTTAGCTAATTTTTGACTCTCTCCTTCTAATTTTTCCTTTTCCCTTCTGGTTAAGCCATCTAAATCCTTACGTTTAAATTCACCTGAAAATTCTGGAAAGTATTCAAAAATATGAGCTTGAATATCAAAGTCATAATAATTCTTAAATCCAAAAATCCGCTCATTTTCGTATTCATCAATTTTTTGCCAATCACTATCTGATAATTGCATTGTTTGAACGGAATTAAAATAATCCCAAAATTCAGGACGGGCAATCAACTCTGCTTGCCTTAGTGGGCACTTAGCCGGTGGGAACTCTTCAAAATAAAGCGGAAACAAATTTTGGGGATCAGTTATCACTGGAGCCATAGACAATTATATCAGCCGAGGGCGAGCCAGAGACCAAAGATGCCGAGAATTAAAGCTGTTAGCCAGGCCCGAAAAACAATTTTTGGTTCTTCCCAACCTAATTTTTCAAAAGTATGATGAAGTGGGGCAATTGGAAAAACCTTTTTATCAAAATACTTCAAAGAAGTCAGCTGAATGAAGCTAGAAAGAAGTTCAATTAAATAGATCGCTCCGATAAACATTAAGGCAAATATCTTGCCGGTCAGCAAACCAATTAAACCTAAAGTCGCCCCAAATGAGAGTGCTCCGGCATCCCCAAGCCATATCCGGGCCGGATAAACATTAAAGTATAAAAAAGCAATCAAGCCGCCAATCCAAATAGCAATAAAGGCGGCTAGAGCAATATCTAAGGCTGAGGAGGCAATAACCATAAAGGTTATTAAAGCAATCATCAGTAAGCCGGAAGAGAGCCCATCCAGGCCATCTGTAATATTGAAGGCATTAGAAAATGTAACAATAATGAAGGCCGCAAAGGGAATGTAAAAATATCCAAGGTGCAAAACAATACTTGTCAACGGTAAATGAATAAAATCAATTTTTAAGTTGAAATATAGAAAAGTTCCAATAAGCAAGCCCAAAAGCCACTGCAAAATAAACTTTGTGTTTGCTGATATCCCAAATTTAAGTCCGAATCGACCTTTTTCCGGCTTATCAAAGATTTTAACCCAATCATCATAAAGACCTAAAAGGCCAAAACCGAGAAAGGTAAGGAGTAAAATATGTACCTCATCCTTGAAAGTATAAATGCAAAACTTCTGCCATTGCGGTTCGAAAACAAAAACAGCTAAAACATAGATTAGTGTCGTTAAAGCAATGATTAGATTACCCCCGCCAACCGGTGTTCCTGCCTTCCAATCATGCATTTTTTCTACATCGGAATTGGTATCTCCTCCTTCAGGAATGTGGGCTCGTCGTGTGAATTTCATTTGATATAGAAGATTAATAAAGGGCACTATCCCACCTGCGTGCAAAGCGAATGAAATCAGGACTAAAGCTAAATATTCACCAACCATACTACTTGTTCCATTATAAACTATGTTAAGCTTTTAGCAATACACTTAATTTTAAGTTATAATACTCGAAATGACTGAACGAATGGCGGACTTATTAAGATATCTTCCCGAACTATCACCCACCCGACTTAAAAAAAACATTCAAAGGCTATGGAGAAGAGAAATTAACCCTCCACCAGAAAGAGGAATTTATACCTCCCCAGAACAATATCAGGTTATTTCAAAGAAAATTGGTCAAGTGGAAACAAGACAAGAACCAAAACAAGTTGCCTACTCTCATTTTACTAATTCCTTACTAGTTAGTTGTATGGAAGGGCGAACATTACAAGCATTTTCAATAAGGGATAAGGGCTTATCCTTGACTAATGAATTGACCTTTCCAGATCAATGCGTTGAAGTCACCGCGTGGAATAATTTAGCCTTTGTAACCACTACAAATTTTGAACGCCCACCTAGAAGCACTCATAATTACTTACATGTAATTGATTTGGATAATTGGGGTGTAGTTTCTTCAATTGAAACTGAAGGAAACTGGAGTAAGCTTATTGCTGTTCATCCCGATGGAGAGGAAGTATTAGTATCAAACTGGCACAGTCACAATATTTCGGTAATTGACATTGAGGATGTTCAAAAACCTCAAGTAAAACAGATAATTGAATGGGGTGAAGCTCCCAGAGGTATCGCCATAACTGGAGATGGCAAAACTGCTATTCTAACTGGGTTCTACTCGGGAGATATCGGCGTTTTGGAAAAACAAAGAAACGGCGAATGGAACTTAGTTTATACCAGCCCACCGTTTGATCAACCCCATTACCCCGGCAATCCACGACATTTGTTAATTGACGATGAAAAACAACTCGCTTATATCTCAAATTTAGGTAGGAACCTAGTCCACATTTGGTCTTTACCAAAACGAAAATTTATTGATAATCTCCCTGTCGGTAAATCTCCAAATTCAATTACCTTTGTTGATGATGAAAAAAAAGTTTTGGCTGTTTCTTGCCGCGGTTCAAACAGTGTTTATTTCCTAGACGTCAAAGACAGAAAAACTATTGGTGTTTCTGAAAGAACAGGTGATAAACCGACTGGTTTATGTTCTTTACCAGGAGGAGAAATTGCCGTAACTTGCTTTGACGACAAAACACTATCTAGGTATAAAATGGCCACCAGTTAGAAAGCATTAATTCTTTCCACCCTCAATTTTTGGTTAGCCAAGACTCCAACTACTGAAATTGACCCGGTTGGTATGCTGATATATCTTCGATTATCAAATGAAAAACCTAACACATCAGATAAAATTACTTTTATAATATCCACATGACTAACCAAAACCAAATCACTTCTTTCCGGCAAGTTTTTTAATTGAACCTTTAACCCTTCCTTAACTCGACGCCTCATATCTGAGTAACACTCCCCTTGAGGAAAACAAAATGTTTCAGGGCTATACATCCATTCGTCTACTAAATCCCCATATTCCTTCCGCAGATTGATCCCCTTTTTACCTGAAAACTCTCCCATATCCGTTTCAATAAACCGCTCTTCTATAGTTAAATACTTACCTCCAAATTTTTCATTTAATAAAGCAGCTGTTTGCCTGCAACGTCTCATTGGGCTAGAAACATAAATCGGAGATTTTGGCTCGTATAATTCACCGAATCTCTCAACTCTATCTAAAAAGTAACCCTTCTCTTTTTCCAAAATTCCAGCGTCGATACTTCGTCCCATAATTAATCCACTTCGATTAAACCTGGTTGCTAAGTGCCTAACTAAAAACAAACTTCTTTCGTTTTCCTTATTCATTTATTTCCCTTGCTGACACTATGTCTTTAATAATTTTCTCAATGTCCTCCTCAATCCAACCCGCACCACTTATCACATGGTAATTTTCACCAAACACCTCACCTCGTTCAAAATCTTCTACTAGACGATCAAAGTGCTCTTTATCAGGACCATGTCCCCCCTCCTCAATTCTTTCATCTACTCTTTCCCAAGCAATTTCTGGTTCAAGATCAACATCAATAATGTGAATTTCTAAATCACTTTCTGTTCTGCTCTTTAAGAAACCAAGTGTATATCGAACTCCATCTGAGGAACTCCAAGGCTGGTCCCAAACTACAGTTATCCCGTTTCTTAATCCCTCTAAAGCTTTTTTCTTTAAATAACGATATGGACATAAATCTTCATCTACTCCTTCTTTTCTTAGACGTGATTTTAGTGAAAGATATTCCTGATTTTCTTTTTCAATTTCATCAGGATTAAGACGCATACAGCCCTCACCGTTAGTTTTTGAAGCAATTAGCCTTGAAAGCGTAGTTTTACCCGCTCCAGGTAATCCCCGAACTAAAACCAAAGTCCCACATCTATCCTTTCTTTCCACAATTTTTTGCGAAAATTAAGACTTAACTTTTTGTCTTCGTTCTTCTCTTGCTATCAAACAAGGTCGACCGGCATGATTTCCGCGGTCAGCCCTTAAAGGACATTCGTCTAAATCCCCTCCTACTGGACATTCAGATTCTATCCTTAGATTATCATGCTGTTTTATTTGACAAGCATTCTCTTTTGTCAAACTTCGACACTTGGTTTCACCTTTAAATAAAACCATAAAATTAGGTTAACTTGTAATAAAAACTATTATATCACAAGTACTCCCCTTTACTTAATTTTAGAAAAGTCTTAAAATCACTTATGGCTAATTTGATTATCAAGGGTGGGAATGTTCTTAGCGGCCAAATATCTCCAGCCGGAAATAAAAATTCTATTTTACCAATAATTTGTGCTTCTCTGCTCACAGATGATGCTGTTAAAATCAGTAATGTTCCAGATTTAATCGACGTTCAAAAATTAGTTAAGACACTGAAGGATATAGGCTCACAAATAAATTGGAACAAACAAAAAGAAACGATGGAAATTGATAATTCCCAGGTGAACTTCGAGAATTTTAGCAATGAATTTCCAATCGGGATGCGAGGGTCGGTTCTTCTTTTCGCGCCCCTTCTTCATCGAGCTAAAAAGATAATTTTGAAAAATGAAATCGGCGGCTGCTCACTCGGTATCCGCGAAATTGACCCCCATCTTCGGGTACTTAAAAGCCTTGGGGCAAAAGTAAAAAATGGCCAAAATATATCCTTAGAGATTACTGATAGATTTAAATCAACCTCTGTCTGGCGAGACTATGTCAGCGTAACAACAACCGAAAACTTTATAATGGGAGCTGTTTTGGCAAAAGGAAAATCAACTATAAACAATGCCGCCTCGGAACCTCATGTCCAAGATTTATGCCATTTTTTAAATCAAATGGGAGCTAAAATTACAGGTATAGGAACCAGTCAGCTGGAAATTGATGGAGTTGAAAAACTGTCGGGAACCAAGTTTGCTGTAACCACTGACCATCACGAGGCAGTAACTATGCTAGCTCTAGGAGCAATGACTAAGGGAAAAGTTACTGTTAAAAACATTTCTAGGCGAGACTTTCCTTGTTTTCAAAGTGCCTTTCAAAAACTCGGTTTAAACATCTCTTTAAACAAAAATGATGCAACAATAGATGGAAATCAAAAAATTGAAATTAAACAACCTTTAACCAAAAATTTGCTTCCTAAAATCGAAGCTGCTCCTTGGCCTTACTTCCCTGTTGACCTACTTCCCCTGATGATTGCTTTAGCCACTAAAGCTGAAGGTCAAATCATGTTCTGGAATAAAGTCTATGAAGGCGGACTTTTCTGGATCCAGGAAATGACCAAATTCGGCGCCCATCTTCATATGTCCGACCCCCACCGGGTGATTGTTTTTGGTGATAAGCCACTCCGTCCAGCCGTTGTCGATGCCCCTGACATTATCCGCCCAACCGTCGCTTTAGCAATGATGGCTTTGTCAATAGACGGAAAGTCAGTTATCCGCAATGCCGACCCAATTAAACGTGCCCATCCCCATTTCGCTGAAAAAATTAAGTCCTTAGGGGCAGACATCAGTTGGGAATGAAAACTTTAAACCTACCTCGAAAAACAAAACAGCTTTTTAATCACTACCTTAATATTCGTGTTGGCCAAAAAAAACTTGTCTGCCCTTACTATCAAAACCTGAGAAAACAAACTAAACCGCCGGTATTTTCCGGAAAAGGCACTCCGGCTGAAATTGAAACTGAAGTTAATAAACTTCTTAAAATTAAATCTAGTATTGTCAACTACAATGACAATAGTACGCGACTAGCCTTGGTTGAAGCAGATCTGGGAATAGATTGCTCTGGCTTCGTTGTTAATTTGGTTAATCAATTCCTGCTCGATACGTTAAAAGTAAGTCTGTTTTCAGTAATCCCACCTAGCGCCTTTCCAATGCCGAAGTGGTTAATCTTTAAGCTCCGGCCAAGAACAAATCTTTCCGCCCACAAATTAGCTTGGCCGCCTATTTCCAATCTGATTGAATTTTCTGAAACTCAACCTGGTGATTTTCTTAAAGTTGGCAAAGGACACATTGCCATTGTTATCAAAACTATTAAAGAAAAAAAACAACTGCAAAAGATTGTCTATGCCCACAGTACACCCGATTACGGCCTTGATTTTGGCGTCCGCCAGGGAGAAATAATAATCACCGACTTAAAAAAATCACTAGCCGACCAAAAATGGACAGAAACTGATCAAAATGGTGTAAATTGGACGAAAAGTGACTTTGACTCTGCTAAAAAGAAGTTTCGAGGAATTTATCGGCTAAGTTGTTTATAAATTTCCTCAAAAATGGCTGGCAATTCATCTTTTTCCTCTTGACTGAAGGGCATTAAGACATAATTTTCCGGAGGAATTTTTTTAGGTGGCCGGCCGATACCAATTCGAATTCGACCAAAATCCTTAGTTCCCAAAGCGTTAATTATCGACTCCACTCCCCTATGCCCTGCCGCCCCACGATTCTCTTGGATTTTAAATTCACCAAAGGGAATATCCATATCATCGTGAACAATAGATAAGGCGCTAGGTGTTAGTGATTTGTGGTTAGTAAAGCTCAAAAGTTGTTGTAGACAAGGGCCGGAATTATTCATTAAGCAGTCCAGAAATATTACCCGCCAACCATTCTCCAGTTCGACTACTTTCCCCTTTTTGAACTTTCGAACATTTGAAGTTTCGAACTTTTTCAGCAAAAATTCTCCGAATTTTTTGCCAACATTATGCCTGGTAATCTCATATTTCTTTCCAATATTTCCTAAACATACGAGGTTCATTGGTTCATTTGGCGTTGCAACTGCTCAACAGTCTCTGGATCAAGATTTTGATTTAACTGCTGTTGAAGATCATCCAAATTCTGTAAATTGCTATCCGGCATTGGAACAACCTTATTCCAATTAACTTGCTGCAGAGTATTTTCAACCCATTTACTAGCTAAATTATTCAAATTCACCTGGGAAGCCAAGTAGGCAATAATTCCAAAAATGACAACGTAGCCAAATAAAGTGCCTAAAGCGTGAAAAATACCAGCAAGGAAGTTATAGACACTAAACTTAAAAGGATTAGCCGAATACAGCATGTGCTTGCCGGAGTTTCGCAGTTCCTTTAAGTGCTTGTTTAACACCCTCAACTCTTGTGTCAACTCACCATTCTCATCACTCATGATAACTATAATAACATATAATTTTTTGATATACTTTAGCAATATGGAGGCTTTGCCCTCCGTAGCTTTGGCATAGGAAGGGCCTGTAGCTCAGGGGTTTAGAGCACTGATCTTATAAGTCAGGGGTCGATGGTTCGAATCCATCCAGGCCCACCAACAAACTACTTAACCTCCTCGAACGCCTCCCTCACGAACTACTCTTAGCCTGTTAATTTTTATTTTTGTGCCAGGCTCAACGTCTTCTCCTTCATCTCTGGTTGGTGGCAAACCTTCCTTTTTTTCAACTGAGTCAGGCTCACCAACCTCTTCCGGAGGGAAAGGACTAACAAATCCCTCTCCACCAACAGCTCCGTCCACTTTTCATCACCTCCTTAACTAAATTTTATCACATATTCAATTAACAGTCCCATAAACCAGAAGTTATTTTCCGTCGTTTAAGAAAAAAAATGTTAAAATAATTTATCTGTCCCCGTAGCTCAATGGATAGAGCACAGGTTTCCTAAACCTGAGATGAAGGTTCGATTCCTTTCGGGGACACCAATCAAATTTACAATTTTCGATTTTCGATTTACAATAACACATGCCAACTTCCCAAAGTTTACAACCAAAAGCATCTAAGGAAACGATTGAACTCCATCTAAGGACCTATCGATCAGCCTTAAGAAGTTCCAAAGAAATCGAAATTTCCTCCTTAATTCCAACCTATCTAAAAATGAATCCGTTGCTCCATCAAAAAGCAGAATCAGAACAAATTGACCGCCAGGCATTAAACTATTCTCTTAACCGCTTCCCCAAAGAAATTCTACAAACAAAACTGATTGTTATCGGCCAGACGGAAGACATTTTCCAAGAAGCCGGTTATGAGCTCAATAATTGGCACCACGTTGAAGCACCAAAAAGAAGGCGGCGGGTTTGCTATCACCCCAAAAAGAAAATCATGGCCTGCCATGCCGCTTCTATTTCAGATGTTGACGATATTGTTAACATGGCAATTTCACTGGAAATCGAACTAGAAAAGGCCGCTGAAAAGGGACTGACCAATTTCAAAGAAATAAATCTACCAAAAACTGCGCCAAATTTTAAAATCCAGCTTCTTTCCGGAACTTGGGTCAATTTTTCCAAAACGGCTCAGGGTTGGTGGCAATTTGTTTCCGAAAAATCAAAAAACCAGTTTGATCTCGGCCATCAAGAGCTGGTTTTTGTTTCTTCGAACAATCATAGTTTAATTAATCTGCTTGACAATTTTTGCCTTGACCACCACCGAGAAATACTCGATGAAATCGAAACCCACTTTCCCAAGGTTGACAAAATCATTAAACAGTCAGGCTTACCTGAAAAATACCTAATTTACTTTGCTTCTCAATTTGCCTTTCAGTCAAACGAAAAACTGTGGCAAGCAAAACTAGCCGAAGAGGAAAAAATGGGAATTCTTCGCCTCCACCCAGATAAACATCTAGACTTAGAAACCCAAATTATTCCTGGTAAGATAATTGATAAAAGTTTAAAAGACTTAGTAATCCTCAACTCAGAATACCCACTTGGTTTTGGTGCCTTTCACCTTCTAGAAGAAATCCTCGAGAATGTTCATGACATGAAAGCCGTTTTTATTCTCGGTAAGGCAGCTGCCTTAAACACCAAAGTTGGTGATATTTTAATCCCTAAAATCGTTTTTGACGAACACACCCAAAACACTTATATGATTAACAACTGCTTTAATGAAACCTTCCCAGATGAGTTCATCAGTGGGTCAATTCTTGATAACCAACGCCTGGTCTCAGTTCTCGGCACGTTTATGGAAAATGAGGATTTGTTTAATGACTATTCCGAGAAAGAATTCAACATTATTGAAATGGAAGCGGGGCCATATCTTGGGGCCGTTTCCCAAGCAACTTATACTAAACCTTTATCCCAAGACGCAATAGTTGACCTCCATCAACCACCATTTACGCTGGGATTGGTCTATTACTCATCGGATAACCCGTATATCCTTTCGGACACCCTGGGGGAAATGCTGGGAATTTCCGGCATTGAAGCAACCTATCTTGCCAGCCAAGCAATTATAGACAGAATTAAAAAATTAACTTAATTAACCTAATTTCTAAATAAAAGCCAAGCCCCAATACCCACATATCAAATTTTAGGTTAATTAGAAATTAGAAATTCGTGCTTTTAATTTGGGGCTTTTCCAAAGATAATTACTTGCGTTCCGGGATTGTCCTCTGAAGCATAAATACTCTTTCGCTCCCCCAATTCCGGCTCAGCCCAATAGTATAACTTAGCCACTTCCTCTGTTTTCATATTGATACAACCATGGGACATCGGATGACCGAAATTATCGTGCCAATAAGTCCCGTGAATACCGTAACCCCTAGACTTCGGGATTTGAGAATTATAGAAATACATAACGTACGGGACATTAGGCAGGTAATAATAAGTATTCAAGGCCTTTGAACCACCTGACATTTTGGTGTACCTCAACTTAACCCAAATCTTAAAAATCCCGGTTGGGGTCCTCCCCCACTTTCCCGTCGAGACCAAAAAGTTATAAATCAATTCATTTCCCTCAAACGCGTAAAGCCGCTGTCTGGCCAGGTCAATATATATTTTCTTTTGACCCGAAGTTTGACCAAGAACGGAAGAATCACGTTCTACTTTCGCTGGTTGATACTGATATGTAACTTCCGGAGCAGTACAGGAATCGATACATTCCCCATGAAAAATACCCTCTTTCGCCTCAGGAGAAAACTCTCCAGCTAAATCCAACGGAGGCGGAGTAAAATTATAACCAACCAAAATTGAAGATATTAAGATGTTAAAAATTAGAAGCAGATCTAAAAAATTTCTTTTCCAATTCATTCCGATGTATCTTTTGGTTCTTGACCAGTGATGATGGCAATTCCTGCCGAAGTTCCTACCCGATTAGCCCCGGCTTGAATAAACTGGTCAAATTCCTCTCGACTGTGAATTCCACCAGCGGCCTTGACCTTAATTTTATCTCCAATAACCTCTTTAATTATTTCAACAAATTCTACTTTCGCATCCCTTGGACCAAATCCAGAAGTCGTTTTAATAAAATCGGCGCCCGATTCTAAAACCAGCCGGGCTGCTTGACCAATTTCTTCTTCAGTCAAAAAAACTGCTTCAATTATAAATTTGACAATTGCCGAACTATTTTCCAGCTTTACTGCCTCAACAACTTGCTTCATTTCATCAAGATATTTGTCGGTCTGCCCTGACTTCAACCAACCAACATTGGCAGAAACATCAACTTCATCAGCTCCATCTTTAACGGCTTGAACCGCCGCTGATACTTTGTCTTCGGTAGAATCCTGCCCCAACGGAAAAGAAACCACTGTTCCAACCTTTCCCTCTCCCCCCATTTTTCCCCGGGCAAACTTAACCCAGCAGGCATTAACAAAAGCGGCATTAAAACCATATTCCTTAACCTCTTCACAAAGAACCTTTATATCCTCTGCTGTCGATTGGGCAGAATGATTAGCATGATCAATATACTTGGCAATATCCATTGTTCTTAATATAGCATATCTAAGTGACTAGTGACCAGTGATTAGTGATTAGTGAAAATACAAGAAAAGCTATAATATATTTTGTCATGAAATGATTTATGTTTTCGGATATAGTCTCGAGCAAGCTACTATGACATTAAAGGCTGAAGGTACTTCTTGTGAAGCGAGAGTCTAGCGAACCAGATGGGTGAGCGCGGTATCCCTGAAAACATAGTCATTGATTGACACACACAAGTGTTAAAATAAACTATGCTCAATATTTTTTCTGGTTATTTAGCGGGATTATCAGTTGGAGTCTACTGCCTTGGATTATGTCTCCCAATATTTCTTCCAATGCTTTTGGCTGAAAAACGAGATACCAAAAATTCAGCTGGGGTTATTTTAGAATTTTCCATAGGGCGGTTAATCGGTTATCTAGTTTTTGGTCTAATTTTTGGCTGGCTTGGCCAAACAATTCAAAACCAATTAATTCACTCTCTGGTCGCCCTCGGTAACCTGTGGATGGGAATTGCCCTAATTCTCTACAGCCTAACTAAAATCGACAAAAAGGTTTGTTCTTTTTTACCTGTTAAAAAAACCAAGTGGCCAATAATCATCGGTTTTTTAACCGGCGTTAATGTCTGCCCTCCCCTGATTGCATCCCTAACCCATGTTTTTAACCTCCGAAGTGCAGTCCAGTCCATCTTTTACTTCTTTTTCTTCTTCCTGGGTACAAGTACCTATTTGATCCCGGCAATGTTCTTTGGTGGAAAATTTACCCAATATCCAATTGTCCAAAAAATTGCCCGCCTTGCTGGAGTCCTCACCGGAATCTACTTCATCACCAAAAACCTTTATTTACTTTTTTAATTCTCAGCTTGATTTTTTGCTTCAAGTTTTCTAGCATAGGAAGCATGACTGAAACAATAACTCCGGATGCTGAAATTAATCAGAGAAAGATCGCCGCTGAACAACGAATAGATGAGGAATGGGAGAGATTTCAGGAAGAAACAAGTTTAGAACGCCCAGAAGAAAATCTTCGATCAGTTTTCTTGGCTGAACTTTCAGATGACGGCAGCCAGGTAATGGAAGATTCAGTAAGGGCACAGATAGACGCAAATACAGAAGAAATTAAATCGACAGAAAAATTCGGAGGAGAAATAGTCGAACTAATTATTCTGAATAATGAACTTAAAACCCGATTAAATGAAATGCGGCCACCATCGGAAAAGCATCAAACTCCAGACGGGTCAATAGAAATAAGCTTTCGAGATATTTCCCCCGCCCGAAAGATATTATTTAACAAATAGGCTACTTCAATCCAAATTTAAGTGTGCGATCGTACACTTAAATTTTTAGTGTTTTCCAGCCCTTGAGGTAGTAAGTTAGGTGGTTAAGAAGATGAATAAAAGTAATAATTACCATCGCTGCTCCGCCCTGATAGTGCCAGTAAACTAAAAACGGTGTTTTGTAGCCCAAGCCAATTACTAGACCGAACAAACCTCCCGGAATAAAAAGAATCAGTAGAACCAAATTCCACACGTATCTCATTCCCGGTTCACTGATGACACCTCGGAGGAGTGAATTCTTACACCTCCGAGGTGATTTGTCCTTAAACCACCGTACCAAATACCAATGTAAAAAGTAGCCAACCGAGGGCAAAAAAATTGACCACATTGAAATCAAGGCTGATCCTACCCTTAACCCTTGCTGAGTTTGAACTGATTTAACCCGCCCATCCCTAGTGTTATTTGGAGTTAATTCGTTTGTCTCACTCAAATCACAGATATCATTACCGTTCTCATCAACATACAAATTACACTGGCCCGGTGCCGGATCGTTAATCTTGTCAAAGGGGCAACTAGCCTCAGCAATAGCCTGGTTAGAAAATATGATAAATCCAAAAAAAATTAACAAGGCCAAAAAAACAAGCCTTTTTTGTATCTTCAGCATATTCCATAAATTCTATCAAAAAAGCTTAAAATTAGCTGATAAAACTTTAAAAATGCTAAAATTAAGTATGAAAAAGTATCTTGGAATTATTGTTGTCGTAGTTGGGATAATTTTATCAGGATTGATTTTGGTCAAAAATAATTCCAGTGGTCAAAAAGATACCAGCCAATACCACGAGGCAAGCTATTACAAACAGCTCGACAACGGCATGGTCCAATGCCAGCTTTGCCCCAATAAATGTATTTTAAGCGAAGGTCAGCACGGCATTTGCGGCGTCCGCCAGAATATTCAGGGCAAATTGTATTCGCTAGTTTACGGCCGACCAGTTACCACTCATGTTGACCCGATTGAAAAAAAGCCGCTTTATCATTTTCTCCCCGGTGCCAAAGCTTACTCATTGGCTACCTCCGGCTGTAATTTAGACTGCAAAAACTGCCAAAACTGGGACATTGCCCACCGTTCACCAGAAGATGTAAATTCTCAAAAAATGCCCCCTGAAGAAGTAGTTCAAGCGGCTAAAAATGCCGGCGCAGAGGTTATTGCCTTTACCTACAACGAACCAACCGTTTGGTATGAATATATGCTGGATATCGCTAAAATAGCTAAACAAGAAGGGTTAAAAACTGCCAATATCTCTTCCGGCTATATTAACCATGATCCGCTGGAAGCCCTACTTCCCTACCTTGATGCAATGAAAATCGACTTAAAAGGTTTTAATAATCGAACCTATCAAGAGCTGAACCAAGGGCAGCTCCAGCCTGTTTTAGATTCCATCAAAACTGTCCACCAATCAGGTACGTGGCTGGAAATTGTTAACCTAATTGTCCCTCGGTATACCGATAGCCTAGATGAAATAAAGGAAATGTGCCAATGGATTTATGACGAAGTCGGGCCAGACGTTCCACTGCATTTTTCTAAATTTAGTCCGGCCTACAAATTACCCAACCTACCTCCAACACCGGAAGAAACCCTAACTAAAGCTCGTCAAGTCTGTCTAGACGTTGGCTTAAATTATGTCTACATTGGCAACCTGCAAACCGAAAACGCCGCTAACACTTACTGTCCTGAAAATAAGAAGATTGTCATCAAGCGCAATGCCTTTCTAGTTGAAGAAAATAACATTAATTCTGACGGGTCGTCTAAACTCTGCCCCGTGTCTATCCCTGGTGTATGGAAATGAAGGTTATCCGCAAGGACAATCCTAGGATTGTCCCTACAATTCTAACCGTGGTATTAAAGCCAAACCAAAGAGTACTAATAACAGGACAACTAAACCGAATCTCGGCAAAAGGATAGTTGAAGTCAAAACAACACCTAAAAAAGATCCAAAAAGATCCGAAGCATAAATAAAGGTTGGCTGGTCATTTTTTTCTATCCAAAGATTATTAGTCAAGCCAAAAATTAGCCCTCCAACCAACCCAACAAGTAAGGCTAAAATCAACCAAATTAAAAATAGATTCTGCCAAAAATCAAGAAGGAAAAAGGCTCCAATCGGTAAATAAGCTAAAACTGCTCGCTCAGGCCGGGAGGGAAATTTAACTGCTGTCGCCGTACCTATTGCCAACCCTAACAGCACTGTTCCCATAATTAATCCCAAGTAAGCATAAATGTGCCCGAACTGAGCCTGAAACAGAAATAGTAAAACTGTTTCCAAGCTCATTAAAATAAACCCTGAAATTGCCATAACTACGCCTAACTTTCTCTGATTGTCCAACCGCTGAAAAAGATCAATTAACATCACCCCCAAACTGATTGGAACAAGTAAAATTAAATGCCGGAATAACTTTGGCAATTGAAAAGAAAACATGGTTTGCCAGAAAAGATGATGATGGAAATAGGCTAACGGCTGACGAGCGGTGTTAACTCTGGCTCCAGCACTTAATTTCTCCTTCAACTGGTCACGCCTTGAGTCAGTTAAAACCATCTCAACTAAACCACTGGAATCTCGGGAATCATAACTAATCTCTGCGTTTGAACCGATCAAAACTACCTTGCCTTCAATAATTAATAAATCTACTTTTTCAAAGACCTGATCAAAGGTATTGTAAATAACCTGACCGTACCTTATTGCCTCTTCACTTTGATAATCAATCGGCAAATCAAAAATTAACACCCCTATCCCCCTTGAAGTTAAACTTCGCTTAACTAAATTCAATGTTTCGAGGGTATAATACCGGCTGGCAGACAAAGTTTGTGGACCGCCCGGAGACAAAATTATCCAACTCAATTCCGACTCGCTTTCCAAGTAAAGTCTTAACTCATTATCGGCTAAATCAACCTCCGATTTAAGATATTCCATCTGTTCCAAACCTAATTTTTTTTCTGGTTGAAGATAGATAACCGAATTGTCATTACTCCACCAAGTCATCTCATTAGCAAGATGCAGGTCACCAAAAACTAATACCCCACTATCCGGCTGCGGTAGATCAAGATGACTAAAAATTCGCCCAGCCAAGGAAGTAAAATTAGCCTGCTGGCTGTTAAAAGCAATTTGACCGGATGAAAAAATCGTTTTCTGGTCGGCTTCCCTAGTGACAACTAGTTGACTGCCCTTAGAGTAAATCGCTTTTTCTAAATTCGGATAACGCCAACGCATTGTTTGGTTATCAATCTTTTTGGGCAAAGGAAAGCTAGTTTGACTAAAAAGAAAGGTAAACATCAGCCCGGCAGAAAAGAAGCCAACTGTTTCCCATAAATAGGCTCGCGTGGAATTAGACCACTTTTTACTACCAAGATAAAAGAGCACTCCTGACAAAATTGCTGGAATAAATGTAGCCAAAAAGATAATTACAAGGGAAAGTCCAAGACCAGGTATCTGACCTGGAGGCAGCAGGTGACCAAGTCCATATCTAATTACAATTATTAAAATTGGCGTCAAAAACGGGTAAACAGCGACCAGACACCTCCGAGGTGTTGCAAAGCGGCTCCTCGGACGGTGTTTATTGAATATCAAACTTCCTAACCCAGCTAGAATCAACCAAAAACCTAATCCCAAAGCATAAAACAACTCGTCTCCACCCAACCAACTGACTAACTCCCGAAGCAATACAATTTGGCTAAGAAGCGAAAAAAAACCAAGCAAAAAAAAGTATTTAATCATAGACACTCGCCCAGTCAACGAGGCAGGTTTACCATTTAGCATTTATTATCTATAATTATATCAATGAGAAAGATAATTATCATTGGAGCAGCCAGCATTTTGGTCGTTGCCGGAATCGTTTTGGCCAAGTTTAATTTAGGATCAAAAAATGATATAAATGAATCAAAGAAAATGACTGATCAATCCGTTCGTCAACCAGCCGCTGCCGGAACCTTTTATCCGGATGACCCAACCGAACTCAGCAACAAAATTGAGGCACTTTTTAAGGAAGTCTCACCGTCCGAGGAGCCGACTTCGCAACACCTCGGAGGTGTAAACATTTTAATTGTTCCTCACGCCGGCTATGACTATTCCGGGGCTGTCGCTGCCGCTGGGTTCAAACAAATCCAAGCAAGCAATTATGATAAAGTCATACTTCTTGGTGCATCCCATCAATCTTATTTTGAAGGAGTAGCGGTTGATGAAAATACTGTCTGGAAAACACCTCTTGGCCAAGTGAATATTGACCTTGTTACCGCTCAGAAAATTGTTGACGCTGACGATAGCTTTAATTTTAATTCTCCAGCTCATGCCCAAGACCACTCACTTGAAGTTGAACTTCCCTTCCTTCAAACAGTACTTAATAATTTCAAAATTGTGCCAATTCTTATCGGTCGTGCTTCCGACGCAGATATCCAGAAACTTTCTTCCACCATCCACAAACATCTAACACCTAACAGCCTATTAGTTATCAGCACCGATTTGTCCCATTATCCTAGCTACGACATTGCCAACTCCGTTGACGAACGGACAATTAATTCTATTCTTACCGGTAATCCAGAGAAATTTGAAAAAAAGGCCAACGAGCAAATGTCGCAAGGTTATCCTAATTTAGATACAGTTGCCTGTGCTGAAAAAGCAGTTAAAGTTGGCATGATGGTGGCTCAAAA
>CAZCGQ010000003.1:0-26864 GCA_964498425.1 uncultured Gammaproteobacteria bacterium | reverse complement strand
AATTCCGGCGACGCTGTCGGTGAAAAATCTCGCGTTGTCGGCTATGCGGCCATTGTCCACCTCGGAGGTGTTAGTTCCTCTGACTCCTCCGAGGTGAATACACTGAGCCAAAATGAAAAAAATAAACTTTTATCTCTTGCCCGTGAGACCCTCGAAACCTATATCAAGGAAGGCCAAAAGCCTAAAACTAGTATTACTGAACCCGCTCTACAAGAACAGCTTGGCTGTTTTGTAACCCTTCGCAAAAACGGACAACTTCGCGGCTGCATGGGCGAATTTTCGCCAAAGGAACCGCTCTGGCAAACAGTCATTGATAGAACAGTCGTGGCCGCTACCGGTGACCCGCGTTTTTCCCCAGTAAAACCAGATGAATTAGATGAGATCAGCCTCGAAATCTCTGTACTTTCCAAGCCGGAAGCAATTGATGACTGGCAAAAAATTGAATTAGGCACTCACGGGGTAATTGTCCAAAAAGGCAACCGCGGCGGAACCTATCTCCCCCAGGTTGGAACTGAACATAATTGGGAAAACCGCGAAGAATTCCTTGTCCACTTGTGTGCCAATAAAGCCGGTCTTCCGATTGATTGCTACAAAGATGAAAGTGTTGACCTCCTCACCTACACCGCCGACGTTTTCTCGGAGTAAGCTATCGGGTTTTTTGATAATTCGATTATTTTATCAATATTGTCATCAGGGGCGGCTCGGCAAAAGTGTTTGTAGCCACATTTCTGGCACCGGTAAAAAATCCGCCAGGTGTCCCCTTTTCGCTCAGCGGCAAGCGGCTCCATCATTCCCCCACATTCTTCCCCCCGATCACCGGGATAAACATCGACGTGCTTCGACCATAAACAATTTGGACAGTGGTCGGTGTAACCCGTACCTTGGACTTCCATACCACAGTTTTGACAAACAAAGTTTTCTACCCGTCTAGAAAATTTTTTAGCCATGCTATATTATAATCGAATACAGGACGGCAATGTAATTGCAGGGACAATCCTAGGATTATCCCTACCAGAAAATCAATGAAAATAATCAAAAAATTAATCATCACCGTTGGTGCGGTACTTATCTTTTTAGGCTTAACTACCGGAGGATATTTCTACCTGCGAAGTGACCGCCTACCCAATGCGGTACAGAGTGGTTCAAAGGACAAATACGTTGCTTTCCTTCTTGAAGTTTACGACAAAATTAATGAAAACTACTGGCAGAAGCCTGAGGAAAATAATCTCATTACCCTTTACGCCAAGGGGGTAGAAAAAATCACCGAACAACCCCAAGAGTGGAACTGCCAAGAAAAACAATGCTTAGCAGAAAGACTAGAAAAAAGATTAAAAGAAATAAGTGCTGAGGAAGAAAAAAAGGAATTTACCCAGCAATTGGCAGACATCGTTTTAGCCAACCTCCAACCCTTTGGTCGGAGCCGACTCTACGTTCAAAAAGACGAACTCGCTCTGCAAAAAAGGGTAACCAACCAAACCGACAAGGATTACTATCAAGAGCTGGAAGTGGAAAAAAACGCTTCAGTCGAAGAGATTAACCAGAAAGCTGAAGAAAAAATTGCCCAGCTTAAAAATGAAGAAACTCCGGAGGCAGGGAAGAAAATCGATAACATCAAAGAAGCACAGCAGGTTTTGGGAGACAAAAGGGCTAAGGAAAATTATGATACTGACGGTATTGCCCCAACAATTGAGTATGAACTTATTCAGCCCGAAATCCTCCACCTGCATCTAACTAAATTCTCGCCAACTACCCTTGAGGACCTACAGAGAATCACAGAAAAATTCGACCAAGGTGAAAAATTGGATACTCTAATCATTGACCTTCGCGACAATGTCGGTGGGGCAATTGACGGACTCCCCTATTTTCTCGGACCGTTTATCGGCAATAATCAATACGCTTATCAGTACTACCACCAGGGCGAAACCGAAGACCATAAAACTAAACTTGGCTGGCTGCCAAGTTTAGTTAGATACAAAAAAGTCGTGGTTTTAATCAACGAAAATGCTCAATCTTCAGCTGAGGTTTTTGCCTCTGTTTTGAAAAAATACAATGTTGGTATTTTAGTTGGAAAAACAACCAAAGGCTGGGGTACAGTCGAGAGGGTTTTTCCAATTGAAAACCAAATCGCTGAAAACGAAAAATACTCAATGTTTTTGGTCCACCGGCTAACCCTCCGTGCTGACGGCCAACCAATTCAAAGCAAAGGCGTTGAACCCCACATTGACATCACCAAAGAAAATTGGCAAGACAAGCTTCACGACTACATTCCCTACCCCGATCTCATCTCCGCCGTCGACCGCATCTGGAACAACTAACCTCCCCTTAGAACTACGATCGTAGTAATTAGCGGGGGAAAATTAAATGTTGAACAAGCTTTGAGTATTGCCCGCGGTAATTTCGGCAACTTTGGCAGGGGGTGCTTGCCAAATTTGAGCAATTTGGTCAACAATAAGAGGTAAATAGGCCGGAGTGTTGATTTCACCGCGGTGAGGTTCCGGAGTTAACCAGGGAGAATCAGTTTCCAGCACTAATCGATCATGGGGTATCTCGGTAACTACATTTTGTAAACCTTGATCATAGGTTACATTGCCATCGATGCCAAAATACCATTTACCGGGTAAATCCAGGATTTTAGAAATCCGCTTTTTTCCACCAGCATAACAGTGAAATACTCCACCCCGCAACAGCGGGGAATTTTCAATTTTCAATTTACAATTTTCAAAATTAGAAATTATTTCTATAGTTTCGTCAACATAGCCGCGGGCGTGGATAACCACCGGCAGACCATATTCAGCCGCTAAATCCAGTTGGCCTTGAAATAACTTTTTTTGTTCCACCAAAGAACGTGCCATCTCTCCAGGGGCTTGCCCGCCTGCTTTCTCGACGTCAGGCGAATTGCGGCGGGGAGGATCGCTGTCGTCCAGGCCCGTCTCCCCCACCGCAACAATATGCTCACTATTTCCTTCAATTAGATTTTGAAGAATTGAAATTTGTTTAGAAATTAGAAATTCGGATTTAGGATTTTCTCCATAGGGATGTATCCCCACCATACCGTAAAAAAAATCCGGGTATTCCTTAGCCAATTCCACTGCCTTCTTTGATTCTTCCAAGTCAGCACTAGCAACAACCACTCCAGTCAAACCAGCTTGACGGCAGTTAGAAACCACTTGTTCGATTTGATCCAAGTATTCTGGCAAGTTCAAATGAGCGTGAGTATCATACATTCTAAAGAATTATAAATTATGAGTTATTAATTTGAAAATTATTTACCATCTTTACGAAGGAGGCGTTTAATGTTGTCGAAAACTTCGTCAACCATATACTTGACTGTTCTTCCCTTAGCTTCCGACCGAAGGAGCTTGTTTCCTTTTTTAAGTCTAACCATTGCTGTCACTTCCAGAAGCGGCAAACGCATGTTATCTTTAGATTTGGCCACTTCTTCCAGTTTTAAATCTACCCGCTTAACTTTTTGGGTAAATAACGGGTTGTGATCAACCAGCCATTGCAGTTTATCAATAGTTGACTGTTTAGCTAATTTCAAACTTTTCCTAGTAAACAACTGCGAAAATGACACATCAATCCCTTCCTCTTCAAGATTGGCTATTAACCCCAAAAAGTCACGCCAAGTAACCAAGCCCAATGGAACTTGGCCATTTTTAGCTTCAGTTACCACCAAACTACCAATATTCTTATCCATCATTAAGCTAACTGCCTTTGCCAAAGAATCCTGAGTATCAACGGTAACCACCGCTGCTTGATAAAAACCGTCAACCGGCTTATCACCGAAATCCTCCTTGATCGGCGTCCGGCTGAGAACACCTGAAACCCGATCCCGAGGCTCAGAATAAATCATCCGTAAATCATACAAAGTTAATATCCCTTCTAATTTTTTACTTGTCCCAACCAATAACCGGTTGGTATTTCCCCCAAGCATTTTGTGAATTGCCTCAGTTATTGTTGCCTTGGGACTAACAAAAACCGGTTGACGCGGAGTTAAAACTTGATCAATTGGCTGATTAAAAAAATCTAACTGCTTGGCCTTGGCTAAAACATCCTCAGCATAAACCGCTCCCAAAAACTTCTTTTTTTCAAGGACCGGTAACCGATAAACCCTTGATTCAACCATTAAACGTGCAACCTCTTCTACCTGAGTATCCTTGGTTAAGGTGGGCGGTTGATAAAGACAAGTTTTCACCTTTTCTTCATGGTCCCACTTTTTTCCTAAAAAGGAGTGATATAAATTTACAATTCCCTGATATTTGCCTTCGTCACAGACAAAGACCGCATCGTGGGTACTTTTTAATTGACTTACAGCAGAAGTAATTTTGTCATCCGGAGAAACTTTTTTTAAATTATCCGTTCTCATTAAGTCTTTAGCTATCATCTTTTTTTCTTTAACAAGTATAACACAATTAAAGAGAATAAAACTTAGAATTTGCTGAGAAAAACTTTTTTTCAAACTTGAAATATGGGTGGATAAAATAGTACATTGTAGGTATGCCCAATGGAAACGGCCATCCCGCCAATTTATTTCACCTCCCTCACTGGGACTATTCCCCCAAGTTAGAAGGCTTATCCGGAATCTACCTCAATACAGCAATTCGCAACCTAGCCTTTGGTATCCTTGGCATTTTTATCCCAATCTATATTTACCAGGTAACACATAGTATTACCGATGTATTTTTATTCTATTTAATCCATCGGACAACAACTTTGGTTAGTGTCTATCCGGCAGCTAGGCTTATTCATCGCGTTGGCCCAGACATTGCTATGCTTATTTCCAGCTTTTTGGCCGCAATTTATCTGACTTTCCTCTCTTCCTTAACTAAAACACCGAGCTTAATTTGGATCACTGCCATCTTCGGCGGAGTTCAACTTGGCCTGCATTGGCTCCCTTATCACACTGCCTTCGCTGATATTACCAAGGAAAAAAACTTGTCAAAAGGCCTCACCAATGTTTCTAATCTTAGTCGGATAGCCGGAACCCTAGCCCCACTGGCTGGAGGTTTAATCGCCGCTGAATTTGGCTTCCCTACTTTACTTTTAATAGGTGTTTTAATGTTGGTTGTATCCAGCTTACCGGTATTTTTTGATGAATACAGCAAAAGGGAAAAAATCAAATCTTTAAAAGCCCTTATTGATGGTTTTTACAAAACTAGGGACAAAAGTTTATTACTTGGCCTTTTCTTTCAAGGCTTCCGTATTGCCACCGATATTACCACCTGGCCGATTATTCTTTATTCAGTTGTTCCTAACTTGAAGAAAATTGGCGGCCTAACCACAATTACCCTTTTGGTTTCTTTTGCCACGGTTAACTGGGTTGGTAGAAGACTTAAACACTTTAAAATTCAACCTGTTCTCGGTGGTAACGTTGCTCGATCGTTTATTTGGCTGATTCGAGCAATAACTAACAACCCATTAATTATCGCTTTAACTGATCCCTTTTACCAATTTGCCACCATTTTCGTTAACGTCCCCCAAAGCATCTTAATTTACCAGCTCGGCAAGCGGCGCAAACTTAACTTTTTCACCCAACGTGAATTAGCTATATCTTTCGGACGGGTTGTTGCAATGGCCTTAGTTTTCATTATTCTCAAAGCCGGCTACCCATGGAAGCTAATCCCCCTATTACCTATTGCCAGTATCACCTTGGGTAACTACTATCTCTATCGCTATTCAAAAGCTCAAAAAACGTTATTGGAAAACTTCCGAATCAAACTAACCCGTCTCTAATTAGATATATCCTCCTCGGATTTTTTCTCCATAGTAAACTACTTTTTGCCGCTTAACGCCTTTTCGGTCAGTCTGTAAGGGGAAAAGTTCAACAACTGTTTTAAAACCATGCCGACACATTAAATTAGCGAACCATCTGCGATCGGGAACCTCCGTGTCTTTTCCTTCCGCATGTGAAGTCATAATAATTAACTTCCCTCCCTCAGGCATAGATTTGTTAGCCTGATCTAACAAACGTCCCCTGCTTACACCTAATTTTCCCTGACGATCAAATCTTATACACTCTGCACAAATATAATCAAAATCACTGAGATCTAAATCATCAAGGTAATTAGCATCGCCAACAATATCTGGTTGGCAAGTCTCATCAATGTCCAAAGTTACCCATCCTCTTTCCCGCCACTTTTCAGTATTTCCACCTGACCCAAGAATTAATCCTTTTTTATCTTCAGGCATTTTTTCTAATACTTTCTTGCATTCATGAATTACCCGAAAATTAACATTTTCAACCAATTTGCCCTGATTGGTTAACCTTTCAACAGCACTGTTTGATATTACTCTAGGCTGATCAACAATTTGGCGATTGTGTTCACTTTTACCTACTTCTGACATTAATAAAAATATAACATAACTTCTTGCACAAGCATTGAACCAACTGCTATAATTACTCTCATCAGATGAAAACCTTGAATTTAAAGAGCATAATTATCATTTCGTAAGGTCCGATGTGGCATCGGACCAGATTGATCCCCCGAAGTCTCGGGGGTCTTTTTTATCATGACTAAAAACAACGATAAATATTTTCCTAAAAAAGTACCTTCCAAACTTAAAATTTTTGACCAAGAGTCAAAAACAATAGAGTATTGGAAAAATAAAAACATTTTTGAAAAATCAGTTGAACAAAGGCCGAAGGATAACCCTTACCGCTTCTACGATGGACCTCCTTTTGTTACCGGACTACCTCATTACGGCTCGCTTCTCGGTAGTATTGCCAAAGACGTTTATCCCCGCTACCACACGATGAAGGGTAAACGAGTAAGAAGAGTTTGGGGCTGGGATTGCCACGGACTTCCGGTTGAAAACAGCGTTGAAAAAAAACTGGGCTTAAAAGACAGGAGTGACATCGAGAAAATTGGGCTGGAGCGGTTCATTCAGGAATGCCGAAATTATGTTTCGGAAACTTCAGAAGAATGGGTTTGGTACATTGATCACGTCGGTCGCTGGGTAGATATGGAAAACGCCTACCGGACAATGGATCTTGACTACATGGAATCAGTCATATGGGCATTTAAACAACTTTACGACCGAGAATTGATCTACAAAGGCTATCGCGTTTCGCTTTACTGCCCACGTTGCTCAACTCCTGTCTCAAAATTTGAAATTGCCATGGATAACAGCTATACCGATATGACAGATAAAGCTGTTACAGTCAAATTTAAGGTTCGAGATAAGAAAAACCTTTATCTACTCGCCTGGACAACCACCCCGTGGACACTTCCAGCTAATACTGGCATCGCAGTTGGTGAGGATATTAATTACGTTCAAATACAGGCTAACAAGGAAAATTACATTTTGGCGGAGGATCTCAAGGAAAAATATTTTCCGAAAGCAAAGGTTGACAAAAAATACTTAGGTAAGGATTTAGTAGGTTGGCACTATGAGCAGTTATTTCCTCATTTGGAAGTTGACGATGAAAAAGGCTTGCGAGTAATTGCTACTGATTTTGTCTCGACAGAGGAAGGAACCGGATTAGTTCACGAAGCTCCAGGTTTTGGTGAAGAGGACTTTCACGCCGCTCAGGAACATGATATTCCAATTGTTGTCAATGTCGATGAAGACGGCAAATACACACAAGAAATGGGAGACTGGGCTGGCACTTACGTTCGTGATGCCAATCAACTGATAATTGATGACTTGAAAAAGAGAAACCTTTTAGTTGAGGTTAAAAACTACACTCACTCCTACCCCTATTGCTATCGCTGCGAAACTCCCCTAATTTATATGGCTCAGAAAAATTGGTTTGTTAACATCCAAGAAATTAAAGATGAGCTGTTAGAGAACAATGAAAACATTGAATGGATACCAGAACATTTCAAACATGGGCGATTTCGAAACACAATAGAAACAGCGCCAGATTGGTGTGTTTCCCGAACCAGATATTGGGCAACGGGAATGCCTGTTTGGGAGTGCCAAAATTGTGGAGAAACAGAAGTCTTCGGATCAGTGGAAAGTATTGAGAAGAGATCTGGAATGGAAGTTACTGACCTGCATCGACCAGATATAGATAGAATAAAATTTGATTGTAAAAATTGTGACGGCCAGATGCATCGGATTGAAGAAGTTCTTGATTGTTGGATGGAATCAGGTTCCATGCCATATGCCGAACTCCATTATCCATTTGAAAACAAAGAACAATTCGAAGAAAGTTTTCCGTCCGATTTTATTTCCGAATACACCGCCCAATTGAGAGCCTGGTTCTATTATCTTCACGTTTTGTCAACAGCTTTATTTAAGTCTGAAAGTTTCAAAAACTGTGTTGTTTCCGGCGTACTTCGTGGAACAGACGGGAGAAAAATGAGCAAAAGTTATGGTAATTATCCTGACCCGGAACAAGTTTTGAAAAAATACGGTGGTGACGCATTACGTTTTGTCTTGATGAAAAGTCCACTAATGATGGGAGTTACTGCAACAGCTAACATCATTGAGTCAGGCTGTGAAGAAATGATTAAAACTATAACTATTCCTTTAACCAACTCCCTTCGGTTTTGGCAAATATACGATAATTTGCATCAAACACCTGAAACATTAAGTGAACAACCAACCCACATACTCGATAAATGGATTATTTCTAGGACTAACCAATTCGTTCAACAAATGGGATCCGAGCTTGACAATTATCACACCCCAAATGCTGCCAGCTTGATTGCCCCCTACATAGAGGATTTGTCTACTTGGTACATTCGCAGGTCGAGGAAAAGATTTTCCAGCGGTGATAAACAAGCCTTATGGACCTTAAAACACGTCTTAGTTTTGTTTGCTAAAGCGTGTGCCCCGATTATCCCGTTCATCAGCGAGTTCGTTTATCAAACACTTAGTGGTAGTGACCAACTGGAATCAGTCCACCTATGTTACTGGCCGGAGATTGAAGAGAAAGAAATCGATGAAGACTTAGAAGAAAAAATGGCTGTTGTTCGTGAAATTGTCGGCCAGGGACACGCGATAAGGAAGGAAAAAGGCATTCGCGTCCGTCAGCCGCTCAATAAGTTAAAAGTTAAAAGTGCAAAGTTAAAAGTTGATGAAGAATTAATAGAATTAATCAAGGAAGAGTTGAATGTTAAGGAAGTGGAAATTGAACAAGGTAAAGGCGAACTTAGGGTTGAATTAGATACAAAATTAACTCCAGAATTAGAGGCTGAAGGTCAAGCCCGGGATCTAATTCGTGATATTCAGCGGGCAAGACGAAAAGCAGGTTTAAATCTAGATGACAAGGTTATCATTCACACTCCCGACTGGCCAAAGGATTTTGAAGAAAAAATTCTTACAGCAACCAATGCTAAGGAAATTCTCGCCGCCGACGAACTAAAAGTCGAAAAAATTTGAAGCTAATTTTTCTTGCCAAACGTCATCCAATTTTTCCAAAATTTGCTTCATTCTTTTTTTAATACCCTCTCTAACCTCTCTATTATCCTC
This sequence comes from uncultured Gammaproteobacteria bacterium, assembly GCA_964498425.1. GTDB lineage: Bacteria > Patescibacteriota > Microgenomatia > UBA12405 > JAHJSD01 > CAYSLZ01. The sequence continues at coordinate 17,441 of CAZCGQ010000003.1, read as the reverse complement.
AACAATTCTTTCACCATATGCACCTTTTAACTCAGTTATATCCGGTTGTTTTTTATTCTGCTTAGCCATTGGTAAATTGTACCAAATAAACTACGTGTAATTTTTGGGGTTGCGGGTGAGGAAAATTTTGTTTACTATGAAATTAGGACTATGGCCAAAATGCAGCTGATTGCTGGTCGGGCACATCCCCAGCTGGCAAAAAAAATTAGTAAATTCCTCCGAGTGCCGCTGACCCCTACTAAAATAACCACTTTTGCTGATGGCGAAATTTATGTCAAAGTTGAAGAAAAAGTCAGAGGCGACGACATCTTTATCATTCAACCCACTCCTCCTCCGGTCAACGATAATTTAATCGAATTGCTGGTCATTATTGATGCTTTAAAAAGAGCCTCTGCCGGCCGAATCAATGTTATTTCCCCATATCTTGGTTACTCTCGCCAAGAACGAAAGGCAACTTCCAGAGAGCCAATTACCGCCAAGTTGGTTGCCAATATGATTTCATCAGCGGGAGCGGACAGAGTGATGACCATTGACCTGCACGCCGATGCCATCCAAGGTTTTTACGACATTCCTGTTGACCATTTTGTCGGTTACCCCCAATTTTCGAAATACTTTCACGAAAGAGAATATGATAACTTGATTGTTGTTTCCCCTGATGTCGGCAGTGCACCCAGGACCAGAAAAATGGCTGGTCTGCTAGATATTCCTTTTGCCATCATTGACAAACGTAGGGCCGAACATAACAAGGCAGAAACTGTTACTTTAATCGGTCAGGTTAAGGGTAAAAACTGCATCATTAATGACGATATGATTGACACGGCAGGAACAGTCACCCAAGCCTGTAAAATGCTTAAAGAGCATGGGGCAAAAAACATTTATATTTGTGCCAGCCACGCCTTACTTAACGGGCCAGCTGTTAAACGACTAGAAAAATGCCCGGCAACGGAAGTCCTAGTCCTGGATACAATTCCCCTACCTAAGGATAAAAATATTGACAAAATTAAAACCATTTCAATTGCCTCATTATTGGCTAAAGTAATCAAACGCATTCACGAAGGCAAATCTCTTGGAGAGCTGTTTGTCTGGGAAAAAAAGGTGGTTAATCTATAAATCCAATTCAACTATTGCTTCGGCAACCTTTTTACAAAACAACTCCCCTCCCGGACCAGAAGGATGCAAATTATCTTGAGCGTTAATATAAACTACTTTCCCTTCTCCATATTCATCGATTGAGGCGTGATAAGCGTCAGCTAAAGGATAACCCTGAGAGTTAGCGAAATTAATTATGTTTTGAAGATATTCCTTAACTGTTTCCGACCGAACCAACCGTTCAGCCTGATTCCACTCAATCCCATCGATTCCCTTACCGTAAACAGTAGCATTGGGTGCAATTGTTGCAGCCAAAACAATTTTGGTGTCAGGGGAAAGTTTTTTTGTTCTAGTGATAATGTCGCCAATCAACATCCATTGTTTATCCAAACCTTCCTGACCATAACCAAAATTATTATAAGCAAAAGATTCAATAACCAAAACATCCGGTTTAACTGACAACACTGCCGGATACTTACTGCCAAGATAAAGATACTCTTCAGTTAAGCGCTCAACTGCATACTCTAAATCTGAAGCTCCTACACCAAAATTAAATAGATTAAATTTTGCTTGAGGATAATAATTCGCCAAAGCTGACTTCAATTGAGGTAAATCCGGCTGTAAAACATCAATCATCGAGTCCCCCAAAACAGCAACCGTAATCTCTTTTTCCACCTCATTAATATCGGCTGTACCCAAAACCTCACCCTCCGGAGCTTCCGTTGGTATTGGGGTTGGAGTTACCAACAGCCGTCGAAACTGGCTGACCTGCCGCTCAGGCTCAATCAATAAATCACCAAATTTGCTCTGTCCTTTAACGACTAAGGGCAAACCGACAATAAAACCAAGCAAAAAAGCGGCAATACAAATAAACTTTTTCACAAGTTCAGTGTAAACTTTTTTTTAAGCAGTGTCAAAACCTAATAGATTAACTTCTGAAAAGAAGGAGATAAATTATTGACTTAATTTAAGCTGCTGAAATTTTAATCTTTGCACAGAAGACCACTTCTGACGGACAATCGGCGGAAAATTTTGGTTTTTTTGATAACACTCATCCAAAAAGAACTGTGTTTTCGGATCAGACATATAGCCAGAACCAAAATCGCCAAATTCGTCTTTTAACTCTTCGATAACTTCATCCCGCTTAACTTTGGCTAAAATTGAAGCTGATGAAACTACCGGATACTTTTCATCCGCCTTATTCTCCCCAATCAATTCAACTTCCCGGCTGATTCTTAATTTAACTGCTTGAACAAACCGATTGACACCGCCAGGATGAGTCGGGACATCAAAAAATGCTTTTTCCGGCTGTAGTTTTTCAATCAAATCAACAATTGACTGCAGATCAAGCTCATTCAAGCTTTGCTTGTCAATATCTTTCGGCTGATGAAGAACCAGCTGAAAACCCAAGGCTCGATTCTTAATCTCCCCAGCTAATTCTTGACGTTTTTTCGGAGTCAGCTTCTTCGAATCTCTTATTCCTAACTTCTTAAATTCTTTTAATCCTTTATTCCCAACCGCTATCCCAGCAACAACCATCGGCCCAATAACACATCCTCTACCCGCCTCGTCGATTCCCAATATCTTCATTTTTTTAAATAGCTCGAACTAATCACCAACAAAAACTCGCTTACAGTGAGTTTCAACACACTTGACCTCAAAGCCAACACCACTGAAGCAGTAATCGTAACACTGGCTTGAAGCTTCAACTGAAGACTTGTTTCCAACTACACACTGCCCGGTTTCTTCCAAAAGCCCACATTTACAGTCGCGATCAAGCCAACAATAATCATATCTATCTGTATCTTCACCCGTTGAGGACATGCTGGAAACAATAAGCATGGCAGTAATAATAAAAATAAATATTGCTGAATAGGTAATAATTTCCTTAGTTGTCATTACTCAGCTCAATTACTTTCTTCATTAAATCTAACTGCGAAAATTTGCCCAATTCCCCCCTAGCACATTCCTTTTCAGAAAAGGCTCCAGTTGAATCTTGGCCGCCGCCCCAGATCAGTACCGGACAAGGACGATCACAGTGACGTTTTTGCAAACAACAAGTTGAGTGGTCACAGGTGATAACTATTAAGGTGTCGTCGGGGTGGTTTAATTCCCGCATCTCCTGGTCAACTCGCTCAATAAAACTCATTTTTTCACAATATTTACCATCCTCGGCCAAGCTGTCCGTTGCTTTTATATGGACAAAGACAAAATTCTTTTTAAATAAGGCTTGTTCCGCCGCCTGAAACTTGCCGGCTAAATTTGTATCCGGTAACCCAGTTGCCCCCTCAACTTCAATTAATTCCATACCAACGAGTTCTGCAACCTGTTGGTACAAAAATTTTCCGGCAATCGCCGCTGCCCTCAAGTCATATTTGTCCTGAAACGAAACTAACTTATCCAAAGAAGATGCCCCCCTGGTAATGACGTAGTTAGCCGGCGGTAAATTTTCAGCAAGCCTCTTTTTGTTGACCGGATGATTTTTTAATACCTGATGAGCCTTAGCCAAAAATTCGTTTAAAATGTCGGCTGTTTTTTCGGCAGACGGAGTCTTTTCCAGCGGCGTCACTTGTCTTATCTTACGATCTAAATAGGCGTACCACGGATCAGAATCCGAAATTTGTGGGCTCAAGCCCTGACCGCGGATAACTATCCCCAACCGATGTTCTTTTGCAGATTTAACAATTACCTCCGCTCCCTTGACCTCAATTTTATTTAAAACCTGAATTAATTCCTCAGTATTTTCAATCCGGCCAGCCCGACGGTCAACTGCCTTGCCGTTTTCTACCTGGGCAAAATTTGCCCGTAAAGCTACATCCCCCGGCTGAACATCTATCCCCGCTCCCCGGGCGGTAAACAACCCCCGGCGAATAGCTAACCCTTCCGGGTCATAACCAAATAGGCAGAGATGGCCCTCTTCAGACGTCGGCAGTGCTCCCTGAAATTTTGTCTCAGCTAACCCTACGATACCTTGTTCGGCTAATTCGTCCATAAACGGGGTCTGGGCGGCCTCCAATGGGGTTTTATTGTCCAATTCCGGTATTGGCTCATCACCCAATCCATCGAGGACAATAAAAAGTATCTTTTTCATAAGAAAATGATATCATAGACCTTAAATTTCAATACTATTGTTTATCAAAGTTAACCTGCTCACCTTTTCTTACGGCATAGTTTTTATCTTCGTCATAGTATTCACCAAGTTTATTAGCTCCTCTTGTAGTTAATAAATGAAGTTTAAAGTCTCCATTCCCCTGAACATAAGACATGCCTGGAACTTCTTCCCCGCTAATAACGATCGGTGCACTAAATCTGGGAAGCCTATCTGTTTTGGGCAATTCAAGGCCAGAAAGAGTACTTTTTAGTTCATGAGCCATTTCAACCACAGATTCCTCAGCAGTCTGTCCTTGAACAGGCCTTGGATAAAAAACAAAATCCGCAAATAAAGGACTGTCAAAATCAAAAACACTCATTTTATACTGATTTAAACTTGCCAGCTTCCCTCCTCTGGATCTTATTTCGCTACGACTAGCTGAAACACGCTCACCCCTTACCTTCTTTTCAGCAAAAATTTCAGTAACTATTTGATTATCTTTCTGTTGAACTTCTAGTATTGCCTTTAGAACCTCTAGTTTTTTTCCCGGAGGGACACTAAGATGTATTTTGTAAGTATTCTTCTCAGCCCGATAGACAATTTCAATCTCCTTGTCTGTTAACACCTTTTCTTTATCCTTAATTACTGCCTCTAGTAACTTTTGATGGTCTGGTTTTTCAAATCCAGCAACTGCAGGGAAGCCAAAATAATAATAACAGCCACGGTATTCATCGTAAAATTCACCATGCGCCTCAACCATAGATTTTATGTACATTTCCCTTTCTTCACTAGACAACTTTTCTATCGGAATTTTATCCAGTGCTCGATACTGTATGTCTACAATGGTCCGGTGTATTTGTCCTCTATCGGTATGTAAACCAATTTCCTCAGAAGTTAACCCGTTAAAATACTTAGCTTTGGCAGCATCTATACGCTGAGCAGTGGAAACAAAAAACCGCAAATCTTCAATTTCCTCCGGTTGAACACTATCAAATAATTCTTGAAGCTGGTTTGCTGTATCCTTTACTTCCTTATACCCAACTCCATTTTCACCAAATCCTGACATTCTTTTTCGAAAAGCAGTCAACACTTCTTTTTCTTCTTGGTCTTCAAATGCAATAGGATGAGATTCCCCTTCAGAAACCATAGATTAATCAAAGTTTAACATACTTGACCAGGACCAGATTTAAAAGATCATTGGTGACAGCTTAAAAGTTGACAACATCTCCATTGCTATCTGTTTATGAAGTTCGGCCAAAGGTGAGGCATTATAATTTGGAAATCCCTGAACACTAGTTGATTCAATAACCAAATTACCGTTATCCAAATAATCTTCAATACCATTAACGGATAAAGTTATATAAACACGATGAGCAACGCCACCTTCAAATGTTACCGCATCAACGTGACTTTCAACATTCGTCCAAATAGGTCCAACTATATACCAAGTTCTTCCCTTAATATCCATATACTTATTCAAGTTTGTAGTTGTTGAAAAGAAATCCCTTTTGTTTTTCATAACCTCGTCTTTACCTCGTCTTTAGAAACCCAATCTAAACCGTATTTTACTTTCATAGCCAGATTTTGCCCACAAGGCTCTTCAATGGTTCCTTCTTGGTTAAGAAAACACTTAACCTCCTCATCAGCATCTTTTTCGGAAAGAAAAAAAGATTTCATTATTCCAAGGAGGCGTTGATATTTCAGCCGGAGCCAAACCAGCTGGATACCGGTAGGAGTAATTATCCTTAGAGTAACTTTCCCATTCAGGTATTTTTTCTTTTATCTTTCCATTATTTGTCCAAATTTCTTCTTTAATTGAGTTTGAATTTATTGATAATATAACCGATATAACAGCTAAACGTATCTTTTTCATTAATCTAAGTCACGAGGAGTAATTCGACCTACTGTAGTCCATTCACCTTCTGGCGGCCGGGCTCGGATTTTTCCACCCGGAGTTACCTGCTTCTCAGCACCTAGAACTCCTAAATTATTTAACGCCGCCTGCTCAAGAACCATATCCGCCGCGTGTTTGACCCTAGGATCACTTGGATCGAAAACTTTTTCTAACTCAGCTTTCATAATTTCCTTTCACGTTGCAATCTAGACAGCCAAATCGCATTATCCATCAAGTTTAAACCTCTTTCTTTTCTTTTTTGTCCAATTGTTACAACCTCTTCATCGCTATTCTGCTTCCCCGCTACCTCTACTCGCCGACCATTTCCAATCTCTTCCAATCCCTCTAAGAAAAAATAAAGGGCAGTCGCTGGGTTTTTTGGATGGGGCCCCTCAATCCCCTTTTTTATAAGCTCCGGCATACAAACCAATTTTAACATATTTGACATTTTTGATATGATGAGAGGTATGCAAAAAAAAATCTTAAGTGTATTTAGTGGACTGTTAATCGTCATTGGACTGTTTTTATTTTTTTCAATTAAAACTCAGACCGGAACAAAGCTTTTGTCACCCCTGGTTAGCAGTAACGTCCCTACTCCCAGCCCTCGGCCAATGGAAAAATATTATTTCGATAACCTAGCTAAAGAGGAATATGAGGGAAGTCAAATACGGCTGGAAGAGGAATATGTTCCTCCTTCAATGTACTACGAGTCAATTGAGGAAGTAAAAACCTGGTTGTTTACTTATTTTTCCAACGGCAAACGGGTATCAGGCATGGCTAATATCCCCGATCAATGTACTGAAGAAAAACCCTGTCCAGTTGTTATTATGCTCCGCGGGTATGTTGACAACGAAATTTATTTCACCGGCATCGGCACTCACAAAGCCGCTGGGGAATTTGCCAAAAACGGCTTTATTACTCTTGCCCCGGACTTTTTAGGCTTTGGCCAATCCGATTACCCTGATAAAGATGTTCTTAAAGCGCGATTTACCCGACCAATTACACTTCTTAACCTTCTTTCCTCTCTCCAATCTCTCCCCCAAATCAACCCACAAAAAACATTTTTCTGGGGACATTCCAATGGCGGCCAAATCGCCCTTTCCGTTCTGGAGATTACTCAAAGAAAAATACCAACCGTCCTTTGGGCTCCAATGACTAAAGGCTTTCCCGAATGCATCACCACCTACATTGGTGATGAAGAAGGCTTAGATAAAAATGGGAAAAAACTGCTTAAACAAATCAACGATTATTGCACAAACTACTCAGCAGAAAGAGTTTCCATCGACCACTTCTGGAATCGAATAAATGCCCCAATTGAAATTCATCAAGGTGGAGCTGACCATTGGGTACCAGCCAAGTGGTCCGAAGATTTTGTTAATCAAATGCAGTTAAGAGGCAAAAATGTTTCTTATTACTACTATCCGAAATCCGACCATAATCTCAAGCAGGACTGGGATGAAGTCGTCGAAAAAAACATCAACTTCTTTAAAAAATACCTATGATTGCTCCCGCTTATGTTTTAAATAGAAATCTCTGATTTCAAATACTCGTTCACGCCAACTGCTCCATTCCTCACATTTTTCTTCAGCTCTGACGATCCTATCTCTACCATCAGAATTGGTACATAAGCCGATTTGGCGATTGATACTGTGTTCCCTTGTTGTTAAATAAAACCGACAAGTATCACAAGCTATTCTCTCCTTAACCATGGATACGTATTATATACCAACCAGGTTGTGTTAAAATAGGTAGTAAATATGGATAAACAGTGGAATCACCTTGAATTCGAAGCCAAAATCTACAGCCAATGGGAAGAAAATGATTTTTTTTCTCCTAAAATTGGTCAAGATAAATCTTCTTTTTGCATTATCATGCCGCCGCCAAATGCTAACGGATCTTTACATATCGGCCACGCCAAGGGGGCAGCCATCCAAGACATCATGCTGCGCTGGCATCGGATGATGGGCCAACCAACTCTAGGCTTACAAGGAGCTGACCATGCCGGAATTTTAACTCAAGTAGTTTTTGAACGCGAACTAGAAAATCAAGGAAAAAACCGACATGAGCTGGGGCGCGAAGAATTTAACCGCCAGTGTCTGGAATTCACTTTAAAGAACAAGAAAAGAATTTATGATCAAATCCGCGACCTGGGGGTTTCTTGCGATTGGACAAGGGAAAAATTTACTCTCGACGAAGATGTTACCCAGACAACCTACAACACTTTTTATCAACTTTATCAAGACAAGTTGGTTTACCGAGACTATCGAATGATCTCATGGTGCCCCCGGTGTCAAACAGCCCTATCTGACCTTGAAGTCGAATATGACCAGGAAAAGTCTAATCTCTGGTATATCAAATACCCAATAAAGAAAAGTGACAATTACATTACCGTAGCAACAACTAGACCGGAAACAATGCTCGGGGACACAGCAGTTGCGGTTAACCCCGATGATAAACGTTATCAAGATCTGGTTGGCAAACAGGCAATTCTACCGCTAGTTAATAGAGAAATACCCATCATAGCTGACAAAATGGTTGATTCCGAATTTGGCAGTGGTGCAGTTAAAATTACCCCTGCTCACGATCCAGATGATTTTAGAACTGGAGAAAAACATGATTTAGAAAAAATTCAAATCATTGGTTTTGACGGTCGAATGACTGAACAAGCCGGGGAATTTCAAGGATTAACAACTAAAGAGGCCCGTGAAAAAATTATTCAACGACTAGAGACTGAAAACTATTTGGTTAAAACTGATCAATACGAACACCGGGTTGGACATTGTGAACGTTGTAAAACTCAAGTTGAACCATTAATTTCACTTCAGTGGTTTATCAAAATGGATAAGATGGCTAAAAAGGGACTTGAGGCGGTTAAAAAGGAGAAAATTAAAATGTTTCCTAAGCATTTTAAAAAGACATATTATAATTGGCTGGAGAATATTCGTGACTGGTGTATATCCCGTCAGCTCTGGTGGGGACACCGGCTACCTATTTATTACTGCGGAACCGAGGGCTTGTCTGATCTGCAAAAAAATATGAACCCAAAATTAGTAGCGGAACACAAGCAAGGCTGCGGCAAAATCTTTGTTGGTGATCAACCACCGACAAAATGCCCTGAATGCGGCAGTAGCGATTGGGTTCAAGACCCAGATACTTTTGATACCTGGTTTTCATCGGGTCAATGGCCTTTCTCTACCCTTGGCTATCCTGACGGAAAGGACTATCAGTATTTCTACCCAACATCGGTTATGGAAACCGGCTATGACATTCTCTTTTTCTGGGTAGCCAGAATGATTATGCTTGGTCTCTATAGGACTAACCAAATTCCCTTCGAAACAGTTTATCTTCACGGTATGGTCCGGGATGCCTTTGGAGAGCCAATGAGCAAATCTAAACCCGAGACGCTAATTGAGCCCGACGAAACAATTGATACATATGGGGCCGATGCCCTGCGAATGGCACTTGTTTATGGAACAAGTGCCGGTAATGACGTTGGAATCGGTGACGACAAAATCCGGGCGATGAGAAACTTTTCAAACAAAATATGGAATGCTGCAAGGTTCATTAAGATGAACCTAAAAACACGAAGCACGAAATCCGAAATCCGAAACAATCTCGAAATTCAAAATTCAAAATTAGATAAACAGGACAGCGAAATAATAGAAGAATTAAACGAAACAATTAAAGAAGTAAATAGCCAAATGGAAGCATTCCGGTTTGGGCAGGCCTTGGAAGACATCTACCAGTTTTTCTGGCATGAATACTGCGATATTTATCTTGAAGAATGCAAAGGCCGACGAGAAGAAGCCCTGCCAACCCTAATTCACGTTTTGATTACCAGCTTAAAGCTCCTCCATCCCTATGCCCCCTTTGTTACCGAGGCAATTTACCAAGAATTTAAGCAAGAACTACCTGATCATCCTCTGTTTGAACCAGAGATGTTAATCATCGCCCCCTGGCCTGCCTCGCCGAATCAGGGCGGGAGTCAAGGCGGGCCTGCCTACGCTAAAGCTACGGCGGGCAAGCCCAATTCGGCAGAAAAAAATCATGAATAAGCGGCTTGAACGAAAGATAAAAAAGCCCCTATTTCCCCCGAGGCCAGTAGAAATAACAATCATTCAACAAGAAAATTCTAGGCTGAAAATACAAGGCTTTGCTCTAAACCCGCAAATAGAGGCTATAGCCGAAAGCTCACCGGCGGCTCAAAGAATCCTCGATAGTTTAGTCCGCTTTGACTTGTCTAAGTAAAGTTTTTTCTTTGTTCGTCCCAGTAATCCTCGCGTCGGCAGAGTAAATTGTCGGCATGCGAAGAGTCGGCCATCAGAGCCTCGACAACAATTTCTAAGAAGATTGTATTTTGTGATCCTTTAACCAAAATTAACTCTCCACCCTCCAAATTATCTTTAAGGTACTCTGCCGCCTCCCCCGCCGTCTCAAATCCTTTCAATAATCTCCCCCGATCAGGAGTAATTGTTGCAAATTTAGGTATAAAATATTTTTTCATCTCTGGTCCAACAGTAATAATTTCGTCAACTACTTCCGCCGCTTTTTCAGCCAACTGCTCATGTTCGACTTTAGACTGCCCTCCCAACTCCCGCATATCTCCTAAAACGGCAACTTTTTTGCCCTTAGTCTTCTTTCCCAAACGGTCAAGAAGATCAAGCATCGTTTCCATTGCTGCTGGCGAAGCATTATACGAGGAATCAATAATATAAGTATCCTTCGTTCCCTTAATTAAGCTAGATCTTCCAGGCGGCAAACTTAGATTTTCTTCTATTCCCTGAACAGCGTCATCCAAATCTGCCTTCAAAGCCTGAGCAACACCCAAGGCCAAACCGCAATTTATCCCATAAGCTAAAGGTAAAACGAAGTTGTTTAAACTTAATTTTATTTCTTTCTCATCAGTCTGATATCTAAATTTGGTTCCTTCTAAATCAACTTGATAATCAATTAGCTTAATCTGACTGTCAGCGTCTTGGCCGACCCCGATAACTTCAGCAAGAGTCAATTTTTTTCTTTCCTTGACCAAAGCATCATCAAAATTCAAAACCGCGTAACCGCCGTCGGGCAAAGCGGAAATCAACTTGGCTTTCTCGTCAGCAATAAATCTTTTCACCTCCAAGGTGAAATCTTCAGACACCTTGGAGGTGTTTTCCTCTTTCCGCGGCAAGGCTTCCTCAAACTGCATGGCGTGAACTGGGGTAACACTAACAAAAACGCCGATATCCGGCCGGATAATCCGAAGAAGATATTCCATGTTTTTAGGCGGTTTAGGCTCATCAATTCCCATCTCAACAACATAAACATCATAATCTTCCCAATTCGTCAGTATTTTGACTATCCCTAAACCGGCTACTCGCAGCCAATCCTTGAGGCTAAAATCACGCATTCGAAGTCCAAGAATGTTTAAAGGAATACCGGATTCGGAATTAGCTTTCTTGGAGTACTTAACCTTAAATGAAGGCTTCAGACCAGCAACTGTCGCCAACATAGTTGATGTTTTCCCAGCCGATCCGGTAATGCCAATAATTCTAATTCGTCGCTTACCCAATACCTTCCGAAACAAATTCAGCTTGGCCAACTGAAGTTTGGCCAACAACCGGATATAGTGCAGAAAGATGACACCGATATTTTTTTTTATCATTACTAGTGCAGTGTCATCCTGACCCTGAGCCTATCGAACGGGGAAGGACCCCCTGAAGGGATTCTTCGGTCGATTACTTCCTCAGAATGACGAACTAAATACATCAACAAAAATCATTATAGCACCCGTGATAAAATCCAGTATGAGATTTTTTAACCTAAAAGGATTTATAGAATTTACTAAAAAGATTGTCCTTGAACCCAAACATCCAAAACGCTCATTAAAAAGAATTACCTGGCTGATTAATTTTTATCTAGTCTATCCCATTTGGGAAATGATTGTCTGGTCAGGCTTAATTTTTGATCGAATTCTCTATCCCAAATTCAAAAAAGTAAAAATTAAAGAGCCAATTTTTATCCTCGGCAACCCAAGAAGCGGAACAACCTTTCTCCATCGCCTACTAGCTAAAGACAAGGACAACTTCATTACCATGAAAACCTGGGAAATCTTTGCTGCTCCATCAATAATGGGCCGAAAAATTATCCGCAAACTAGCTAAATTCGATCGACAAATTGGCAAACCTGGCCGAAAGCAGTTAGAAGAAATTGAATATCAACTCCACAAAGATAACCCGATGCATAAAACTGGTTTCTGGCAGTCAGAAGAAGATGATTGGCTTTTCTTACATATCTGGTCAAGCATCAAAGCCTGGATGTTAAGCGGCGAACTTAAACAGGCCAAAACCTACGTTTATTTCAATAAATTGGTCCCCGACCAAGAAAAGAACAAAATATTAAATTTTTACAAAAAATGCCTCCAACGTCATCTCTATTTTCACCAAACTGAAGGAAAACATTATTTAGCTAAAAACCCCAACTTTACCCCAATGATTGACAGTTTGAAACACCATTTCCCTGACTGTAAAATTATCTATCTTGTTCGTAATCCCCTTCGGGTAATTCCGTCCTATATCAGTATGCTTGAAGGACAAGCAGAAGTACTTGATGACCCAATTTCCAAAAAAGCTATACAAAAATATGTTCTAGACATGGCCAGATACTGGTACACTTATCCCCTGCAAATGCTTGACCAAATGCCCAAGTCAGAATATGAAATTATTAAGCTCGAAAATTTGTCGACTAACGTTAAACAAACTGTCCAACAACTATATAACAAATTTAACTTATCACTAAGCTCACGCTACCTCCGAAAACTAAAAAAGGCCGAAAAAAAATCCCGGAATCACCAAAGTAAGCATCAATACTCGCTTGAGAAAATGGGTCTAACTAAGGAAGATATTGTTTCCGAATTCCAGAATATTTTTACCCGCTTCGATTTCAAAACACTCTAATCATTCGAATCATTAGAGTACTATGCTTCTAAAGATTTTGAAGTTATTTTTTCTTGAACAAAATCAATGAAATTTTCCAATTTCATCTCAACCTGCTCGCCGGTATCACGGTTGCGGATATTAATTGTTCCAGCTTCCTCTTCTCTACCCCCAAGGACCAGGATATAAGGGACTTTTTGCATCTCCCATTCCCGGATCCGCTTGGACAAAGTCTTGCTGGAGTCATCTAGTTCAACCCGTAATCCACTTGTCTGTAACTCTTTAACTATTTCAAAGGCGTATTCGCTTTCTTTTTCAGTAATCGGCAAAACAACTATCTGAACCGGGGCCAGCCAGACCGGAAAATTCCCGGCATAATGTTCAATAGCAATACCTAAAAATCGTTCAACTGACCCATAAAGAACACGATGAATCATCACCGGTCGTTCTCGGGTTCCTTTTTCAGTAATATATTCTAAATCAAAATTTTCCGGTTGAGCAAAATCCAACTGAATCGTCGAACACTGCCAAGTTCGACCAATAGCGTCCTTTAAATGAAAATCAAATTTTGGTCCATAAAACGCGCCGTCACCCTCATTTATCTCGTGAGGAACGTCTGTTTCATCGAGAACTTCCCGCATAATTTCCTCTGATCGTTCCCAAACCTCATCTGACCCAATTGAATTTTCCGGCCGGGTGGACAATTCCAAATGATCCAGTTCCAGTCCAAAAGTTTCATAAACTTCAAAACACAAATCCATAATCTTTTTTAACTCTTCCTTGACCTGATCCGGTGTGCAGTAAATATGAGCATCATCTTGAGTAAACTCTCTCGGTCGGAGTATTCCCAGCGTTTCACCCGATGACTCATAGCGGTGAACAACACCCAACTCGCCCATTCGCAAAGGGAACTCCCGGTATGACCGCTGTCGGGCTTTATAGATTAAAATTCCCCCGTCACAATTCATCGGTTTAACTGACATCATCGGTTTTTCAGCCTCGGGAGTTAAAGCTTGGTACATTTTATGACCAAAATTATCTAAATGTCCGCTTTTCTGCCAAAGTTGATTGGTTAAAATTTCCGGGGTCCTAACTTCCTGATACCCCTCCCGCCGGTGAATTTCCCGCCAATACTCAACCATTTCCTTAAAAATCGTATACCCCCGGTCATGCCAAAATACATCCGCCGGTGCTTCCGGGTGAAAAGAAAATAAATCTAACTCTTGACCAATTTTTCGATGGTCGCGTTTTTTAGCCTCTTCTAATCTCTCCAAATATTCATCCAATTCTGCTTGAGTTGGAAAGGCTGTCCCATAAATCCGGGTGAGCATCTTTTTCTCCTCGTCCCCGTGCCAATAGGCCCCGGCAATTGAAAGTAATTTAAAAGCACCTATTTTACCGGTTGACTCAACATGCGGTCCGGCACAAAGATCAACAAAGCCAACTATTTCCTCGGACGGTGTGACGGAGTCATTCCTCCGAGGTAATAGCGATTCGGCTCCTCCAGTATAATAAACTGTCGCCTTCTCCCCCTTTTCTTCAATTCCATCCAGCCATTCCTGTTTATAGGAATTACCTTCAAAAATCTTTCGAGCCTCGTCAACAGCAACCTCTTTTCTGACCAGGGGTAAATCCTGATCAATGATTTTCTGCATTTCTTTTTCAATTTTTGGGAAATCTTCTTCAGAAAGAGATAGATCTCCTTTAATTTCAAAATCGAAGTAAAAACCATCATCAGTTGCTGGGCCCATTGCCTTAACAATCTTACCCGGCCAGAGGTTGTCCATTGCCTGCATTAAAACATGCTCGGCTGTGTGCCGCAAAGCGTGTAAATCGTTATTTTTGTCCTGCTTGCTCATTAGATTAAATTATACATGAAAAAAACCGACCTCTCAGCCAATTTTAGTATCTTTTTATTTTCAAGAGTGTTTTCTGGCCGCAGAAATAACCTTTTTGGCCGCCTGAAGATAATCCATTTTAAGTTTAAAACCAGCTGCCCCAGGATGACCACCACCGCCTAGTTCTTCGGCAACGACAGAAACGTCAAAGTCCTCCCGAGACCGCAGTGATCCGCTTAACTCTCCTTTATTTTCCTCGACCATAACAATGCCAAAATCCGTTCCCTCAATTCCAGCCATAAACAGTGCTGCTGCCCCTGATTTGTATTCTCGAGGATAGTTGTCATCAAAATATTCTTTAGCCTGGTCATAAGGCACAAAGGAATAAGCAAATCGATGGTCTTCATCAACCTCTAGATTTTCTAAAACAACACCCCAAAACCTTAATTTATCAATCTTATTTCGTCTGGAATAATTGAAAACAATAACATCCAAATCCGCCCCCTGCTCCATTAACTCTGCCGCTGTTTTCAAGGTCGAGGGGGTCGTATTGGTGTACCGAAAAACACCGGTATCAGTAGTAACCCCAATCAATAAATACTGGGCGATTTGGCTGTTAATGTCATAACTCCACTCTTTGAGTAAATCATAGATAATTTCAGCTGTTGACGACCTCTCTTCGATTAAATTTATCCCCCCGTAATTAGTATTTGTTCCGTGATGATCAATATTGATGACTTTTTCCTTATCGGGAAGGGCAGTATCTTCATCAATATCTTCATTGACCATTTGCCAAGAGGCTGAATCCATAAAAATAAACAAATCATAGGAGTTGAAATCCACATCCATAAATTGTACCTGGTCAACTTCATCAGTTGGAATGTAATCATAAGCCTGGGGAAATGGACTCGGACTAATTAATTTAACTTCCTTACCCTGATCTTCCAGATAATGCTTCATTGCCAAGGATGAGCCAATACTGTCGCCATCCGGCCCGCGGTGAAGTGACAACAAAACCCTCTCCGCTTGGTCAATTTTTTTCTTTATTTCTTTCGCCTTATTTCTAAAACTCATAAATTTATCCTCAAGAAGTCTAATCCGACTTGGGAGAGCCACTGGTTAATTTGCTGAATTAAATCCGCTTCCAATTGCGTATTGGCTATCCAAAGACCAAGAAGAACTATTCCGGCAAAGAAAAGGAGGCCAATAACGCCAAAAATTATATTCCCCAAAACAGTTCCGCCAATTAGGATCTCTAACCCGAATAAAATTAAGGCTACCGGCCAAAACCTGCCGATTATTTCCCAAACCGACCAGGGTAAAACCCCAAAGTTACTCAGCAAAAACAATATGCCGAGAAGAATTAATATAAATGCCCCGGAGCAACTAGAAGAAGCCGATTCTGTATCCTTTTTTTTATTCATTTAACTAATCTCTAGTTAACATAACAATGCCAATGATAACAAGAACGATCGGCCAAAGTCGGCCGACAAAAATTCTAAAAAAACCTAAATTACGAAGGAGAAATATAACTCCCAAGCTCAGTAATAAAATTCCAAACCACTGCCGCCCCTGATTATGGCCGATTTCCTCGGCCCGAGTTTTTATTTCCTCAACATTTTCTTTGATCGTCTCCTCTTCGGCAATTTTTTTTCCTGGTTTGGAAGGAACAATTAACCATAAAACTAGGTACAGGAGTATTCCCGCCCCGCCGGAAAAAAAGAGAATAATAAAAATTATCCGAATTAAGGTTGAATCAACTTCAAAATAATCTGCCAATCCGCCAGAAACACCACCTAAAACCCGGTCAGTTTGAGATCGATAAAGTTGTCTAGATATTTTTGTCATTTTAAATTTACTCCGGTTAATCTCTCGATTATTTTAATGTTATTTTCATGCTCTATAAACCGCCGGCAGGGATCAAGTTCGCCAGCGAAAAACAACGCTCTAGCAAAAATCATCCGATCACAGTCACTACCATCTTCTTCTCTTAAGGTTTGATAACGCTCAGCTAAATCATCCGAGCAATCAATATCTGTCTCTCTAGTCAACTGCCTAAGTCTAGCTTCAATACATCTTTTCAGCACCATCAATATAGGTATATTGCCTAACTAAAACTCTAATGATAAAATTATAACATAGCTGGTCCGGTGGCGAAGTGGCAACGCGGCGGTCTGCAAAACCGCTATTCAGGGGTTCAAATCCCCTCCGGACCTCAGCTCATATATTAGCGCTCGTAGCTTGGGCCAAAGGCCCATCAGCCTCTGGCTGACAGCCAAATTATGTACTATATCTACATTCTACAAAGCAAAAAGAATGGAAAAGGCTATACTGGCAGTACTGGTAAGTTACCAGAAATAAGGCTGAAGGAACATAATATAGGCACCAACCAGTGGACTAAAGCTAATGGACCGTTTGAATTAATGTATTACGAAAGTTACATTTGTAAAGCTGATGCGTTAAGAAGAGAAAAATTTTTTAAGTCTGGTCTTGGTAGAAAATTAAAGAAAATTATTATAAAATACTTTAACGTTTAGCGCTCGTAGCTCAGCCAGGCAGAGCACCGGCCTTTTAAGCCGTGGGTCGGGGGTTCGATTCCCTCCGAGCGCACATCT